>JACAUC010000553.1 GCA_013390945.1 Candidatus Chloroheliaceae bacterium
AGACGTGGCAACAATTTGCCCGATTTGGGCAGTACTTTGAGCAAGAGCGACTACGCTCAGAGCAAGCCGAAAAGCGGCTTGATTTACTAGTTGCCCAACTGAAAGCTAAAGGCATCGAATTAGAAGATCTATAGTTTAGAAGGATAATATAATGGCACGTTTAAACCAAATTATCGCGGTAGAAAAAGGGATAAAGAGCCGCTCCTTTCAAGAGTTGACCGAGGCGCACCACGCCCTCCTGAAGCCAACGCTTTTATCCGGCATCGCCCGCACCTATCGCCCCAAAGACGAAGAGGGCGAGCAACTCCCGCCCGAGGCTACCAAAGTCCAAGTTAAGGCCGAAGAGATCATCCGTCAAACGGCAGAGGTTCTCACCAAATTGTTTGACGTGACGGCTACTAAAGATTGGGCTAATTGTCAGGCCAAGGCCGATGTGGTGGTGGATGGTCAAGTTCTGCTCTCCCAAGTTCCGGCTACCTATCTGCTCTTCTTGGAAAAACAATTGGTAGACCTGCACACTTTTGTCCGCAAGTTGCCCACCTTGGACGCTTCCGAAACTTGGAACTTTGACCAGTCCGCCGATTGCTGGGCGACTGAGCCAGTCCAAACCACCAAAACCAAAAAGATTCCCCGCAACCACGTCAAGGCCGAAGCCACCGAGAAGCACCCCGCCCAAGTGGAGGTCTATTATGAAGATGTGACGGTGGGCTATTGGCGAACGGTGAAATTCTCCGGCGCACTTCCGGCCAAACGGATCAATCAATTGGTCGAACGGGTGGAGAAACTTCAGCAAGCGGTCAAGTTCGCCCGTGAGGAGGCCAACAATGCCGAGGTGGTGGAACAAAAGACGGGCGAAAAGGTCTTTCAATTTTTGTTTGGTTAAAAGAGTTTGCCTTATTTCTGGGGAGGGCGTATGCAATACGCCCCTACCGAATTAAGGCTGTTGCAAATTCGTGATTTGACAAGACCGGAGGTGGGTCAAGATCAACTGACGGCAACCAGTTGGCGCAGCGTCCTACAAGATTTTGGCCTTACGACTAGAATGTGGTTATGGAAAACTATTTGTAAACTGGTTTAGCCTACCTATCTGCCTGTAAACTGGTT
>JACAUC010000554.1 GCA_013390945.1 Candidatus Chloroheliaceae bacterium
GGTTGTTTTCACCTGACACCAATGTTACAGGTGCAGTACGCCCAGTCGTAACATTGGGGTTACTATCTATCGCCGTATTAGTACCCGAAACTGCCGGACTGAAAGCGTAACCCGGAGGCGCGGTAAATCCGACCGAATAGGTTCCCGGATTCAGGCTCGCAAATTGGTAGAAGCCCGTACCATCGGTAGTGGTAGTTGAAATCGGCGCACCCGTACTACTGAAGAGCGTTACAGTAATGCCGGGTATGCCTGTTTCACCCGCATCCTGAATACCATCATGATTTAGATCGTTCCAAACAAAATCGCCCAACGAGGCTAACCCGGTGGAGGGATAGATACCAGCGTCAACGGTTGGGTCATGCTGTCCGCCTGCTAAGGTAACGTTAGCCGTCCGCCCGGTGTTATCGGGATTACTATCCAAGGCCGGATTACCGCCTTGATTCGCCGGACTAAATATATAACCTGCCGGGGCGGTGAAACCTACCGAATATTGGCCCGGTGTCAAGTTGGTAAATTGGTAGAAACCTGTACCATCGGTGGTAGTGGTTCCCAACACTGCACCAGCACCATCGTAGAGCGTGACGGTGACACTTACCACGCCCGTTTCACCTGCATCTTGGATACCGTTCTTGTTGGTGTCATACCAGACGAAATCGCCCAACGAGGCTAGTGTCGTTGAGGTGTAAAGACCAGCATCTATTGTCGGGTTGTTTTCACCTGACACCAATGTTACAGGTGCAGTACGCCCAGTCGTAACATTAGCGTTGCTATCTATAGAAGTGTTGGTTCCTGAAAGAGCAGGGCTGAAGGCGTAACCCGGAGGCGCGGTAAATCCGACCGAATAGGTTCCCGGATTCAGGCTCGCAAATTGGTAGAAGCCCGTACCATCGGTAGTGGTAGTTGAAATCGGCGCACCCGTACTACTGAAGAGCGTTACAGTAATGCCGGGTATGCCTGTTTCACCCGCATCCTGAATACCATCGTGATTTGCATCGTTCCAAACATAGTCACCTAGAGTAGCTAACCCAGTCGCAGGATAAATACCCGCATCTATCGTTGGGTCGTGCTGACCGCCTGCTAAGGTAACGTTAGCCGTCCGCC
>JACAUC010000555.1 GCA_013390945.1 Candidatus Chloroheliaceae bacterium
AGTACCATCCTAAAGACCAGTCTGCGTGTAAAGCCGGTATGAACCTTGCCTTAGTTCTTAGTACTTAGTAAAAACTCCCGTAAAGTGGGCCGATTTAGGCCAGTGAAAAGCGTGGGCTTACGGGAGTAAGCCCATGCTGGGGCAGTCGGTATAGTTAGATGACTATACCGACACTAATCTTATAACTTGCTGTAATAATTGAGGGCGGTGAGGTGCATAGCCTTTGAAGCTGTTCCTAGTTGGGTGAAGACCCTGACCACATCCACTTCCTGCACGTTCTTGAGGAAGCTGTCGTACATAGCTGCATTCTCGGTCTCGTGCTGGATGGCTACTTTGAAAGCGTCCTGTAAGGTAGCTGGAGCCTCAAGCTTCCCGGCATAAGTATCGGCTGGAACTGCGAGGCTATGGTTAGTGAACAAACGGGTTAGGGCGGCGACGTGGGTATTTTCAGCCCGCAGGATGTTCACGAAAGGCACTTGCGAACCGAACTTGTCTACTACCGTCTGATAAAGGGCGCGAGCATGATACTCATCGTTGATCGCCGTAGTCAGATCCTTGACGGCTTCGGCACTCAAAGGCCCAGTTTCGGTAGGAGTCAAAAGCCCATAGCCACCACCGCGTCCGGCTCCCATTCCCACTCCGGCTCCGCCACCACGTCCGGCTCCACCGCCGCGTCCGGCACCCATTCCCGCTCCGGCTCCGCTGCCTTGTCCGGCTCCACCGCCGCGTCCAGCCATCATCCCCGCTCCGGCTCCCTTTCCCTGCTGGTAAGTCCCCGGCGTAGTCTGGCCCCTGGCTCCGTTACCACCCGGCCCGGCGGCCTCCGCACTACCTACCCAAGCAGACGAGATAAGCGCGAGACTTAGCAAGCCCAAGACTAGGGCGATAAGTCCGATAAACCTTTTTGATCTTGCGTACATAATTGAACCTCTTTCTGTAGACTGGTCTTAGCTAGATTTGAATATTTTTAGTTTCTAGAGGACTGTTTCCTCTTGTCTTTCTGGCTTTAGTATGGGGGAGAAAAATCAAGTTATGGTGAGCCGTAAGATCAAGATTTGGTCAAGATTTTAGATACGGCTACGATTGAAGACCTAG
>JACAUC010000556.1 GCA_013390945.1 Candidatus Chloroheliaceae bacterium
CTTGGGACTATCCGCTTTGGCGCGTATTGCATACGCCCTCTCTGGGACTATCCGCTTTGGCGCGTTTTGCATAAACCCAAGGTAAGGTCAACCTGCGGCGGGTTTATGTAAACCGGGTCAACGTAACCTGGGTTGGTTGTTCAATAAACCCCTACTTATTAACCTGCGGCGGGTTTATGTAAACCGGGCCAACGTAACCTGGGTTGGTTGTTCAATAAACCCCTACTTATTAAAATGATACAAATTATACTTATCTTCAACTAATCGGGAGTTGTGCCACCATAAAAAGGAGAATTGTTCCAATCGGGGGTTGTACCATAAAATGCTAGGCTTTCAAAAGTCGTCATGTCTCTGCTCCTTACCTTTATATTACCCTGTAACTTATAGTGGTTTATATTAAGTTAATTACTTTTTTTTAATTAAGTTATACCACATTCCCTATGGCTTTATTATAAAGCCTTTTTTATTTGCGGAATGTGATCTAGCTAACATTACCACCTTGGTTTTTGTTACAATCCTGTGTCATGCCAAAGCGTTTTAGGAACCTAGATAAGGTTGTACATATTTTATGCGCCTCTTTCCATATATTATCCTGACTAAGCCCCGCTGCTCCAGTCTTCTCAACACTGGTCCACTCGAAGTTCTTTTAATCTGGAGTGCCGTCTCGATCTCTTGGCAGGTGAGCCACTGCGTCTGACCATCCATCTGAACCAGCAGATAGAGATAAATCTTTAACTCTACAAGGCTCATCCCCGGCAACTCTTCTTCAATAAACTGTTTTGGTAAACGGAGCAAGCGGCTCGCGCTAGGTTTCCGGGTCGTCAGGGTCGGATTATCGGGACTCGGTTTAACAGGATCAACCATAACATGCCTCCTCGTGTTTAGGTAAATTGTCCCTCTCTCTCTATTGTAGCGCCTCTATTTTAAAGTCAAGGGTGGGGTTAGCAAATTTCGTGGTATTTTTGTACTAAAGATTTGCTAATCCACAAGTTGGGTGGTGGGTCAAGATCAACTGACGGAGCAGCATCCTACAGTCTTGGCCTAAGAGAAACCAGTTTACAAGCTGATAGGTAGGCTAAACCAGTTTAC
>JACAUC010000057.1 GCA_013390945.1 Candidatus Chloroheliaceae bacterium
AATCCCGATTGGATCAATCCCGATTGGATCAATCCCGATTGGATCAATCCCGATTTCCGCCGCGCAACCACCATGGAGAGGCTCAAGAGAGGTTGACCCTACAACTAGAAGAAGAACAATCCGGTAAACAGCACAAAATGGCCCGTCTATGGGCTATTTTGCGTAATTGGCTCAGCGAGAATGGGGAACCGCTTAGGTTATGGCTGGCTTTTCGGCTAGTTCTTTTCGTTATTCCGATTTTTGCTGGTATCTTAATCCCCTTTTCCGAACATAACCCGCTACCTCCCGACTATATCCCCAATCCTAATATCTGGATGGAACGGCTGATAAGAAGCTGGACACGCTGGGATGGTGGCTTTTACACCACTATTGCCAGTCAAGGCTATACTCCGATAGCTCATCCCGGCAACGCTCATATCGCTTTTTTTCCGCTCTATCCTCATCTAATCCGGGCGGTTGCAGTAGTTTTTGCCTTTGGCAATACCCGCTACGATGCCCTTAATATTTCAGGGATCGTAATCTCTTCGCTGGCAACACTCGCTCTCTTTCTCGGTCTCTACAAGTTGGCCCGACTCGATTATGACCACCAGACCAGTCGCCTTTCAGTGATTTATTTGGCGGCTTTCCCGATGTCCTTCTTCCTGCTGGCAATTTATACCGAGTCGCTCTTTATGGCCTTGGCGGTCTGGGCTTTCTGGGCGGCCCGCAAAAATCGCTGGCTGCTGGCGTGTGGACTGGCGGCCCTCGCGGTGCTGAGCAAGAACCAAGGTGTGCTGCTAGTAGCGGCACTGGGCATAGAATACCTTTACCAGATTCGCTTTAATCCCAAGCGGCTGGACTGGCGAATCTTTACTTTTGGGCTACCCGCCCTCGCCCTAGCAGGCTGGATGGGCATCAACGCCCTAACTTTTGGCGATCCGCTTCAATATGTGAAAGCGGCCCAAGATAATTTCGCCCGCTTTTTTGCTTGGCCGTTCAATACGCTGGGCTTTGCTACCGAACACTTCTTCAACCAGCGTAGCCCCGGTACCTTCTTGCCTCCCAACTACGATCCCGGCTACGACCTAGACTCGATCCTCTATGATTACCCAATTACTCTAGCTTTTTTGGGCGTGGGAGTGGTGGCGTTAGTGGCGGTTTGGCGGAAGCGTGTACGCCTTAGTTATGTAGCTTTTTTCGCGTTATGTTTGGCCCAACCCCTCTTCTCGCCCAACCGGATTTCCATCCTAGCTAGTCTGCCCCGTTACCTGTTGCTAATCTTCCCGGCCTTTCTACTGCTGGCCTTGTTGGGACGGCGTTGGCCCCTCTTCCACTACCTCTATTTAGGCTTGAATCTGCCCTTACTCGGTATTTTCTTAGCCCGTTATGCCCTTAATTATTGGGTGGCCTGATCTCATTTAAAGTTATCAACCTCTTTTGTGCCTAACCCTGTGGATGAGTGGGGTAAAACAGCCTGGATACTAGTGGAAAAAGTCGTGGACAAGTTCGTGGATAAAGGTATGGCTCAATCGGCCAGTTAAAGCTATAATTCATCAGGTAACAGCGGCTCTTTTCGCCGAAAGTAAAGATTATACAGAATCTGTCTCTCTAGGGTAGTGACAAAAACTCTTTTTTCTAGTACAATCGTTCTATGAGGTACTGGCTTTATTAGACTATGCCGCTAACTTGTGGCAAGGAACAAACACGAAAAACATTTATGGAAGTTAAAGAACGAGCCACAAATACATATCGCTCCTCGTTATTAGAGGATGAAGTGAAAACCAAGCAGATAGCCGAAATAGCGGGCCTTGACGATGTTATTCCAGCGTTTAATCCGATTATAATGCCGCCAGAGGAGTTTCTACCGGACGAAGTTTACTTAGGGCTATACCGCTACCACCAAACCGAGCAAGAGCGTCGCCAGCGGGAACGTGAAGAAGCACAAATCCAAGCGCGAGCCGAACAAGCGGCTCGCGCCAAAGCTAAAGCCGAGGCTACACGCCGCCCACAACCTGCCCCAGTTCCCCCGGTTGCACCAAAGGCTCCGGCTACCCGTTCACGCTCCCGGAATGGAAGTGGGCTAACGATCAGCGTGAATTTTACCGGTCAGCATTTTCCGGTGATCGAGATTGAAACCGTTCCCCCGGTGAATTACGAGCTAATTAACGATAATTCCAAGCTGCAAGAGGCCATAGATAGCTTGATGACCGCACCAGTACTGGCAGTAGATACCGAGACCAGCGGACTTGATCCTTACGAATCAAAGCTGTTGCTGGTGCAAATTGCCTCGCCCGAAAAGTGCTACATTATTGATGCTACCAAAGTTAACTTGGAGCCGCTCAAACTGCTGCTGGAAAATGACCGTAGCCTAAAAATTTTGCAAAACGCCAAGTTCGATTACAAGATGCTGAAGGTGCAGGCTGGGTTGGAGCTTGAAAATGTCTATGACACCTATCTAACCGAACGGCTCTTAACCGCCGGACTGGGGAGAGAAGTTAACCTAGCGGCCATAGTCAAATCTTACCTAAACGAGACTATGGATAAGTCGGTACGCAAGACCTTCATTGGAGCCAGCAGTGTCGGGCATGTCTCCGAACAACAGTTAAACTATGCTGCCAAAGATGTAATGGTGCTTTTCCCGATCTATACCAAACAGTTGCAAAAACTCAAGCAGGAGAATTTGTTGGCCGTAGCCGACCTTGAGTTCAAGTGCGTGGCGGCAGTGGGTGATTTGGAATTGGCGGGCTGCAAACTGGATGTCGTGAAATGGCGAAAAATCCTAGAAGAGGTGGAACTAAAACGAGACGCAGCCCGAACTGCCTTGATGGGGATGCTACCTAGTGGCGGAGCCCAACAGTCCTCTATGTTTGGAAGTGCTGAATATGTAATCAACCTGAACAGCCAAACCCAAATTATCTCTGAATTTGGCAAGCTGGGCATCCAACTAGAAGGGACGAGTGAGCAGGAACTGAACAAGTATGGTACTCGTCCAGAGGTCAAGAAGTTACTGGAGTATCGTGGTTACGAAAAGACCATTGGCTCCTTTGGCGAAGGAGTGCTGGGCCGGATTCATACCAAAACTGGTCGTATCCACCCCGATTTCTTGCAGTATGGTGCTGATACTGGACGCTTTAGCTGTAGCAATCCGAACGTACAGCAGATTCCGGCAACCTCTGATTTCCGCTCCTGCTTTATACCCGAAGAGGGCTATAAGTTAGTGGTCTGTGACTATAGCCAAGCCGAGCTTAGAATCTTGGCCGAATTGAGCGGCGACTCGGCCTTTATCGAAGCCTTTAGATCCGGCGGCGACTTACATAAATTAGCCGCCAGCCAGATGTTCCTAGTGGCGGTGGAAGATGTATCAAAGGAACAACGCAACGCGGCCAAAGCGATTAACTTTGGCCTTGCTTATGGAATGGGGCCGCAGGGTTTAGCCCTCCGCATTGATAAAACGGTAGAGGAAGCTCGCACTCTGATTGATGCCTATTTCAAAGCCTTTAGCGGAGTGCAAAAGTGGTTGGAGAAGATGGGCAAGGAGTCGGTGCGGTTGTGCTATAGCCCTACCCCACTTGGTCGCAAACGCTACTACAAGCTACCTGAGCGCGATGACCCGGATTACCGCCGCAAAGTAGGTGAAATAGAACGGCAAGGCAAGAACGCGCCCATCCAAGGCTGTAATGCCGATATGACCAAAATGGCTCTAGTCTACCTGCGCGAAAAGCTGAAAGGTTTTGATGCCCGCATTGTAAATACCGTTCACGATGAAATCGTGGTAGAAGTACGCGAAGATCAAGCCGAAACGGTCTGCAAAATGGTGCAGGAGGAAATGATTCGGGCCGGAAGCGAAATTGTGAAAAGTGTACCGATTGTAGCCGATGCGAAAGTAGCCAGCTACTGGAGTAAATAACGCCAAATCTTCTGCAAAAGGGACGTAATTGCCAAACTGAAATTAAGTCGCTCTTGCAGGTTTATATAACTACCTTCAGACGTACCCTCCTCCCGACACGAGATGGAACGTCCATAATCTCACTAGAAATAGGGCGATTTTACCGCAAGGTAAGGTCGCCCTATTTACTTACCGTCAAACAACTCAACCGAAGAAGCAACTAAAAAGCCACCACTTCTTTGAAAGAAGTGGTGGCTTTTAGAATTATGCTACTAGACTTTCACCCGAACCGTGGTATTTCCTACCTTATGGTTTGGTGGTGGGGGCTGGGGTTGCAACCGCATCTAACGCCTCTGCTTGCATTCTTTCGGAAGAAGTGTTGAGGGTGCTAACGTAAGCTACTAGGTCTTCAATTTCTTGAGGACTAAGAACCCCTAGTTTACCCCAAGCAGGCATACCAGCGGGGCTACCGTTAGTAACAAAGTTACGTATAAAGGGTGGCTTCCAAGTATCTACGTCAATTGAAAGGTTTGGCTGACCGTTTACACCAAGCGAACGCCCACCGTTGGCATGGCAAACTTGGCAAGCCCTTCTAAAAATAACATCACCACGCAATTGATCGCCAGCCAAAGTATTACCTGCCGCATCATTAGGTACGATTACCGTAGGAACAGGTGTATTGGTCGGCACTACTGATGGCTCCAGAGGTATTGCCGTTGAGACTGGCGCGGCATAGTTCGCTGGGCGGGAACTAGTCAAGAAGGCGACGATATCATTAACCTCGCCGTCCCTAAGCTCGTTAGTGGAGAAGGCAGGCTCAAATAGAGTAGGTGCGCCGCCTGGTCCATTCCGAATCCTATTTCGGATAAGAGTCGGGTTAGACATAATCCTGTCTACTGCAAGGATAGGTTGTTTGATGGGACCGGGGCCTTCTACAGTACCGCCTTTGGGATGGCAACGACTGCAAGACCATTTAAATAGTACTGCACCACTTTCAGCGTCACCCGGAGGCGGCGGGGCAGTAGTGGCAGCGGGGGCAACAGCTACGGTCGTGCTAACGGCAGCGGCGGTCGTGCTAACAGCAGGGGCAGAGGTAACAGCAGCGGTCGTGCTAACGGCAGAGGCAGGGGCAGTTACAACAACGGTGACAGTGACAACTTGGGCGACAACAGTAGTGGCGGCTTGAGGAGCGGGGGTAACAGTATCACTACTCTTGCAGGCAGTCAAAATAATAACAACCAACACCAACATCAAGCCAAAGTTAAGCAGTTTTAGCTTCTCTCTCATAATAGTAAAAGAGTCTCCTTTCAAGGATCCAGACACAAAAAACCAACGCAACAATGAAAAACCAGTAATAACGATTCGATGCGATTCGAAATGATAAGCATTAACCGGGAATAAGCAAGAGCAAATTTTCGGTCTAGTTAGGTTAATTTACCAAAGAGAAGGTTCCAGAGGTAAATTTTATCACCCGCTCAGACGGTAATTTGAGCCGGGATTTCTGCTCAAATAGCCCAAATTTAAGAAATAATTCAAAAAACCAATGTCGCTTTACAGTTTTGGGGATAACTTAGGCTAAGATTGTAAAGCCAATTTGAACCATTCTTACTAAGGACTGGCTAAAAATTAATTTTCTTTCATTCCTTTGAAGGTGCAATAAGCCAACGCACATTTGAAAAAACGGGAAATTAATTCTTTAACGCGCCCTAGTACAAAGCAAATCTTATGACTAATTAGTCACTCTAATAATCAGTCACAAACCGGATAGCTACAATACCATTTCGTTGTACCGATTTAGGTAATTTGCCACAAACAGACCTTTGCACTCCCGAAACCAAAGCTTCTTCCAGCCTTAAAGTACAAAAGTAACCTATTCTTTTCCTTCCCGATAGAGAATTAATGATAGTCTTTTACGATATGATATAGTAAAAAGGTTAAAATGAAGCTAACAGCAGGTAAATATTTGGCAAATTTTTTATAAGGCTTTTCAGCAGAAAGAAAGATCACGCTTGCTCTCTTTCCACCAAGCAAGCGTGATCTTTCTTAGGAGTAGCAATTAACCCTAAAGCTCAAACTATGGGGTTGCGGTAGGTGCGACCGTAGTTACAGCGGGAGCGGGTGAAGGTTTCTGGAAGGTATTGATGATGTTAATATACCTTACAAGATCTTCAACTTCCTGAGCGTTCAGAATATCTTTCCAAGCGGGCATCCCACGATCACTACCATTGAGGATCCAAGGGCGGACAAAGGCAGGGCTCCAAGTGTTGCCATTGGTCGAAAGGTTAGGCTGATCCAGTGGGCCACGAGCCCGTCCACCATTAGCGTGGCAGACCTCGCAACCTCGTCGGAAGATAGCCTCACCGCGCGAAGCACTACCAGTCAAAGCTACACCAGCAGCATTTGAGGGTATTGGTATCACCGGGAGGGCCGTTGCGGTGGGGGCAGGTACTATCGCAGTGGCTAAAGGAGTAGCGGTCGGCGGTACAAAGCCTGCGGCTCTAGGAGCAGTCAAAAACGCTACCAAGTCATTAAGCTCACTCTCCCTAATCTGGGTAGGGGAAAAGGAGGGCTCGGCTAGGGTAGGTAGACCACCCGCTCCGTTCCGAATTCTATTTCGGATAAGAGTGGGATTACCCATAATTGCGGCAGTGTTAAGGACAGGTGGTTGTTTGCCACTGGCAACTGTACCTGCCACTGTACCACCGTTGGGATGACAACGACTACAAGCCCACTTAAAGGTTTGCTCACCAGCAAGAGGGTCGCCTGCGGGAGCAGCGGCAGCGGCAGTAGTGGTAACGGCGGCAGCCGCCGCTACCGTAGTGGCAGCAGGAGCTACAACTCCCGGGCTAGTGGCGGCGGCGGGGACGGCAGCTACCGTAACGGTGACAACTTGAGCTATCGCAGTAGGGGCGGCTTGCGGGATCGTGGTGGCAGTATCGCTACTCTTACAAGCCGTCATAACAATAACAACTAGTCCCAACATCAAACCAAAGTTAAGTAACCTTAGCTTCTTTCTCATAACGAGAAAATCTCCTTTCAAAATTCTAAACACAAACAATAAAGTTTGAAATGATAGCCACTTACCAGAAATAAGCCAAAGCAACCCTTCAGCCTCTTCAAGCTAACTTACAGCCAAATTCCAACTTATACCCATAACGGTAAAGCTAGTTTGAACATAGTCTAAAGGGCCATATCTCTCAGATAAAGCAGGTTAGAGGAAATATCCCATCATATTTTGGGGTCAAATTCAGTTGGGGAATTTTATTCCCTACTACACTCTACATTCCTAACCTACTAAAAAGAAAAGATATTGGTTTATTTATTTAGGCTTGTTAAAAATTAAGTTCCTATCAGATAGAGGGATAATAAGCCAATACCCCTATCAAAAAGCGGGAAGTTAATTTTTTCAGCACATAGTACCCCAAGCGGTAGGAGTAGTTTCCAAACGCCCTACCTCACACTATAGAGAAGATACTATCGCTGCTTAAACTTAAAACAAGCTTTATGACTAATCCTTGAATGGATTATTCAACCACTAACTGGATAGCTGCAATATCATTTCGTCATGCCGATAATGTCATACCAAAAAACTCATGCCATAGCTTCTTAATTGAGAACGCATTAAAAACTAAGCTTTGGTCAAGCAGATAGAGCAAACCAAATGCTCCAACCCGTAGAGCAAAAATTGATTCTTTACAACTTTTAAGGGAAGCAAAATTCTATGCTTGTTAAAAACCCAACCTTCGGTTTTGCTGGTGCTAAAACCAAACTGGGTTATCCCTAGAAAAAAGCCGATGAAAGTTTCTTAGGTCTAATGATACATCAAAAAGGTTAATTTTAGGTTGCTAAGAGGTAAATAATTTGCAAATTATTTCATGTCTTACCCTATTTTTGTGGCAAAAGATTTCATCTAAGTGCAGGTTACACCTAGATGATTAAGGCATTTTGTAGGAAGCCACTCCGCCAGTGGATTTAAACTATATTCGCTTCGCGCTCATCACCCTTACTTGGATTTTCTTTCTTGAGATCAAAACCTCTGGGGCCAATTTCGGTAGGAGGCCGGAGTGGTTCGTTTTCGTTCGCTTCACCCAACTTACCACTACTTCGGAGAGCAAGGGCATCACTGGCAAAAGGTCGCAGGGCAAGCAGGTTGGCTCCTCCGTCTTGGCTGACACTTTCAAAAATCTGGTTCATTTCATCGCCGCTCATTATCTCTTGTTCAATCAAAGCATTTGAAATGGCGATGAGTTGGAGGTTGTAGCGGGTTAAGAGTTGATGGGCACGTAAAAGAGCTTTCTGAACTAAGGCGTTAACTTCCTTATCAATTTCGTAGGCGAGGGTATTGCTGCAGCCTCGTTGCTTATCCCCAAAACTGATGGGCCCAAGCTTGGCACTCATACCATACTCACAAACCATTGACCGAGCAATCTGGGTTACACGTTCTATATCATTGCTTGGCCCGGTTGTTACCTCACCAAACATTAGGGCTTCGGCGGCGTGACCACCTAGGGCAAAAGCCATAAAATCTTCCAGTTGGCTACGAGTCCAAAGGGTGCGGTCTTCGCCTGCCCCCACGCGAGTATAGCCACCCATTCGACCACGTGCGACAATCGAAATTTTCTGGACAGGGTCTACACTGCCAACCATCTGGGCAACTAGAGCGTGACCGACTTCATGGTAAGCGGTTATAACCTTTTCGCGATCAGTGATTAACCGACTCTTTCGCTCCGGCCCGGCAACCACGCGGTCAATCGCCTCTTCCATTTCAAGTAAGCCAATGATCTTTTTATTACGCCGGGCGGTTAAAATAGCCGCTTCGTTCATCAGGTTTGCTAGATCTGCCCCACTGAAGCCAGGGGTCTGTTTAGCGATACGTTCCAGTTCTACCATGGAATCGAGGGGTTTACCTCGCGAATGAACTTTCAAGATCTGAATACGACCCAGATAATCAGGATTGTCTACAGTGACTTGGCGGTCAAAGCGACCGGGGCGCAGGAAAGCGGGATCTAGCACATCTACCCGGTTAGTGGCCGCTATGACAATAACATTGGTCTCGCTATTAAAGCCATCCATTTCAACAAGAATCTGGTTAAGGGTTTGCTCTCGTTCCTCCGTGCCGCCACCAGCCCTTATACCGCGCTTGCGCCCTACTGCATCCACCTCGTCAATAAAGATGATGCAAGGAGACATCTTTTTGGCTCGCTCAAAGAGGTCACGTACTCTGGCTGCACCTACACCAACGTACATCTCCACAAATTCACTACCACTGATGCTAATAAACGGCACATTGGCCTCACCTGCTACCGCTTTCGCCAAGAGCGTCTTACCAGTTCCAGGAGGGCCAACTAGTAGCACTCCTTTTGGAATACGCGCCCCTAATTGGGTGAATTTTTCGGAATGTTTTAGAAATTCAACTATCTCTTCTAATTCCTGTTTAGCTTCATCCGCTCCGGCTACATCGGCAAAGTTTACCCCGACTCGCTGTGGGATCACCAGTTTGCCACTACTCTTGCCAAAGGCAAAGCCGGGGCCACCGCCTAGAGAACGTCCTCCGCGCGTATCGCCATTGCGAGGACGAAGATAGAGAAAAACCATTACAAGAAGCGTAAATAAGGGAATTATTAATAGGAGCGTACGTAAGCGATCCGTGCTATTGTTGTCGCTCTCAATTTGGGGAAATCTATCAAGGGTGACCCCAGCATTATCCAAAATCTCGTCCAGTTTCGCCCGACCTGCGGGGTAAGTACTGGTTAAGCGGACGTTAGGGTCATTTTGGGTTATAATAATTATATTGTGGTTATTGGGGTTGGTTTGAATGGTAGCAATTTCACCATTCTGGGCCTTTTTAACCACCTCACTCCAGCTAATAGGAGTAGGTGGGGTTGCCATTCCGGTTACTACGTACATGAGTACGCTTACTAAAATAACCGCCAAGCCTATAAACCAAGTTTTTTTATTCATGAACGAGTTCTACCTCTTTAAAATGTTTAATCGTAAGTTACTCCTCTAAATGTACCATATAAATCTGGCAATCTACATTAAGGCAAACTTAAACTGCTTTTATTTTTGGAGGAGAAATTAAAGATCGGTAGGGGCGTATGGCATACGCCCAGCACGTTACAGCAGAAAAGAGACCACGCAAAGTCCGTTGCTAAAGGTTAGGAAACGCTAGATTTGCCAGTCGAGTTGGGTCTCATCTAATTTACCGTTTTTGACGTTACGGGCCGCTTCTAGGGCAGTGGAGAGGTAGGCACGGGCGTTAGCAAGGTTAGACCAGACGTTAGTAACTTCAGGCGAGTTGCTGATACTAAGGCGCATCGCTAACTCATTCAATTCGGTGTGTAGCCGGGTAATCTCTTGGCAAATGGTCTGTTTATTTGTGCCGGGTTTCGTTGCACTTTCCATAAGTAACCTACCTCTCTTATCAGGTAATACATAATAAGTTTGATTGACTTACTCATCATAAAGGTTTGTGACAAAAAAGTCAATACCTAGCGATCAAACGTAAACATAGTTATTGGTTTTAAGAAGTGGGGAGGCTAATCAGGTAATCGCCTCCACTTTATCTACTTTAAGGGTTCCTTTGCCACCATTCACACCACTCAAGCGACCATAGATGGTAATAAACTGACCTGGCCGAAAATTATTCACTGGAGTAGTGTTTTCGTTCCACTGAACATAAAGCGAAGATTTGCCATCCGAAAGGATAAGCAGATAGGTACCATCGGCATCTTTGGTTAAGCCACCCATAAAGCGAGTTTGAATCGCTACGCGCTGATCTACAAAACCATCCTTCATCAATTCATCCAAGCTGTTAAAGAGCCGATAATTGGCTAGAACTAGCTTGGAGTTAGCTGGATTTATTAGGACTACTACTAGTGCCAATAAAGCCACTATCAGGAGCGAAGCCGCTAACACGGAGAGCCACCAACGTCGTTTAGCACTGGAGAGAGAGGGCAGAGCTTGGGCGTAGGGCAAGATTGGACTGGAGCTTGACCCCGACTCAATTGTGACCTGATAGGTAGGCTGCGGAGCCGTCCAAGTCGCCAAGGGCTGTGGTTCGGCGTAGTAGGACGCAGGAGTGGAGGATACTGAAACCGAGGGCTGCACCGGAAGCGGATAGCTACGCGATTCTGGTTCAGGGCTAGAATTGGAGAGCGTGGGCTTGACGGTCAAGTGCTTAGACGAAATAGTGACCGGAGGAGTAGGCGGCAAGGGACCAGTTTGCCCGGCTCTGAGGCGTTGCTGCTTTTGTCTAATCAAAGTTTGCCATTCCAGCGCCCTCTGATTATGCGGGTCGAGGCTCAACACGCGGTGGAGTACCACTTCCACCTCTTCCACTTTTTCGGAAGTATAGGCTAACCAGAGCAGGGAGAGTATATCGTCAGGCTGTTGCTTTACCAATTCCAGAACTAAACTATAAGCACCTGCTCGGTTGCCAGAACGGGCTAACGTTATTACTTTATCAATGCTACTACTATTGTGGCTGTCACCTGCCTGGTTCATCGTTCCCCTCACTAGTGGCTATATCTCTCAAATCAGGATTAGAAATCCCTCCTACAGCTTTACCGTCATTTATGGGTAGTGGGGTTATACTACTGTAGAATAAGAAATACCCCTATAAGGATTATAACATAACTTGGCATAATCCCAACTTTTCGAGAAGGGCCAATTTAAGCCGAAAGCTATCCATCTCAGACTTACTCTTCTTTATCAGAAATAGCCAGCCAAGAGGAGCTTGCGGCCGCAAAGGCGGCCTTTAATAGTACTGGCCCAGAATACACGCAAGAAGAAGTTGACGCAGAAATAGCCGAACTAATTGCCGGGCTTTGTGCAATTTGATGAATTTTGAGGGTTTCGCTTCTATCTTTTAGAACCTTGACAAAGTTTAGAAAATATCTTACATTTAAATTGATTTTTATCGCCTTGTCTCCACCTTTTGATAAGGTTTTTTTATTATTCGGACAAGAAAAAGAGAAGATATTATGAGCTTAAAGCTACCCATCTACATGGATTATAACGCTACTACCCCGGTGGATCAACGGGTGGTGGAGGCAATGTTACCCTATTTCACTGAACATTTTGGCAATGCTGCCAGCCTAGATCATGAGTTTGGGAGTGTAGCGCAAGAGGCCGTAACTAGGGCGCGTCAACAAATTGCCGAATTGATTAGTGCCAAAGCGGATGATATTATCTTCACTAGCGGCGCAACCGAGTCGGATAATATTGCCCTCTTTGGTATAGCTGAGAGCTACGCCGACAAAGGCGATCATATCATCACCTCCGCTATCGAACACAAGGCCATCTTAGATACCGCCCAACACCTTGAACAGTTGGGCAAGTCAGTAACTTATCTACCCGTAGACCAATATGGACAGGTAAACCCGGAGGCTGTCCGGCAGGTCATTACACCTCGCACCGTGCTTATCTCTATAATGGCGGCTAACAACGAAATCGGAACCGTAACCGCCCTCAAGGAGATAGGCGCGATTGCTCAAGAACATAACGTGATCTTTCATACCGATGGAGCGCAATATGTCGGTCATCTGCCATTGGATGTGAGTGAACTCAAGATTGACCTGCTCTCGATTTCAGCCCATAAGATGTATGGGCCAAAGGGTATCGGTGCGCTATACATCCGCCCGACTAATCCGCCGCTAAAAGTGGCCCCAGTAATCTATGGCGGTGGTCACGAACGAGGGGTGCGTTCTGGCACTTTGAATGTACCCGCTATTGTGGGCTTTGGTGTCGCTGCTACGCTCTGCCAAGAGGAATTACCCACCGAAGAACCCCGCCTACGAAACTTAACCCTACGAATGTTTGCCGAAATCAGCGAAGCCGTCAAAGGAGTAGAGTTAAACGGTCATCCTACCCAACGTCTTCCCCACAACCTTAATCTCAGTTTCAAGGGTATCCGAAGCAAACCCTTTATCAAAGCACTCAAAAACATTGCGATCTCGGCGGGAAGTGCCTGCAATGCCGCTAGTACCAAACCCTCCCACGTAGTCAGTGCCTTGGGCTTTGACGAGGAGCGAGCCTACTCCAGCTTACGCTACAGTCTTGGCCGCTACACCACCGAAGAAGAGGTGGACTATGCCATATCTACCACCATCAAAATGACCAAACTACTGAAACAATTCTTTTAAAAACCGCATCTTCTCCATTTGTAGGGGTTGTAGGCTGACCTATTGCATACATTTTGGGCGTATGCAATACGCCCCTACCCCGAATTGTTGGTTTCATTTCGGGCGTATGCAATACGCCCCTTACCCGCTTTTTTGAGAAGATCTATTTGAGTTATGCCCCCAAAATAGCTTATAATCAAGAGACTGTGGAAAAGGACTCCGCGATTGAGGTAAAACCTATGCAAACTATTAAATTACAGGCACATATAGGAATAGATGGGATATTACGTCTGGAACTACCCCTTGGGTTAGCGGAGACCGACTTAGAAGTGCTGGTAATAGTACAACCGATGCGATCTATCGCGGTACTGACTGAGACTGAAAAACTAGGTTGGCCTCCGGGCTTTTTTGAACAAACCTACGGTTCTTTACGTGATGAGACACTGATACGCGAACCACAAGGCGAATATGAGGTACGAGAAGAATTACTTGGGTAAATTCGGAAATCAAAAAATTAGTAGGATAGATCAATGATACAAAACCCGTTTGATTTGATAAGAGAATATCATAAACAATTGTTGGAGCGGACCGATCAGTCTGCTATTTCAGAGGAAGAACAAGCCAATATAGTAGAGTTGGCTAAAGATTTTCTCACTGAAATATCAAAGGCAAGTGCCGCTATATCGGATACTAGAGACCGTTCTTTCTTTAGCTCACTCCAACGCTATTGGGCAAGTTATATTTATGACCATACTGGAGAATTATTGAGTACCTCCCTGCAACCTTTTATAGGAACGGATACCCCTTCAAATAATTCGGACGGCACGTTACCGATACCCGAAACTGTTGCAAAAAAACCAAAGAAACCCAACGCCGTGCTTGAAAATCTTAAACGAGCTTTACAAACTAATGAGCCGGTTATGGTTGATAAAAATGGTAAATATAACAATATGGGATCGGAAATAGATGATTTCGGAGAATATATATCGCCACCATTATCAGCTTATGGAGGATCAGGTGAGTTACCAAGGCACTCCTCTGAAACGGTTCCAAAGAAACCCAATTCAACACTTGAAGATCTTAAACGGTGGTTACATAGTCCTACTCCTGCCGATGAAAATGGTGAGATAATTGCTTCAGATGAGATAGTTGGGAATGAGCCTGTAACAACTCATTCTGTGAGGATTTCAAAAACATGGTATCGAGCGGATATGATGGTTTCTGGTGAAGCTATCGTTCCCGGATTGAAGAGAGTCCGTTGGCATAGTTGGGGGCCTGCAAAGTCAGTTAAAGATCTCTATCAGAGACCTGTAACCGATACTTCAGGCTGGTTTTCGAAAATTCTGAACAAGTTGGGTTTAAGGGGTATAAAGAAAAGTCAGAGCATCACTAGTTTTGGTGATATGCCCGATATAGTGCCTCTCCTTGTAGAGCCCGATATAGCGACTCTCCTTGTAGAAGATTTAAGACACTTAACTAAGAAGAGTGTTACAGCTATTAATCAGGAGTTGGAGGAAGCAACCAAACTGAAGCAAATTAGAAAGCGAATTATCAGACAAAACTTTCATATCGGTTCATTTCGAGCAGAAAATACTCGGATGTATATAAGTTATGACCATTACGATAACCATAATCATATAGTATGTAACGAGATAGTAATAATTTATGAAATATCTGATGAAGCGGTAAAGGGTATTTTCAGGCTTATAGATGTCGGGAGCCACAATGGAACTTTTGTCAACGGTAAGCGGCAAGAGAATTGTATTTTGAACAACAACGATATTATCACGGTTGGTAAGACGCGAATCCTTTTCAAGCGCATAATAGATTGAACATAGTTTCTTTTGTAGAGAAATTTTCTCCTTTCTCAAAGATGTACAAAGCTGAGCTTAGGCAAGAGGTAAAAATATGGCTCAACTCCCCGTGATTGACCTAACTCAAAGTTATACCGCCGACGAGTTCGAGCAGCTGCCGGAATCTGTGGGACGGTATGAACTTAGAGATGGTGGGCTGGTAGAAAAGCCAATGCCGGGTTATGAGCATAGTTGGATTGCGCTTCTGCTAATCAAGCTTTATTTGGAATTTGATCCTAAAATGAAGCTAGGTACTATGCTTCAAGAGGCCAGCACTAAATTAGGGCCAAAGAATGTACCCCAACCGGATCTAAGTTTTTGGAGGGCAAACAATCGGCCCTCTCCGCATACTAAAGGGGCTGGCCCTCGTCCTGATCTAGCTATCGAAATTTGGTCTCCCTCTGATCTGGAAAGTGCGCCAGCTTTACAAGAGGTTCGGAATAAAGTCCGACGTTACTTAGCTGCGGGAGTACCGCTAGTATGGGCGATTAGCCCTGCTAATCAGGTGGTCGAGGTCTATCACATCGGTCAACTTGAACCAATCCTATTTGGAATAACCGAAACCTTAGAAGGCGAAAATATCATACCGGGCTTCAGCTTTTCGGTAAAAAATCTATTTATGGAAGAAAGTGACTTAGAAGAAATTAATTAAGTAAATATTTTATTTATTGAATTAAAGATTTTTAGGTGATGTAGTTTTATTATTTTCTCAATAAATCAGGGTAAGGGCGTATAACATATTTATGAGCCAGAGATTTGAGGATTCACCACCAAGTAAGCATCACCGACCCTTTGAGGATTCGCCGGGTAGCCCGACTTACTCTTATTCGGCTTACACTATGACGGAGGCGCAATTGCAAAATTTGGAGCAGATGAGTAGCCACGTAATTGTTTGCGGCTTACGCAATACGGGCTACCGAATTGTGGAGCAATTGTTGCTGGCGAATGTGGGAGTGGTTATTATAGATAACGCGCCCGATCCACGCTTTGCCGAAATAGCCCAACACAAAGGCGTACCCCTACTCTATCGTGATAGCCGCAGCGAACACTCCCTGCTGGCTGCCGGAATCAAACGGGCTTCGGCTCTCATTACCGTCACCGAAAACGATCTTTTCAACCTTGAAACCACCTTGGTAGCCCACGAACTTGCGCCCGATATTCGGGCAGTCGCCAGTTTCTTCAATCAGCAAATCGGCGAGCGCATGATTAATTCTATCCCTAACGCTCGCGCCCTCAGTATTTCGGAACTAACTGCGCCTACTTTTGTAACCGCTTCGCTACCCAGCCAAATCTTGCACCTCTTCGAGATTGGAACAGAGCAAATGGCCGTAGTGCGGGATGAGGTAGGAAGTAATAGCACTTTACAGCAATTGTATGGCCCAATAACACCAATTGTACACCAAAGTAAGGGTCAACCCGATCAGAGTTGTCCCCCTCCCAATACTCCACTTCAAGAAGGCGACAGGGTGACGCTGGTCGGACGAGTGGAAGAATTGGTACGACTGGAGGAAGTGCAACTCGATCAGCGAAATGTGGAAGAGACCCGACGGGGCTTAGAAGGAATCAGACAACGGAACGATACGACTAAAAAGAAGCGGAAGAAGCAACAACGAGTCTTTCTAACCCCTCGCCTGCTGCTACGCGATATGGAACGCCCTTACCGCCGAGCATTGGTGGCAACTGGACTGATCTTACTGATTAGTACCCTCTTTTTCTGGCTAACTAACCCGGAGCGAACCAAGGGCAATCCTATTACCGCCTTCTACCTAACTCTGATTTCTATTGGTAGCAATGCGGGTATTGATGATCTGCCAGAGTGGTATCACAAACTCTATGCGTCAGGCTTGATTGTGGTGGGTACGGCTCTATTGGCGATAATCTATGCCTATGTCACCAACTACATCGTCAGTGCCAGAATCAATCAGGCTTTGGGCCAGCAAAAGGCCACCACGATGAAAAACCATGTGATACTATGCGGTTTGGGAGCCATTGGCTATCTGGTGTTGCGTGGCTTGGTCGAACGCGGAGAAGCGGTGGTGGTTTTGGAGACCAATGAAAAGAAACGCTTTAACAACTTGGCTCGTAACTTGGGAGTGCCTGTACTTCACGCCGATATGCGCGTACCAGAATCACTTGACCTTGTGAATATCTCCAAAGCACGTTGTATCACCATTTTAACCAATGATGACCTTGCAAATCTGGAGACCGCCCTCAATGCCCTGCAAAAGAATAGCAGGGTGCGGGTAGTGCTACGCCTCTTTGATCGGGGCTTGGCTGACCGAATAGAGCAGGGTTTTAATATTCAAATTGCCCGTTCCACTTCGGCCCTCGTAGCACCTTACTTTATTGCAGCGGCCCTCAATTTTGAGGTAGTTACCTCTTTTTATGTTGGGCAAACCCCCTTCTTTGTGGCAAAGCTAGTGATTAAAGAGGGGTTGCTAAATGGCACAACCGTAAGCAAACTCTATACCACTGTAGGCGTAATTGTGATGGCCCACCTTACCCATGAAGTGAGCGTTGAAAACCAGATAGAAGGTACTTTCACCGTGCGCCAACACTCCCCAACCTTTCATCCTAACCCGGATTTTGTGCTGCAAACCGGGGATACAATCTATTTTGTCGGCCCTTACGAACGGATCACCTCGATTTATCGCCTCAATTTGCCTAATCTAGGTTGAATAAATAAATATTTTACTCACCCATAGTAAGAAACCAATTAGACCCACGTTAGACCGGTGTTAGCATTTAGCTGGCAGAAACTGCGCGTTACGATGTAACTTATTAGAGGTGGGATACGTATTGTATATTGTTGTCATATGCTAAAAAGTTAGCACTTGGAGCAAATAGCGGTGCTTTCCGGCTATCTTGGCACTTTGTACCGCCATGTACAAGAGGAGTAGACTTTATGAGTGCAACTGCCCCGGATACATTCCCAATACCAGAGCTGGCCGAATTTATCCAACGGCGCAAAGAGGGCTATCGCCCCATGAGTGGCCCCGATACCCCGTATGCCCACCCGATAGATCAAACTATTCTACGTACCCTAAAATCGGTACCCTTTCAAATGGCAATTAACAAAGCTCTTGATTTTATAATTGAGTTCTTTTATACCGATTTACTCAACAATAGCATTTATGTCTCGCCGCGCTCTTTTCCCGAAGCCTACAAGTCGCTGGTGGAATGTTCTAGGACGCTGGGTATTGCTGTACCCCGTATGTTGGCTGGTCAAGCCGATTTTTATGCTATCTACACCACCGGAACCGACGAAAACGCCTTTATTTTTATGTCAACTGCCTACAGTGCCAACGCTCGCCCAGAGGAAGTACAGTTTGTAATCGGGCATGAGTGCGGTCACATCCATAACCAGCACGTTACCTATCGCACCATTGTCTTAATCCTCATCGAAGGGGTTTTTCAAATACCCGGTGCGCTGGGCAATACCATCCGGCTAATACTCTGGCCGCTACGCCAAACTATCGGGCTGGCCTTACAAGCGTGGAGCCGCCGAGCCGAAGTAACCTGCGACCGGGCTGGTCTGCTCTGCTGCAAAAATTTGCGGGTAGCCGAATCCGCTCTGGTGCGCCTTTTGCTGGGCTTTGAAGCGGCAGAAAAGGTGGATTTGGACGATGTGCTAGACGGAATGAAACGGGCGCAAAACTCCAATGACTTTACCGGGCTGGCCCAACTCTTCCGCAGCCATCCTAACCTAGCTTCCCGGATTGAATGTTTGCGCCTCTTTGCTCAATCCGAACTCTACTATGATTTAAGCGGACTACCCAAACCACCGGGGGTACAATTGCTGGACAAACCTACCCTTGACCGACGAGTCGAAAATATCTTAAAAGAGTTTTAGCGGGAGGAGCCGTAGTAATGACCGAAGTCGAAAAGAGCGCACCACTAAACGAACGCACCCTTCAACAACTCTTCAAGGAGTTGGAACGTCTGACCAGCGAAGCCGGGGCAACCGATTTAAGCGCACGGATCGGAGAGAGCGAACGGGCTTTTAAGGCGGGTAAGTTGCGAATTTTGCTACTGGGCCAATTTAACCATGGCAAGACCCTCGCCCTCAACACACTCTTGGGTCAACCGGACTTTTTGCCAGTGGGCGCAACCCCCAACACGCCCCTTGTTACCGAAATCAGCTATGGCCCCGAACCTGAAGCAACCCTGTTGGATAATTTGGGACGGCACAAGACGGTGGGCTTAGCGGAATACCGCCGCTTGGTGGGCAATCTGGAGGAGGGACGCTACCGTCGTGCCGAAATTAGCACCCCCCTCGCCCTCCTCAAAGATTTTACCTTTATTGATACGCCCGGCCTAAGTGACCCCGATAGATATGACCCTGAAACGCTAGGGCCAGAAATCAGCAATGCCGATGTGATAGTCTTTTTGTTGAGCGCAATCCAACCCCTAACCGCCTCCGAGCAGATTTTTATCAAAGAAAAATTAACTAGAAAGAGCCAAAAACGCCTCTTCTTCATAGTCAATCAAACCGATAGGTTAGGCGAAGACGAAGACTTAACAACGGTAATGGAGCGGGTCAACAGCCTACTGGCGACGCTGCAACCGGGTGCTATCGTGCTACCATTCTCCGCGTTTGAGGCAGCAAAACTCTTGCAACAAGCCGCAAAGTCCGCAGGCACAGATAATACACTCTTGGAACGCTCTAACTATGGGAAGATTAAAGCGGCCCTCACCACCGAGTTATTGGCTGAAAAAGAGCGGTTACAAGAAGCGACCCTGTTGGGGGGTATGGAAGAAGTAGCCGACGAACTGGAAAAGATTTTCGAGGAACGCCAAACCGCAGGTAAGGCCGATTTAGACCAACTGGAAGAGACTCGTCTTCAACTGAAAGGGGAGCGCGACCGCTTGGAAAAGGTCTTATTGCGCCTTCAGGAGCGTAGCCTTTCTGAGCTACAACGCCTCGCCGATACTTTTATCTCTGACCTAAGCTCTTACACCCGCCGTCTTTCCAACGCCTTACCAGAACAAATCGAAGCCGCCCAAAAAGCCGCCCCTAATGAGGTCAGCCGCAACTTGCCTTTTTATTTAGAATATGCGCTTAAACACTATTTGGAGGCTCGTACCGAACAATTTAAGGATGAGTTAAGTAGTTACATGCAGGTTATCAGTCAGGAGATTGAACAAGAATTTCACCAAACGGTGCAAAAACTTGATCCCAATAACGCTTACTTTCTGGCAACCCTGCCGCGCCTCCGCCAAAAGGATACGATGCTGACGTGGGTGGCGCGAGGTGTAACCGGGCTAGGGGCTATTACGATCTTTATGTTTGGAAATATCCTAGTTGGTATCCTCTGGTTGGTGGCCGGAGAAGTGGTTCGGCAAGCCGGGGCGATGCGGGAGCAGGAACGGGGTCGCTTGGTAGAGGCGGGACGCAAAGCACTTGGTCAAGCACTCGAAGTGGCCCAAACCAGTTTGCAGGCCCAGTTTGGGGATGTAAAGCGGTCTCTTGGCACGGAACTTGCTATGATCTTTTCAAACAATGTGGCCGCACTAGAAACTCGCCTAAACGAACTGGAACGCCAGCGTCAACAAAGTGCCGAAGAACGGGCCAAAGAAGCGATAGCCACCGGACAAGCTTTGTCCGATCTCTCCGACTTCAAAACCCGCCTAGCAATCCTTAGCGAGCAGTTGATCCAACAAGCTTGATTCACAATTCGAGGTAGGTGCGAGAGAAGCCCTTCTAGCCAAGTTGGAGGTCTAGCGGTAGTGCTACAGGACTTGTGACAAAAAGAACAAACAAATATCGGCAAGTTGTCAAGCGAAAAAGTAGACAAGTTCCGGTATAAACCTAAGATTGTAATGAAACTTTAATGCAGAAATCGGTTTAGTGGAGTATAATTAGTATTAGCAACTATTTCGCTGTTTGCTCTTGTTTGTCAAATCAGGCAGTGAAAGTAGCCTAACCTAACAACAACTCAACAAAAAGCAATTCAACTTGGTTGAATTTGACCTTAATAACTAAATTTTAAGAAGTTTTGTTCTTTCTATCAAAAAACTTGTAGGTTTTAGTAAGCTTAAAGGATCTGACTATAATAAGCATTAGATACGCTCTATAGCAACACGTTAGTGCCAAGGTGTTATCTGATATATACATATATAAAAGTGGGCGGCGCAATAACCAAGCGGTAAATATCTCGGAGTTGAGTACCGACAGGGCCGCCGAAAGGAGAAACCATGTCTCATTCCCCTTATAAACTAGCACCAGGTGAACAAGTTTGTCCCATTTGCAATATTCTAATGGGGCCGAAACGTCTCGCCAAGCAAACTGATAGCGGTTACTGCACCTTTTGTGAAGCAGATATAAAGAAAAGGCAACATCGCCTCTATCGAGACGGACGGCATACAATGTTACTGGCAAAGAAAGAGACCTTTGTGGAAGTAACACCACCTCAAAGTGGAACCTGTGCTAGGTCAGAATGTGGACAGGTACTTAGTCACGCCCAGATTGTCAAGGGCAATAAGTTTTGCTCCCGTCGTTGCGCCGCCCTAGCCCGCAATAATCAACCTAATACTAAAACCGTTTGGGCTGATAAGAAGGCCAGTTAAGGGGCTTTTAAGCTTTACCCTAGCTTGACTTTCTGGTTAGCTTAAAGGAGCTAATTTAACCCCTAAGTTTATGGGCTAAATTGGCTCCTTTTCCTTTTGACTCAAATTTGGGAATAACCCCTCTTTTATGCTATTATAGCCCCTGCACTGGAATCCGCCTGCTTGTAACTAAACTGGCCCTTGCAACGTTTTTATATCAGATTAAAATGTAATAGGAGCGAAAAAGTAAAAGGTAATTATTCATTGCAGTTGCGTTTAAAAAAACTCTCAACCCTATTTGGCCTAACTGCCAAAAATGAGCTAAAACTGGCCCTGCCTTTCCTTTTGGCCCTCTTTGCCCTCAAAGCACTGATTAGTTATCTGATCTGGCGGAACGGTTTCTTAGAATATGATGCAGATGGCTTTACCCGGTCGCTTCACGCTTGGGAATGGAGCCAACAACCCCGGTTTGAAGTGGATGCTTGGCTCCCACTACAATTTTGGCTCAATGGTGCTTTGCTCCAAATTTGGCCGGATCTTTTTCGGGAGCCACGAGCCGTCAATTTAGTGGCCTCACTGGTAACTACCACCTCTTTTTTCTTTATCGGGCGCAGCCTGTTTGGACGGTTAGCGGGCTATGGTACGGCTCTATTAGCGGCACTCTTCCCCTGGGAAATTTGGTTTGGCCTAAGTGGGATGAGTGAGAGCCTGACGCATATGTTTTTGAGCGTGGGTATGCTCTTTTTCTGTCGCTGGCTACAAACCGAACGTTCGCTTAACCTCTGGTTAGCCAGTGCTGGATTATTGGGCGCAACTCTGCTGCGTTACGAAGCTTGGTTCTATAGCATCACCTATGCGGTCATTATCCTTTGTCTCACCTACCTCCGTCATCGGACAAATCGCCCCTTTCGCGCTCTGCAAAAGGTGATTCCTCCCTTAGCATTGGCCTTTAGCTTTACCTTGCTCTGGGTAATCGCCAGTATAATCCAGTTTAAATCACCTTTTGGCTTTGTAAGCCTAACCAGTAAAATCAATGCCAGCCTAGAGGAACGCAACGCCCATACTGATCTGCTAGGTCGCCTGCTCTTTTATCCGCAGGTTTTCTTCAACCTCTTGCGCCCACTGACTCTACTGGCAATGAGCGGCTCGTTGCTGCTGTGGTGGAAACCACTAGGAAAGGTACGGGTTTACCTAGCCTTAATCTGGGGTGAATTTGCCCTCTTTATCGTCAGTACCCTACCCACCAACAACATTGCGCCGGGTAGTGCGCGTTATCCGGTCTCGAACCTAATGTTTCTGTTGCCAACAGTGGTCTACCTCTTTATTTTTTTAGCAAAGAAGTGGCCTCAGACAGGTTGGCGCGTTGGGCTGACCCTTATCTTTCTGGGTTTAGCCCTCTTCTTTATTCAGACCGCGATGGATCGCCCAAATGATTTTCCAGACCAAAATATGCGACAGGTAGCCCTTTGGTTTAAGGAGCAAACCAAGCAGGGAAAGTTACCTCAAAATAGCGTTATTCCGGTTCACCTGCCAAACCCACAAGCTACCGCCGGAGCGGACTATGGCGTAATTTACGGCCTTTCGGTGCTAACCAATCGGCCTGACGGTTGGCGCATCAAGGGCTCGCAGGCGAAGGGTCTGCGGGTAATTTCTGACATTGAAGGTTTTGAAAAGACTATTCAAGATGATAAACCCCTAGCTTGGCTACATCTCGACTCGGCAGAGGGCAAAGCACAAATTGACCAACTAGCCAAAATATATCGGGAAAAGATTAGCTTTGGGCCATACCAAATCTTTTCCCGACCGCTTCAACGTCCCCTAACCGTTACACCGCTCGAAGGGAGACTTGACCAACTTTATATCTTCACTGGTGAAGATTTTGACCCCGGTGAACATATTTCTCTCTGGCTCAGTTATGACTCCACCGGGGCTAAGACCTTGCCCGGTATCTCTGCCGATAAAGAGGGTTATGTAAAGTGGGATTACCTCCCCGATTCACAAATACCCGGCACTTTTTCCATTACGGCCCTAGGCGAGAGCAGTCAGCGCCGGGCCATCGCCGAAGTAACCATTCATAAGTGATGCTACGCTAAAAACCAGAGTTAATCAGAAGGTTCTTGTTGAGGCTGAAGTAGACCATAGCTTTTTCGCTGGCTATTTATTTTGGAGAGTGCCAAGTTTACCCAATAGGCACTCATTAAAAGAGCGATACCCGTTAGAATAAAGACCCAGTGTATACCAAAAGAGGCGGCTACGATGGCTCCGGTAAGTGGCCCAATGCCAAAACCTAGCGAACCCATTCCATTGACCACACCATAGGCTATTCCTTTTCGTCCCTCCGGGATAAATTCGGCAATCAACGCATTAGCGGAGGGAATAATGCCTCCGAAAAAGAGGCCCATCATTGCACGTAAGATTAGCAATTCCCAAACATTGCCTACAATAGCTTGAGGGAAGTAAAGGAATGCCGCCGCAAGGCTACTGATTACTAGCACCTTGCGGTGTCCATACCGATCACTCAATCGCCCAGCGATAACGGCTGAAAAGGCACTGGCAATACCAGTAACCGCCAATTCTAGCCCAGCCAAAGTAGAGGCTCCTTCGGCTGTTCCGTTCAAAGTCTTGATGTAGATTGCCAGTACCGGGGCAATGATAGTGTTGGCAAATTGCACCATTACCAAAATCAAAGCCATAGCTACAAAGGGTTTTTGACCAAATAGCTGACCCATCTGCTCACGCCAATTCTCTTTAGGATGCTTGGCATCAGCCTCCACGGGTTCGAAATTCTCATGAACAAAAAAGAAGACGATCAAGGCTGCTACGCCTAATGCCAACGAGGTGATAAAAAAGGCGAAGCGATAGCTGATTACATCGGCCAGCACACCACCGATAAGTGGCCCAATACTCGACCCCGCAAAAATGGCGGTCTGCATTAGACCCAACGCATAACCTACACGATGGCGAGGAGTTACGGAGGTGATTAGGGCCATATTAGCCGAAACAGTACCGACTAGCGCACCTTGAAGTATTCGCAAAACGAGAAGTAGCCAAACGTCGTTGCAAATGGACATCAACATTATTAAGAGACAACCGCCGATCATAGCCCTTAGCACCATCATCTTGCGACCGTAGCGATCCGCCACAATGCCCCAAATAGGCGCGAAAACAGCCATCAACAAAGAGCTAATAGCCCCCATTACCCCAGCCCACAGTCCAGCGGCGGCAGGGTCAGTTATGTTTAAGTCTTTCATCAGAAAGAGGGGAATAAAAGGAAAAGAAGCACTAATGCCAAGGATACACAACGCTTGAGCAATAAAGGAGGCATAAAGCGCCTGTTCCCAGTTTTCCCGCTTGGTTTTTATGCCGCGCTTGAATCCTATTTTCATCACTGGAGATTCACCCACAATAACTTACCGTAGTGGATTTTGGCAAATCTATAAGCTTGGGTCTTTTCCACCAAAACTTGACTTAATACTTCCCGCAACTCAATACTGAGCGCGACCATAATACAAACTGGTTTCAAAACGCTTCCCTTTATACTATTCCAATCAAGCGACAGAACGGTTTCCCATCAGAGTATTGAATATTATCGCAGCTAGTTTTATAGGTTAAAATTTAGCTGCAATACCTTTCAAATAAGCCCCTGTAGGAGGGATTTCCAAGACCAGTCTAAGTCGGCTGGTCGCCCGATTTGAGGCTAGACCTATTCGGGATTAGAAAGTCGGCTGGCCGCCCTCCTACAAGTGGTTCTCCGTGTTCAGTTAACTGGTTGCGGTGTTACTAATTCTTATTGAGGAAAGAATCGATGTCCTCAAGCTCTTCGCTGGTTAGGCGGAGGTCTGCGGCACCGATAAATCCTTCTACCTGTTCAGCGTTTCGCGCCCCTACAATAGCGGCCGTTACCGCCGGGTGGCGGAGTGTCCAAGCAATAGCTACCTCACCTGCCGATAAGCCATAGTGATTTCCGATGTAGTTTAATAACTCCACCAGTTTCAGGTTGCGGGAGAGATTGGGCTCGCTAAACTCTTTGGAGTTACGCCGCCAATCATCTTCTGGTAGGGCCGCTATTCGCTCCCGGCTCATCTTTCCGCTGAGCAGGCCAGAGGCCATCGGCGAATAGGCAATTACCCCAATGTTATGCCGTTGGACGTGCGGTAAAATCTGCTCTTCGATTTCGCGCCGTACAATGCTATAGGGTGGTTGCAACGAGGTGATAGGGGCAATAGCCTGCGCCCGTTCCAATTGGGAGACCTCGAAATTAGAGACCCCAATATGGCGTACTTTACCCTCGGCCTTTAACTCGGCTAGAGTTTGCCAGCCCTCCTCGATTTCCGAGTCAGGATTAGGCCAATGAATCTGATAGAGGTCTATCGTCTCCACCTGTAACCGCCTAAGACTATTTTCTACCTCGCGCCGGATAGAAGCGGCTTTCAGGCTGCGAACAAGTTCACGGTTCTCATCCCAGCCGAGCGAACATTTGGTGAAAATATAAGGTTTCTCGCTTCGATCTTTAAGAGCGCGAGCCACCACCTCTTCCGAATGACCCAGCCCATACACGGCTGCCGTATCAATCCAGTTTATACCAAAATCAAGAGCCTTATGGATGGCAGCGATAGAGTCATTGTCATCCTGAGAACCCCAGCCAAAAGACCAACCATTGCCACCGATAGCCCATGCTCCAAAACCTAGAGTAGTAATCGAAAGATCACTGTTTCCAAGTTGTCGTATTTCCACAGTAATTAGCTCCTTTTTTGTAGGAGGGATTTCTAATCCCGAACTCCCCATCTTGTAGGAGGGATTTCTAAT
>JACAUC010000557.1 GCA_013390945.1 Candidatus Chloroheliaceae bacterium
ACCCTCTTGCTTGCGGCGTAAACTGGCTAAACGGGCCGCTAAGATCGGATGTTGGAAATCTTCCCAGCCTTCTAGTTCCGTCAGATTAACTTCCCAAGTGGCGGCATCCGGAGCTAACAACACTTCCCAAAATGCTTCCAGCAGAAGTTCTACCACTTCCTCCCCTAATTTCTCGCTTCTGGCATAACGTTTAACCTCAATTTCGAATTTGAGCATCGGATGCAGCAAACATTCCGCTAGTTTAGTACGCGGATCAAGGGTTAAGAAGGCATTTCTGGTGGCCTTCCAACTATCAGTGGTAATACCTTTAAAGTAATGCTCGGCTTCCACCGATTTAAGGATGGCACTCAATTCACCCAAGCTCTTTTCAAGACTACCTTGATCCGTACTAAATACATAGTCTGCCCACCACAATAGGTCAAACTGGTGTTCTACTAAACCGATAACATAGCTCTTTTGGCGGTTTTGTTTGAGAAATTTTTCATCCTCCACGCCATAGATGGGTGGTTTCAGCCCACAAGCTAGGAGTACCAAGGGTAAGGAGGATTGTCCTAGCCAGACTACCCAGTTCCAAGGCGTACGCGCATGAGTGAAAGCGTTAGGTTTGACCTGCCCACTTGACGTGAGTTGGGATTGGTGACGAGTGGTGGCGCGATAGCTTTGCTCATAAGAGAGGATTTCTTCCACCGTATTTTGAACGACGTAACTATCATAGTGCTTGCCGGGGGTTAAGATGCAAGGATAAACTCTCCAAGTCTGGCTACAGCAGGGACAATAGACCCGATGAATGCTAACCTGATGCGTCTGGCCTTCGGTATCAATGACCGCGCGACGCAAATAGCTACCATGATATTTTAGCGGGTTGTGAGGCTCAGCCTTACAGCCCTCCTTATGTCCTTGTAGCAGGTCAGTGGGAAACTGTTGATTGATTAAAGTTGTAAACGTGCGGTGGTCAGCGGTTTGCTGAGCATACTCGGTCAAATTCTTGCCAAGATTGAGAATTAAGGGTATATTCTTCATGGTCTTCCTCACAGTTGAAAGATTGTTGAATACGAATTTTATTCAACATAGCGAAGAAG
>JACAUC010000558.1 GCA_013390945.1 Candidatus Chloroheliaceae bacterium
CTGCGCCCCCAAAATGATACCCATAAAGATTACTACCGCGCCAATCCCATAGGCATAATGATTTACTTTAAATGGTAACTTACGGCTTTCTGAAGTTTGCATACTTGTCCTTCCTTTCCTTAAATTTCCCTATAACCTTCTTCTGACGGTGATGATGAGTTGGCTGTGACTAGTTCGGATTGTGCCTGATTATTAGTGGAACGGAGCAGGCCGGGTAAGCGCACGGCCAAAGCCCCTGTAGGACAACCCGCCACACAACTCATACAGTTGACGCAATCAGAGGTCGCCAAGGTCTTGAACTTCTTGACTTCTAAGCCGGAAGGACAGGCCCGATTGCATAGAGTACAACCGCTAAGGCAGGTCTTTTCATCACGCCGGATCTTAAAGAGGCTGAGCCGTCCTAACAAACCAATCGTGGCTCCCAATGGACAGGCGTAAGTACACCAAGGCCGTTCGACAAAAAGGGCTAGAACCACCGTTACCACTAGAACAATCAAACCACCTAGGGCGACTTCCTTGCCCAAATTCAGCAGAGCAGAATAGGGATCATACTCTCGGAAAGCCATTTTAGCAGCCAACGCGGTCTCAATTAGTAACCAAGCCAGTACCAGATATTTTATGCTGCGAGCCACCCGATCTACTAAGGGAGGTAGGTGTAAGGGTGATTTACCCCGGTAGAAGAAACGACGAAGGTTGAAGAGCCAATCCTGCAAAGCTCCCAAAGGACAGATCCAACCACAGAAGGCCGATTTAGAAACGAGAGTTAGGGCTAGGACAGCCACCAGCAGTACCAGATTGGAAAGATGGGTGTGTGGGACATAGCGACCCCCGGTAGAGATATAACTATAGAGCGTCTCCAATCCCCCAAAGGGACAATAGGCTTCTGGGCTGGCGATACTACTATCCTCACCTACCACTAGAGTACCCACCACATGATAACCAATCAGGGTGAAGAAGCCCACCTGCACCATCCGCCGAAGGAGATGGATGCGTTTGGTATCTCGTTCTAGTTCCGGTTTGCGCCGGATTATTAGGGGCATTTTTCCAGGTGTCACAGTTGATTTTTGCATA
>JACAUC010000559.1 GCA_013390945.1 Candidatus Chloroheliaceae bacterium
CCAATCAATCAGTTTATTGCATAAACCCAATTCAGCATAGGTATTGCATAAACCCGCCTTACATTGGGCGTATGCAATACGCCCCTACCACGAATTTTTAAGATGATACCACTTAGTCTAAGCTTGGGCCTCGACCGCTTCAGCCGGATTTAGCTCTTCAAAAGTACCACCCGCAGCGGTAATCTTTTGTTTAGCACTGGCGGTAATGCGGTGAACCCGCACGGTCAAAGGTCGAGCCAGTTCGCCATCACCCAAGATTTTGACTGGTTTCGCCTTTGAGCGTACAAATCCACGCTCTAATAAGGCTTCTGGTGTAACGTCGCCCTGCCATTCGTCCAATTTACTTAAATTAACTACTTCGTAGACTACCCGATTAGGGTTGCTAAAGCCGACACCCCGTTTGTAAGGGGAACGCTTTATCGTATTGGTCTTACTAGGGCTACCTTCAAACCAGACTGGCACTTTGCTATGGCCGGTACGGGCCTTTTGACCCTTTTGACCGCGTCCACTGGTTTTGACCGAGCCAGAACCGTGTCCACGACCGACACGCTTTCTGGATTTGGTACTACCGGGAGCTGGTTGCAGTTCATGCTGCTGCATTTCAAAAAACCTCCAAAAACTCGGCACAAGGTTCAAGCTTTTAATTTTTAGATTTCATCGCCTAACAGAGCAGTCTCCTACAAGCTTTTATCACCTGACAGAGCAGCTTCCTACAAGCTAAAATCCAGTTTGAACCTTGAACTCAAATTAGACCTCTTCGACCTTTAACCACTGCACCACGCTCTTAATCATACCGCGTACCGCCGGATTATCCGGCAGAGTATAACTCTGATGCAGGCGGCGCAGGCCAAGTGAGCGTATCGTCTCTTTATGTTCACCCCGTGACCGAATCGGACTTTTAATCAAGGTAACTTTTATCGTTCTCCCGGTCGGAGTTTCATTTTCTTCGATAGTCATTTTCTATCCCCTTTGTAGGAGGGATTTCTAATCCCGATTTAATCCCTTTGTAGGAGGGATTTCTAATCCCGATTTAATCCCTTTGTAGGAGGGATTTC
>JACAUC010000560.1 GCA_013390945.1 Candidatus Chloroheliaceae bacterium
TGAGTGACGACAATGAAAATGTGCCAGAAAAAGAGTCAGCAGCATTAATACCCCTAGAAGAAAAGACGGTTGATTTCTATGGAGATCAGATCACAGCCGTATTGGTAGAGCCAACATCTGGTCATCAGGAAGTATATGTACCACTCAAACCTATATCTGATTACTTGGGCCTTAGTTGGGCTGGGCAGCTTGAACGCATAAAGCGTGACCCTGTACTCTCAGAATTTCTACGGGGTATACGTGTAACACGTATACCCAAAGGGGAGGTTTCTGGCGGCTTGCAGGAATCCACCTCGTTACCACTTGAGTATCTCCCTGGCTGGCTCTTTGGAATCAACGCGAATCGGGTAAAAACAGAACTAAGGGATAAAATTATTCGGTATCAACGCGATTGCTACCGCGCCCTGTGGAAAGCTTTCAAAGAGGAAGCCGAAGCTACACCTTTTACGACTACAACACAACAAGGCAGAACGGTCAACTGGCGGGAGCCTAACCCCGTGTTGGTGCAAATCAGACAACAAGCCCTAGTTATGGCAAAAATGGCAGAAGAGCAGATGGAGATAGAGGCTAAAGCTCTTGATGCACTCGATCAGGCCCATTACGCCCACCAACGCATTGATGAGTTTTATCTATTCGCTAATGAGCTAGATCAGAAGATAGGCAAAATAGATCAGAAAGTTGACGACATAGATCATAAGGTTGACGATATAGAGCAAAGGGTTGGCGATATAGATCAAACAGTCCGACCGGGTGCAATCATAAGTGAAGCTCAAGCCTCGGTCATCGTCAACACCGTCAAGGCATTAGCCGAATATCTGACCACCAAAAATCCTAAGAAAAATCACTATCAAAGCATCTTTGGTGAACTATCTCGACGTTTTCAAGTGGGAACCTACCGCCGCATTAAGCAAGCGGACTATCCCGCTGTTCTGGCTTTATTAGATGAGTTGCAGCGTTCCGCCGGAGGGGAGGGTATTCACACTCAAAGCTTGCTACCTCTTGACCCAACACCAGAAGCCTGATCTTTTTTACCAA
>JACAUC010000561.1 GCA_013390945.1 Candidatus Chloroheliaceae bacterium
AAAAGTAATGAGTGACGACAATGAAAATGTGCCAGAAAAAGAGTCAGCAGCATTAGTACCACTTGAAGAGAAAACGGTTGATTTCTATGGAGATCAGATCACAGCCGTATTGGTGGAAACTAAATCAGGCAAACAAGAGGTATACGTACCAATTCGCCCTTTGTGCGATTTTCTAGGCTTATCTTGGAGAGGGCAGCGTGAGCGTATAGAACGAGATGAAATATTATCGGATGCCCTTAAAGGGGTGCGTGTTACACGCACCCCTTTAGAAAATACTGGTAAGAAAAGTGGTGGCCCACAGGACGTTTTGAGCTTGCCGCTCAAATATCTTCCGGGTTGGTTATTTGGTATAGATGCAAAAAGGGTCAAACCGGAACTCAAAGAGAAGATCATTCGTTACCGCCGTGAATGTTACGAGGTACTCTGGCAAGCTTTTCAAGCCGAAGCCCTAAATGCCGCTAACACCGGACTCTTTGATGTAGAAACAACACCAACCCAATACCAGCCTAACCCTATTTTGGTACAGCTTAGGGAGCAAGCCTTAGCACAAGCTAATTTGTCTTTGGCGCAAGCTAAATTTGCCGAACAACAGCTTGAAATAGAGCGGCAGGTGATCCTTACCAAAAAAATAGCCGATTCAGCCCATGAACGGTTGAATAATGCGGGAGCAATAGTACTCAACCTCCGAAATCGGCTAACACAAGTGGAAGAGCTAATTCACCCGGCGGCATTGGTTAGCGAGTTACAGGCTACTGAAATATCTAATGCGGTCAAACTTCTAGCTAATCAGCTTACCAAACAGGGGGCTGGGAAAAATCAGTATCAAGCAGTCTTTGAGGAGATATACCGCCGCTTCGGAGCCACTGGCTATAAGAGCATCCGCCGCGACCAGTATCAGCCCGTGCTAGACTTCTTAGAAGAGTGGAGACTATCCGCCGGGGGCATACCTCAACCAAAGCAGACTACTATGCCTCTTGACCCAACACCAGAAGCCTGATCTTTTTTACCAATTGTCGTCATAGCAA
>JACAUC010000562.1 GCA_013390945.1 Candidatus Chloroheliaceae bacterium
GCCCACTAACCCACTTCAATGAAGCAGGCCGGGCGCGAGTGGTGGATGTATCGGCTAAAGAGATAACCGAACGGAAGGCGATAGCACGGGGTGAGGTAGTGATGGAGCCTGCCACGCTGCAACTGATTCGCGAGGGCCGGGCCAAAAAGCCGAAGAAGAGCAAAAAAAAGACAGAGAAGACGGAGGAATAGGATGTCAGACCAAACCCGGCCACCATCCAAAAAAACGACCAGCCGAACGACCAAACGGAAGACTAGCCGTAAGATCAGTGGGAAGGAGGAAAACCTTATTCGGCCTGACCCGATGTTTAAGGAGGTAACCACCAATAAGGCTAAGGTTTTCGGAGTTAACCAGCTGAGCATAGAGTTGCCCCAACTATTAAGGGCTGACCTAATCTTAGCTGTGCCAGAGGGCAAAGACCTCTCCGGCACACTCTTTGATTTCCTATTGCCTTATTCGATCCTCGAATTTAAATCTACCAACGATGATTTTGACCAGTTCGAGTTTGCCAAGAATCTAGCCCGTACCTTTCTCTTTTTTAGTGAATATAAGACGATACCCTATAACCAATTGCTGACCGCCTTTGTCTGTTCGGAGCAACCTGATAGTGTGCTAGAGCATCTCAAGGCTGAAGGGATCACAATTGAGATTGACCCTACCACACCTTGGCTCTTACGTTGCCGGATTTGGTCACTTGAAATAGTCATGGTGGTTTGTCGGTTACTACCTTTGGAAGAGCGTTTCTACGATTGGCTTCAATTCGCCCCTGCCACTAGCGTAAAGTGGCGCAAATTTGTTAAACTCATGCTACTCAAAGGTGAAAAGAATCAGCTAAAAATGATAATGAAGTTACATCTAAAGGAGTTTAGGCTTATGACCATAGATATAAAGGAACATTTGAAGGAACTCAGCCCCGAACAGCGCAAGGAATACGAGGAAGAGTTATTGGGGTTTGCCGAAGATTGTATGACTGGCCTAGAGGAGTTAAACCCTCAAATGGCTAAAAGGTTTATCTCCGGTGTGAA
>JACAUC010000563.1 GCA_013390945.1 Candidatus Chloroheliaceae bacterium
TTCCAAATATAGTGGAAGCGTTCGAGCGTTACGAACTTGAATACCACTATGGCGAGTTTATCAAGGGAGGCTATAGCCAGCCCCGTTAAAGACGAAGTGTAACATTTATTCTGAATCTAAAAGGCTCTGAGATGTTTATTGTTCCCAGAGCCTTTTTTATGGGTTAAACCGCTATAAAGGGGGGTGAAGGAATCATTTGGCCCCCTAAAGCTTAGAGCATATTAGATGCTACAGGATTGTCCTTAAACTTGGTTAAAACTGATCAGCACGTTATCTCTTACCTAACGGATAAAACAGTTGAAGTGGTCGCCCTTTGAAGGGTAGGAAACCGTGATGTAAATAGAAATTTCGTGCGGTATCGTCTTTAGCATCTACTATAAGCACCACAGCAGCCAAATCGGAACGCCTGACACGCTCAATCGCGTCACAAAGGAGTGCTGCTCCAAGCTTTTGCCCTCTATAATTCTGATCTACGGCTAAACGACCTAGACGTGCGGCGGGTACTAAGGGATAACGAGGTAATCGTTTTGCCTGCTCTTCTGGAAACTCGGTAAGATCTACCCCACTAGCAGAGATGGTGTAATAGCCTGCAATGCGGTTGTTTTCATCATCTACAGCTACAAAGCAAGTAGCCACACGTCGTCGCACGTCCTGTGCCGCCTGTTCGCGTAAGTAAATATCGAGGGTATCAATAGCACTGCAAAAATTACGCTTGTCGTGATTTAACAAAGGTTCAATAACAAACGAAGGCATTACTTTGATTCTCTAATAAGTCGAGTATGCGCCTCCTTTGCTCGCTTCATTGCAGGAGATATTTCTGGTGGAGCCAGAAGAGCTTCTACAAAACTCTGTTGATCCTCCAAGGATAAGCGAATAATCTGTTCCTCTTCAATTATCTTGTGTGCCGCTTCTTGGGCTGCTACCACCATAAAATCACTAACGCTTCGCCCTTGAAGTTGGGCGGCTAACCGGATAACGGCCAATGCGTTTGGGGAGATACGCGCTTCAATACGCTCGGTT
>JACAUC010000564.1 GCA_013390945.1 Candidatus Chloroheliaceae bacterium
GGTAAGGTAAACACCTTCCTGTCAGAAACTAGCGTCTGGTTGCAACCCGCCCCTTCCTGTAACGTATATATCTTAGAACATATAACCAATGGGAAAGGGCGAGCTAATATGAATATAACTTTTTCAACCGATAAAATCAAGGGACAAGAACGCAAAGCCATCTTGCAAATCGTTCAAGATCAAGCCAAAACCGCTGCTCTGGAGGCCATCCGTCCTATTTTACAATCCACCCTAGAAGCCGAATTGCAGGTCAAGTTAGGACGGGCTAAGTATGTGGCTCGCACCGTCTCTTCTCAACCACGCTTATGTGACTGGCAATGTGCCGGATGTGGTTGTGTGGATGCCAATCAGTTCATTCGGGATGGACACTATCAACGACAACTCCAAACCGGATGGGGTACTCTCAACCACCTGAAGATACCAATGGTAGAGTGTGTGAAGTGTGGACATGATGTGAGGGTCTATTGGACCATCTTAGAGAAATACCAACATTTTTGGTTAGACCTCGATCACAAGGCACTCTTTGGTAGTGGTTTTCAACACAGTTTACGTCAGATGGCCCAAGAATGGTCGGTAATGTTGGGCAGTTCAGTGGGTTTACGTAGTATCGAGGAGCGCATTAACCGCCTAGAGCCTTTAGTGCTAAAATCACATCAAGCCGCTCTAATCAAGATACCACCTGTAGTGCAATTTGACGGGATTTGGTTTAGTTTACAAACCCAGACTGATCTGATTAAGCAGGATAAGCGTGGGCGGCAGAGGCGAGTACATCGTGGGGAACGTCGGGTGGTATTGGTGGCTTTAGGTTTGTGGCCTGATGGTACACGCCAGATTATAGATTGGGATGTAGCTAAAGCAGAGGATCAAGCCTCGTGGGAAACCTTACTCAATCGGCTCTATGAACGGGGTTTACAACCTGAAGGTGGGCTAAAGGTTATCGTCCGTGATGGTGGTGGTGGCTTAGGTGAGGCAGTAGCACTAGTCTACGGTGGGCAAGTCATCGAACAACGCTGTA
>JACAUC010000058.1 GCA_013390945.1 Candidatus Chloroheliaceae bacterium
GCAATGAAGCCGGGGCTACAAGAGAAAAGTAGCCTAAGCAATGAAGCCGGGGCTACAAGAGAAAAGTAGCCTAAGCAATGAAGCTAGGCTATAACAATAAAAGCTAACTAGGCAATGGAGCCGGAAATAAAAGACTAGGTAGATTAGGCAATGGAGCCGGATCTACAACACCAAAGTTGGTGGGTCTCAAGAGAAAGCTCAGCAGTGTAACTGTAGAACTTTTTCTGGTACAAATTATGCGATGAATTATAAGTAATCCACCAAATTGCTCAGACAACGAGGTCTGGGTCATAAGACCAAAGGTGGTAGGTTTCAAGAGAAAAGCCCCGCAGGGTTGATAGGCGGGGCTTTTTTGGTACCTTAATTTATGTAGCTTAAAAGCTGAAGTTGGGTTAGCTTACCTCTACCTCTGTTGGGGCCGTTTCAATTAGGCGACTGGTCATAACGACTTCCACTGAACCTACCAAAGAGGCCGAGACGCTGCAATATTTGTCGTGGGAGAGATGGATCGCCTTATCCACCATCTCCTGACTTAGATTGTGGCCTTCTAGCACATGCTCTACCACAATCCGGTCAAACTTGCGGGGGTGTCCGTCGTGGACATCTCCCTTGATTTCTAGCCGATAGTTGGTGACTTCTTGGCGCATCTTCCGTAGAATAGGTAACACATCCATTGCAGTACAGCCACCCAAGGCTATCAGCAATAAAGCTTTAGGTGAAAAACCCTGCTCATCTCCGCCACCAGCCTTAACCGCATCCATTTCAACCGTATGACCACTTTCAGCGGTGGCCGAAAAGTGCATCATGCCTTTTTTATCCCAAGTAACTACCGTCTCCATCATCTGATTTTCTTCTCTTTTCTATCATCGCCTAAATAAAAATGTTGCTCTGTTATAGGATGTGTTAGTATAAGTCTTATAGTTCACCAAGCTTGTGAAATTTGCAGAGAGCCTTGCTAAAAACGATTTTTGTATGATCTTGAGGATGCTTTATGTCTTAACAAATCAAGGGCTAGGTAGACCAAGAAGAATATACTCCAAAAACTCAATTTTGGCAAGAACTTGGCCTTGTATCGTCAGTACCTTGCTAACAATCGTATCTTGTCCGGGTGGTAGAGGGCTACTAAGCCCATTCGAGGTGGTAATGTACCATGCGAGGGCCGATTTCTTCGGCTTTAATTCTTTTGCTTTTGGTTTGAGTAATTTCGAGGCTGGCTCTCAACCAACCACATACTAAGGCCGGAGGGACATCTATATCGCGCATCTGGTAAATTACGTAATGTGGGGTCAGTTCTTCTAGGTGGTGCTTGCCAAAGGGCATCACGGTACGCATAGTCTTTATAAATTGGTGCAACCCACGCTGGGTACCCAATACACCCGCCGCTAACTTTAGCACCTGACCGAGGGGGCTGTTCAAAAACTCTAGGGAGGATTGATAGCCAATCAGTTCGTAGGCGACGTTTCGGTTTAACTGTGAATAATATTCTTGGCGAATAAACTCCACTACCCTCATATAATCGCTAAAAGGAATAGTGGTTGGTAAATTTTCAATGTTGTAATTAAGCTTCTCTTGAATCTTTGACTTTAACCCCATACGATTTAATTTACCATTAACTAAAAGTAAATTTACCAAATAATTGCTGGTAATAACTTCTACTTGATTAACTGTTAGTGTACTTGTATTCAATCCGTCACCTCAATCTGGGTAGTTTTAATATAAGCAAGAGGTTGCCTATCTTCTCAATGGGTAGGGGTTGTAGGCTGGCCGTAGACTGGTCTATTGAACAACCAACCCAGGTTACGTTGACCCAGTTTACATAAACCCACCTCAATTAGGTTGACTGCCGAACCATCTGAGGGTTCCTCTAATGCTCTAATCTTACAGGATGAATCCTACAATTTTATTAAGATTTTATTAAGATTGTGCTTTATTTTGAGGCTGATCTGAAGCAGGTTACTCTCCTTTTCGCTTGCGGCTAGTTTTGGTGATGGTGGTAATAAGCGGATCGGTCAACTGCTGGTATAACCTGAAAAGAAATTCAGCCCGGCTACGTTCAGTCTTGAAGGGCTGCTTATGTTAGGCGGCATCTACCCCCAATTTATTCAGCGGTGTTACTACTCTTGAGGGCTTATCGTTTGACTGTACCCCGCACCGATTTCACCCACAGACCCACAAATCGGGCCAATAATTCTGGTTTATCGTAGTTTTTTAGTGGGAAGGGAGCCTGTTGGTTCATTTCTAGCACTACATTAGCGGCGGCTATGCCAGTGGCGCAGGCTCGCTCTAAAAATAGGGCCGGAATTGGGTGACGCACCCAATCGCCGCAGCAACTTAGCCCTGGCCAAGGTGTGCGTACTCCAATATGTTGCGCCAGTGAACCAACTCCAAAAAGGGTATGAGTGGCCTCATTCCGATGTAGCGTGGCATGAATTACTTTTCCCTTCAAGGTGGGGAAGAGGCGAGCCAAATTTTGTTCCACCTTGACTAGCAGTGCTGCGTCATCCAATGCCAAACTCTCCTGATTGTAGATGTGGGCTTCGATGGCACTGCCCCCGGTGGCTTTGTGCCATTTTACAAACTCTGCTTGGATGCAATGGAGCCAGAAGAAATTGTCTATGGCAAAATCACCGCTTATAATCCCGGCCTCTACCGCACGTTTGGGCAGAGCCTCCGAGAACCAATAGCGCACTACGGCGGTTTCCAACCCCTGCGGCCAAGTCATATTTTCGGTTACTTCGCGGGTAGCAGGCGTAGCGGCCAACAATTTGTGGGCGGAGGGTGCATCGGTAGCCAAAATTACATGTGCCGCCTCTAACGTTTCGCCGCTTTCTAGGTAGAGCTTCCAGCCCATCTTATTCCAGCGTTCCATACGAACTACTCGCGTTCCTTTTCTGACCTCCCCACCAAATTCCACAATGCGTTTTAACATTGGCTCGATAAAGAGCGTTTGAGGGTTGCCACTAAGGAAGTGGAAACGCTGACTGTCGCGCCGCAAGGCCGAATAGAAACGCAAAAAGGCGATAAATCCGGCTAGTGGCACGTCTTCAGGATGGGCCGAAAGGCCGCTACGGGCCAATGACGCTAGGAACGCGGTCATTCGGGGAGACCAGCCTTTGCAGAAATCGGCTAGAGTAGCCCCCTCCAAGGCCCGTGCTTCTATGAGTGGGTCAACTCCTAGCGCGGTGAGCAGACTACCCAGCACTATTGGGGAGGCGAAAATATCTCGAAAAGTAATCATACGAAAAAAGGTAGGATGGAAGAAGAGTGCCCCATAGTGAAAAGGAGCAGGCCAGAGGGTACGCCGCACTCCTCGGCCCATTTCGGCAGAGCGCACCTTCCCGGAAGCTTCCCCATGCACCCATAATTGGCGATTTGCCAGAATCAAATCGGGCATAAAGTTATAGCGTTGGGCCATCGCCTTCAGGTTTTTATATTGCCACCATAAGCCATGAATCCCGTGTTCGGCGGGAAAGACCCATTCACCCTGTGTGGGTAATCGCTCGGCAGCGATTGCGCCCCACCGCCCTCCACAAAACTCAGGGTCGGCCTCTAACACTAGTGGCTTTAGACCGCGTTCCGATAGATGCAAAGCAGCGGTCAGTCCCGCTATGCCTCCCCCTATTATTACCGTAGGGAACTGGGAGCCCTTAGCCGTTGGTTTGGGACTTATTTCTTTGGTTAGGTTGTTATTATCTGCTTGCAAGGGTGGTTATCCTTTTTTACTGGCTCCTGCTTTATCCATAAGTTGCAGGATTGGAAAACCTACTACAAAAATAAGAGCTATTCCAATCGAGAAGACCCCTGACCAGCCGACAATCGCGCCCCATAGACTTTCTAGGGCAAAGCTAAAACCTCGGGTCAGAAGTAGAGTAGTGACAAAGGAGAGCAGTGGTATTACTAAAGTGCCTACATTTACGATAGTATCATCATTTAGGATTGGCTCTACTTTGGTGGTTTGGAAGAGAAAATCGCCCAAAATAAAAAATAGGACGAGCAGAGCCCCATAGTTGATGCCAGTAGTAAAGGCTTTACTGGCTTGGTCGCCCGGATTGATTAATAACAAAATCTTATCCAGATTAGGAGCATCAGGGAGAAAAAGAGCCAGCGAGATGCTTAAAGCACATAACAGAAAAAAATAGATTCCGCGCGAGGTGTAATAGTTCATCTTTTTATCTCAGCCCTTAAATTCTGTGGGAAACCGCTCCGTCGGTTGATTTTCTCTTGTATTTCCATAGCCCATGATAGCAGTGCTTTGCTCACATATCAAGTTGCAAAATCATCTGTTATTTGCTGGAGGCGGCTCTGTCCGGCGACTTTGCCAGTTGAGGCCGCCTCCACTATTAAATAGCTATAAATGCTATAATATAAGCCACTACGGGTAGGTTACGAAGAAAGGATGGGCTGTGATTTATATGGGTAATTTAAAATCTTTGCATCCGCATGATCGAATAACGACGCTTTTTCTGCTGTTGATCGGCTTGGCCTTGCTCTTACCAGCTTGCGGTGATACTCCTCCGACGGTGTTGGTAGTGCCACAGGGTACTCCTACGCCTAGTTTTAGGCAGGAGACCAATCAAGAATTATTTTTTATAATGAGTGTGCCGGTTAATTGGCCTAAAACTACTGACAAAGATTCAGTAACCTTTAGTGCCAACGATAGCCCTAACCTCAAGATGAGTGTTGTTGCTATCCCCGCGAAAAACCTGACTCCTACCTCGACCAGAATCTTGCAGGAGAAGTTGGATAGCTTGAAAGTACAATATCCTCAAATGCTCCAGAACAATGCTGGTTTGCTCAAGATGATTAACAATAACCTGACTTTGTATCAGGTCTCTTATACCGACAATGGAACCGATTTAACCGAGTTTTTGGCTCAGATTAATGTGCCTCTTTCTGATCGGGCTTATCTCCTTTCAGGACAAACACTGACCGCCAAAGCGAATGAACATAAACCACTTTTTGTAGCCGCGTTTGAGTCTTTTAAGGCCAATGCACCCTTGACGGTGCCTGCCTCTTTGACGGCAGGTGCCATTGACCCGACCTTGCAGGCCATTAATCAGGGCGGTAAAGTAACGGGAGCTAATCCTCTGCCCGGTAAATTTATTACCCAAGTGGAATGGCAGGCACCTCCTTTGTATTATGGTCAGAATAAATTTAGCCTTTCTGGGCTATTTCCTTTGGATTGGAATTGGCGGCTTAAATCTTTTCCGTCTCTTGACCCAACCTTTGTGACGGCTAAGGCGACCGACCCCTCCTTGGCTAACCCTGGCATCTACCTGACTGCACCCGACAACGCGGTCACTATTCAACTTGGTCTCGTACCCTATGCCTTTGCTACTGAAGCCCCACCTAGCGTTGAGGAATATAATCGGGTCATTGACCCCTACTTCAAAACCTTCAAGCAGAGCGTTAGTGGTCTTGGTTCACGTAATACTATCAGCGATTTGGCTAACGTAGGCACATTCTTTCGATCCACCTTTGTTGTCCGGAGCGATAACGGCACGACCAGTGGCCGGGGGGTATTGCTCATTCGTAGTGCGGGCCGTCATTTGGTGATGGGTGTTGTTACGCTCAGTGCCGATGCCTCGCTCAAGCAAAATTTGGTTGATGGCTACGATAGCGATTTGCAAAGCGTGGTCAGTAGCCTCAAAGTGGGCTCCTAGCCCTGTAGGAGGGCGGCCAGCTGATTTTCTAATCCCGAATTCTAATCCCAAATGAAGAAATTACTGCCGTGTTGGGTCTCTACAACTAGACTCAACACGGTATAAAGTGGTGTGCTATCATTTCAAAATTTTGTGGTAGGGGCGTATTGCATACGCCCAAAATGAGGCGGGTTTATGTGAACTGGTTCCAACAAACCCCTACCTATTGATAAGGTAAAGTTGGCGTTTATTAGGCAAGGTTCATACCGGCTTTACACTTTAGGATGGTACTCATTGGTGGCTTGACCGGAAATTTATTTCCGGTTGGACTACCCGAATTGTAAAGCGAAGGTTCCCGATTTTGAACCTTGCCTTAGAAGGAACGTTCCACCAAAAAAGTGCAGAGATTTTTTAATTGTACCAGTGGCTCGTTAAGTGATCCACCACCTGCCACCGTGAGAGCCTCCCACGCTTCCTGCTTGTAGCGATCTGCCTGACTTTGCGTAAACTCTTTGGCATGACATTCTTCTAAGGCCGCTAAGACAAAGCCTTCTTCGTCCGGTGTAACCGCGTCGGTGCGCCGGTAAATTTCCAAGAGCCGCTCGCGCGTTTGGCCTTGGCTTTCGCTCAGTGCAAAGAGGATAGGCAGGCTTTTCTTACGGCGACGAATATCGCTGCCAGTAGGTTTGCCCGTATCTGCTGCCAACCCCCAAATACCCAAAATGTCATCTCTGATCTGGAAACCTAGCCCGATTTTCTGACCAAACTCGGCAAAGTGGGCTAATTTGCTTTCGTCCGCCGTTGCTACCAATGCCCCGCAGTAGGTGGCACAACTGATGAGGGCGGCGGTCTTACCAGCAATCATATCTAAATACATTGCTGGAGTTACCGCTAAATTGTCTTCAAAGGACATATCCTTATGTTGACCGAGCGAGAGTCGGATAGAAGTCTCGGTCAACGCTTGACCTACCCGCAGAGCGCGTTCTGCCGCCACTCCCCGCTCATTTATCTGGTAGAGTCGGCGGAAGGAGAGTACGTGTAGGCAGTCGCCTAAGTTAATCGCCTTTGGCTTACCCCAAATAGACCAAGCCGTTGCCCGACCGCGCCGCTCTCGGTCATTATCCTCGATGTCATCGTGGATCAAGCTATAATTATGAATCATTTCAATAGCGGCGGCGACCGGGAGGATAGGTGAAAGATCAGCCTCAAACCCAGCCGGATGCGCCCCCAAGTAAGCCAATAAGGTCATTACGGGCCTTAGTTTTTTGCCGCTATTGCCCTTTTCTATCGGCTGAAACTCACGATCCATCCAACCAAAATGATAATAAAGGGCATTACGCATCCAGTCGTCTAGTTCTATCGCTAGTTCTGCTTGGATTTCGGCATCAATTAATGGCCCAAAACGAACCAAAGCCTCTGTAAAATCAATTTGCTTTTGCAATAGAGTCCTCTTCTATAATTAATTTGTATCCTCTCAATAAGTAGGGGTTTATTGAGTAAACCCGTCCCGTGTTGGGCGTATGCAATACGCCCCTACCAGAATTATTGAGATGATACATTAACTTTAATGTTTAAAGTGTCGCGCCCCAGTGAAGACCATCGCCAAGTTATATTTATTAGCCATCTCTGTTACATCCGTATCACTGATAGAGCCACCCGGTTGAATAATGGCCGTTACACCACCTTGTGCCGCCGTCTCTACGCCGTCTACCTTCGGGAAGTAAGCATCGCCTGCGAGAACACTACCCTGACCACGTACTCCCGCTTTAGCCAGCGCGATTTTGACCGAGTCTACCCGGCTAGGCTGACCCGCCCCCATGCCTACAATTGCATGGTTTTTGACCAGTACAATAGCGTTTGATTTAATATGTTTGACCACGTGCCAAGCAAAGCGCAGGTTGGTAACTTCTTCAAGGGTAGGCTGGCGACTGGTCATTACATCCATCCGTAGGTCACGTTCGGGCAGGGCATCGCGAGTTTGGGCCAAGAAACCACCTAACACCGGGCGTATCTCCAGTGTCATTGCCACCTGATCCATTCCAGCGTAAAGATCGCCTACTACCAATAGTCGCAACGATTTCTTTTTGCGGAAGAGGGCTTCAGCCTCACTGGTAAATTCCGGGGCAATTATCACCTCATAAAAATTAGTGACAATCTGTTGGGCCAGTCGTCCATCTACAGGCCGATTGACCGCCACAATGCCCCCATAAGCCGAAAGGGGATCACCGGCCAACGCCCGCTCATAGGCCACATTGAGATCGGAATGCGTGGCTAAGCCGCAGGGATTGGCGTGTTTGATAATGGCTATCGTGGGTGCGCTAAAATCGCGTACCGCATTTAGGGCCGCATCGGCATCGAGGATATTGTTGTAGGAAAGTTCCTTGCCCTGAAGCTGACGCGCCTTATTTAGCCCGGTAAACCGTTGTTCTGATCCACTTTTCCAGCCATAGAACGCTGCTACCTGATGTGGGTTTTCGCCATAGCGTAAATCCTGAACTTTATCGAGGGCTAGGGTAAACTGGTTCGGAAAATGTTCTCCCGGTTGGCGTAAATATTGGGCAATCAGCGAATCGTAGTAGGCAACGTGCTGGAAAGCTTTAGCCGCCAGCTTTTGGCGATATTCCAGTGGGACATGCCCACCATAGTTCTTGAGCATCTGCAAAAGTTCGCCATAATCCTCTGGGCTAACCACTACCAAGACATCGGCGAAATTCTTGGCGGCGGCTCGAATGAGGGTTGGGCCACCAATATCCACGCTCTCCAGAGCGGTATTCAGGTCTACATTGGGTTGGGCAATGGTCTGAGAGAAGGGATAGAGGTTACTGACCACGAGGTCAATGGGGCCAATGTTATGCTCTTTCAGGGTAGCCATATGTTCAGGGTCATCTCGTCGGGCAAGGATACCCCCATGAACGGTTGGGTGTAAGGTCTTGACTCGTCCCCCTAGGATTTCGGGAAACCCGGTTAGCTCTGAAATAGCTTGTACGGAGAGGCCCGCTTCGTCTAGTACTGCTTTGGTTTTGCCCGTGGAAAAGATTTCAAAGCCGCTCTCGACTAGACCTGTGGCAAAGTCTATCAGTCCCGCCTTGTTGTCTACGCTAATTAATGCTCGCCGTTTCTCTGTCTCCATTTAAATATTATCTCCCACACTCTCTTCTCTATTTTAGACTTTGGTCTGCCGAAACTAAACCGACTTGGTTCTTACTCTTCCAAGTCTACTGAATGGCTTTTTTCTCCAAAATCTAAAATCCAAAACCTAAAATCCACAAAAGAGCCTTCGCTGGTAGTCTCGACTACGGCGAAAAATTGACCGAGTAGCTATAATCAGCAAATAGCTGAAGCTGTGCGGCACTTGTACTGTTCACTTTATCAAAGTTAGACGCATTTTGCAACTGCTAGGGGGATTTAGGGTACTATTGAGGTAAAAATAGGGTCTAGTCCCTATACCACTCTTAGTAGTAAGCAGGTAAAATAGATATATGCGGCATAATGGGCCAACTTTTGTCGCTTAGGTTCTAATTATTAAGTCGAGGCATTGTAAGTGGCAGAGCGACCCTCTGGCTTCACTAATAGTAGTAAAAATTTTGGTAGTTCCAATGGTCTTTACCCGGTTATGCTCACTCCTGCGTTATTAGCGCGACGAGGTACTTTAGTTGTGGGCGGGGGCCAAGTGGCAGAGCGCAGGGTTAGAACCTTACTGACGGTGGGCGCAAGGGTGCGCCTGATTGCAGCGGAAATTTGCGCGGGGTTAAAACAATTGGCGTTGGAAAGCGGGGGAGCCTTGCAACTGGAGGAGCGCCCTTGGCAACCAGAGGATGTGACAAAGGAGATGTTGTTGGTCTTTGCCGCAACCGATAGCCGAGAAGTAAATCAACGGATCGCCGAGGTAGCCCGTTCCGTCGGATGCCTAGTGAACCTAAGTGATGATCCGGCAGGCTGCGATTTTACCGTCCCTAGCACTATTTATCGCGACGGAATCACGTTCGCCCTTGCGACGGGCGCGTACAAGGCCGGGGGTAGTCCTGATTCTACTGAAGAAGAAGGAGCAATCCCGGCACTAACTGCTCATTTGCGTCATCGTTTGCAAGAGGCTATTGGTCCGGAGTATGATAGCTTGGCGCGTTTGTTGCGCCGCTTCCGGCCTATAGTTAAGGCACGTCTACCGCTGGAGAAGCGGGCGGCCTTTTGGAGAATGCTGGTTAACACGGTCACATCGGAGGACTCCCCGCTTCTGCTTTTGTTGCAGAGCGGGTGCGATGTCGAAGCGGAAGCATTATTGAGGCAATTGATCGAAGAGGAATTATGGAAATCGTAACAATCGGGCTCGATTGTAAGAAGGCCCCGGTCGAAGTACGTGAAAAAGTCTCTTTTTCACCCCATTTACTGTCATCGGCCTTTGAGATGTTAGGCACCACTGCCTCTGTGCAGGAGGCAGTTATCCTATCAACCTGCAACCGAGTTGAGCTTTATATCTTAAGCGAACACGTCTCGTATACTGAAACTTACGCTGCGATGCGTCACTTCATTAGCAAATTCCACGAGGTCGAAGAGGAAGTCTTTTCACCTCATCTCTACTACCACAGTGGACGGAAAGCCGTACAACACCTCTTTGAGGTGGCAGGCGGTATTCAATCCATGGTGATTGGTGAAGCTCAGATTCAGGGACAGGTACGCGAGGCTATCGAATTGGCCCGTAAACACGGCGGGGCCGGTCGAGTGATGGATGCGCTTTTCCGCTCAGCCATCAGTGCCGGAAAACGCGCCCGTACCGAAACCTCGATTAGTGAAAGTGGCGTATCGGTTTCGTATACCGCCATTGAGCTTTTGGAGGAGCATAGCGGTTCATTGTCGGGTAAAGCGGCCCTTGTAGTAGGTGGTGGTAAAACCGCTCGTTTAACCGCCCAAATTATGCTCGATAAAGGGGTCTCAAAGGTCGCTTTTGTCAATCGCTCGGAAGACAAAGTACGTAATCTCGCCTTGCTCTTGGGCCAAACTGAACCAGATGTTGCGGGCTATGGTCATATGACCGAAATGCTTTCTAAAACTGATCTGGTGGTCACTTGCACCGGCGCACCACATACAGTGGTTCATAAGTCACACGTGGAAACGGCTTTGAGAGGACGCGAGCGGCCTATCTATATGGTGGATATAGCGGTTCCGCGTGACATTGAGCCAGATGTAAGAACGGTACCGGGTGCTTTTGCTTGGGACATTGACGATGTAAAAGTAATTGCCGAAGCCAATCTGCTCCGGCGCTGTAACGAGGTTGGGCGGGTGCGTACCATTGTCCAAGAAGAAGTGGATAGCTTTATGCAATGGTTGGGTAGCCTTGCTATCGTACCCACCATTACCGGGTTACGCCAACACGCCGATGCCATTCGTCAAGCCGAGCTAAAACGGATTAAAAATGCTTTTGGTGGAGATTTGAATGACCGGCAATTAGGGTTACTGGATGAGTTGACTAATCGAATTGTCAATAAGTTACTTCACGAACCCACTTTACGCTTAAAAGAAGCGGCCAGTAGTAGTGACGCAGGCCGGTATGCAGAGGTAGTCCAACACCTCTTTTCACTCCAGGGAGTTAGGAATGAAGCCAATTAGTTTAACGGAGCCTACTGTTGAGGAGCAACAGACCTCCGGCGCGGTAAAGACCTTGATTCTAGGTACACGGGGTAGCAAGCTGGCACTATGGCAATCCAATTGGATGGCCGATAGACTACGCGAGCTTAGCCCCACCCTCGAAGTGGAGTTAAGGATTTTTACCACTCAGGGTGATCAAATTCAAGATCGCCCTTTAAAAGACGTAAGCACTACAGGTGACGAAGGCATTTTTGTACGCGAATTAGAAGAGGCTCTACAACGCGGCGAAATTGACCTAGCCGTGCATAGTTTGAAAGATTTACCCCACTTGCAACCAGAGGGACTAACCGTTCCTTCTATCCCTAGCCGGGTAGATGTGCGAGATGCCCTGCTCACCCGTGAGGGTAAGACGTTGGACGAACTACCCCAAGGGGCAAGAATTGGCACTGGTAGTGCCCGTCGTGCTTCTCAATTGTTGGCCTATCGCCCTGATTTTAAAATCTTGCCGCTACGTGGCAACGTGGATACCCGCATCCGCAAAATGACCGAAGGCTACCAAGGTTTTGAATACGATGCGATTATTTTAGCCGCCGCCGGACTAGACCGTTTGGGCCGGGGTGGTGAAATTACCCAACGTATTCCGCTCAATATTATGCTACCCGCCCCAGGTCAAGGAGCCTTGGCTCCCGAATGTCGCGCGGATAATACTTACGTGCTGGAGCTTTTGGCTAAACTTAACTTATCCGAGTTCCAAGCGGCGGTAGAGTGTGAGAAGGCGTTTATGGCTGGTTTAGGTGGGGGTTGCCAAACACCAGTGGCCTGTTTCGCCGAAGTACTGATGCAAAAATTTGTGGCACGTGGCTTTGTTGGGCAAGTGGATGGTAGCAAAACTATCCATGTCGAACAGACCGAAGATTTTGACGGAACCGTTGCTCAAGCTCATCGCATTGGTACCCTTTTAGCCGAGGCTGCTAAAGAGCAAGGTGCGATGCAAATTCTTGAAGATGCTCGGACTAAGGGCTTCACCGCTCCTAGAGCCTAATCGCAGGATTGGGGAATAGGATGGCAGAAGCTAAAATAGGTAAAGTCTACTTGATTGGAGCCGGGCCGGGTGATCCCGGCTTGCTCACGGTTAGAGGGCGCGAGGTGCTACGCCAAGCGGATGCAGTGGTTTACGATTATCTGGTAAGCCACGCTTTTTTGCGCGAAGCCAAAGCTGGAGCCGAATTAATTTATGTAGGCAAATCTGGCAAAAAACACACCATGGCGCAGGAAGAGATTAACGCTATCTTGGTGCGGTTGGGCCAAGAGGGTAAACTCGTCGCGCGGCTCAAAGGTGGCGATCCGCTAGTCTTTGCGCGGGGTGGCGAAGAGGCGGAGGTGTTGCAGGCGGCAGGTCTACCCTTTGAGATTGTACCGGGGGTTTCCAGTGCTACCGCTGTGCCTGCTTATGCTGGTATTCCGGTGACGCAACGCGACTTTGTCTCCTCTTTTACCGTTATTACCGGACATGAAGATCCTACCCGGCCTCCCGATGAGAGTCGCCTAGATTGGAATGGTATAGCAAGTGTTGGCGGAACGCTCATCTTTTTGATGGGTGTCGGCCACCTTGATTTGATTTCATCCCGATTGATTGCCGCTGGAAGAGACGCAAATACCCCAATTGCCGTAGTACGCTGGGGAACCACTTGGCAGCAGCAAACCGTAACTGGCACACTTGCCACTATTGCCGAAATCGCCAAAGAATCCGAGATCAAGCCCCCCGGTGTAATCGTGGTGGGTGAGGTAGTAGGCTTGCGTGAGCGGTTGCAATGGTGGGATCTCCCACAAACTCGTCCGCTTTTGGGTAAGCGCATCGTGGTAACGCGGGCGCGAGATCAGGCCAGTGCTATGCTGGACAAATTGATCGAATTGGGGGCCGATGCTATCGAGTTCCCGGTTATCAAAATCTTGGCTCCCTCCGACTATGCTCCCATGGATGAAGCCATCGAGCGTTTGAGTAGCTATGAATGGATAGTCTTCACCAGTGTTAATGGGGTGGATTACTTTATGCGTCGGTTGAAAGTGCTAGGCAAAGATGCCCGTGCTTTTGGTACAGCTAAAGTCTGTACTATTGGCCCAGCCACCGCCGCTAGGTTGGAAGGTTACAACCTTAAAGCCGACTTTATGCCCACCAAGTATGTCGCCGAAAGTATTCTGGAAGAGTTGGGCAACATGGCTGGTAAAAAAATCCTGTTAGCCCGTGCCGATGTTGCCCGTGAACTGCTCTACGATGGCTTGTTGGCGCAAGGGGCTTTGGTGGATCAAGTGGTGGCTTATCGGCAGGTAATTACTGGCGATGAGAGTCCGACGGAAACGACACCCGCCGAATTAGCCGAATTGCTAGAGGCAGGTAAAGTTGATGTGGTCACTTTCACCTCGCCCAATACAATCCGCAATTTTGGTAAACGGCTCGCCCCTTTTAGCACTAAATCGCTGGTCGAATTGCTGGATAAGACTCTGGTGGCCTGTATTGGGCCGATTACCGCCGGAACTGCCCGTGATTTAGGTTTGCGCGTAGACTTGGAGGCCACCGAATTTACTATAGATAAATTGGTGGAGACGTTGGTTAAAGCTTCTGCTAATTAAGTGGTAGCGGCCCTTAGCTAAGGCTTCAAATTAAGACCGTAACTCGTGATAAAATTCTGCTTATCAAATAAGACCTATCATCTCAATAATTCGAGGTAGGGGCTTATGGCTTATGCCCAATGTGAGGCCAGCCTACGGCGGGTTTATGCAATAAACCCCTACCGATTGAGAAGAAACCTTAAATGCGAGTTTTACCTTTTTTGTCTTCAAAAGAGTTGAAACTGATCGGCTAAGCTGGGTATAAATTGGATGGGGCAGCAGTTTCCAAGTGATCCGCGCTTGAATCGCTACACGCCGACTTGCGCTCCTTGGATAAATGAGTTAATATTAGTCAATTGATGTGGACAATTTGTAAGGAAGAATTAAGGCACAACATGAACTCAGCACTTTATCACATTACTAACATTAATAATTTGCCATCAATAATTAACTATAAGGCGTTATTTTCATACAACAAATTAAATTTTTTTAAGATAATTTATACGAATATCGCCTATGAGCAAATACAATCTAAGCGTGGTAATACAAAAGTACCATGCTATCCTTGCGGAAATCTTCATGATTATGTGCCGTTTCATTTTGCTCCACGATCACCTATGCTTTTTACCCTAAATAAGGGGAATGTTCCGGGCTATGACCAAGGACAAAAAAACCTTGTCTATTTAATTATAACTATTCAAGAAATACTATCTTTCTATAGGCATAGATTTGTTTTTACTAATGGTCATCCTATTAACAGTAGCTTTGCTTGTAAGTTCTTTAATGATATTGATAAGTTGTGTGAAGTAGATTGGGAAACTATGGAATCACGCTACTGGACTGGGGATAATCGAAAATTCAAACGGCAAGCAGAATTTTTAGTTTATGAATATGTATCCCTTAGCCATATAAGATACATAGGAGTTTACGATTCTCAAAAAAAATCTGAAGTTGAATTATTGTTAAAATATTCTGATTACAATTCCATTCCAGTCGTTGTTGATAATGAATTATATTTTTAGGTAAGGATAAGGCAGTGATTGAATTTAAGAAGGGTAATCTTTTAGAAGCGGATGCAGAAGCACTAGTTAACACTGTGAATTGTGTGGGGGTAATGGGCAAAGGTATTGCCCTCCAATTTAAGCAAACTTATCCATCTAATTTCCATGTGTATGAGGAAGCTTGTAAAGCTAAGAAGGTACAACCTGGGCAAATGCTAATTGTCTCCACTAACGGATTGTTAAATCCTAAATACATTATCAACTTTCCTACTAAACGCCACTGGAAAGGTAAGTCTAAGTTGGAAGATGTCCAAAATGGTTTAGTAGCTCTAATTAAGGAGCTTAAAGATCTTCGAATACAATCTGTTGCAATTCCAGCATTAGGTTGTGGTAATGGTGGCTTAGATTGGTTAGAGGTAGAGCCTCTGATTCAGCAAGCCTTTGCTCAAATTCCAAACGTAAGCGTATTACTTTTCGCACCACAAGGTGAAAAGAGAATTAGTACCAAAATTGTCAAAATTGAGAAAAAACCAGAACTAAATCGTCCTCGCGCAATGCTAATTGCATTGATACAACGTTACAGCAAATCTGGAAATACTCTAACTTCAGTGGAACTCCAAAATCTCACCTACATCCTTCAAGAGTCCGGTGAGCCGCTACACTTGAATTACGAAAATCAAGAAGCGGGGCCTTATGCTAACAGCCTTAATAAAGTTTTGGAGCAACTTGAAGGACATTACATTATGGGATACGAAAATAATAACCCTCATGCCATAATCTCTTTGTTGCCAGGAACAACTGAATTAGCTCAGCAGCTACTATTAGATAAACCCGATGCACTTTCAAGATTAAACCAAATTAGTCAGTTAATAACAGGGTTTGAGAGTAGTAGTGGTTTAAAGTTAATTACAAAAATCCATTATACTGCTTGGAATAATGTTACAATAATGGTCGATTCGCTCCGAACTATTCGTGATATAGTGGATTGGGCTAAGTCTAATAATTTAACTTTTGAACCAAAAGAGATTCAGGAAGCTTGGCAGCGTTTACATGATAATAAGTGGTTGAAAGTTGGTGACAAAGAGATTATGTATGCCTAATAATACGGGCATTTCCAACATTTTAGATAAACCCTATTAATCACAATGTTAAACCCCACCTATAATTGTTTATTTAATTCTATTTATTGGTGGAAGCGGGAAGCGAATATTTTCTTAAAGTGAATTAGAAAAACTTATATAGAATTTGTTATTAGGTAGGAGGTAACAATCCAAATGGCTGATAGTACCGTAGCAACTGCTCATCCTAGTGGCGTGTCAGTCCATCCGGGAGCAGCTGCTCACCCTAGTGGCGTGTCGGGCCATCCGGGTAGTGCTGCTGATCCGGGTGAGAAGGAGATGCAGCAACGTTTGGGTATTAAGGGTCGCTCTATGGGTGAAAACCCTGAAATGAAGGTGGAATACAAACACAATACCAGCATTCAGCAGTTTGTTAAATACTCTTTTTACAAACTTGATCCCGCTTTTCGGCGGTTGCCTAAAGCTGAGCGCGAGCAAGGTGTCCAAGAATTTTTGGCAATAATGGAAGACCTCTACCCACGTGGCGAATTGCTCCGGCCCTATACCCTAACCGGGGTGCGCGGCGATAGCGACTTTATGCTTTGGCACGTTGTTCCTTGCAACAAAGATGGTGAGTCACCTAGTGGAGTCGAGCGTTTACAGGAAGTAACGGCTACTGTTCTACGCACTGGCCTCGGAGCCTATCTGACTATGCCCTATAGCTACCTAGCTATGACTAAACGTTCTATCTATACCGACGATCATCATCATGCGGGTAGTGAGAATGAGCGGTTGCGGGTGGAGCCTTGGGGGGCAAAATATCTCTTTGTCTATCCCTTCGTCAAGACGCGCCAATGGTATCTCTTGCCGATGGCTGACCGACAGCGGGCGATGAACGAGCATATCCTCGTTGGACATATGTATCCGACGATAAAGCTCAATACCTCCTATTCCTTTGGCTTGGACGATCAGGATTTTGTAGTGGCGTTCGAGACTGATTACCCGGCTGACTTTTTGGACTTGGTACAACATCTGCGCGAGACCGAAAGTAGTATGTTTACGGTGCGGGATGTACCCATCTTTACCTGTGTCTCTTCTACAGTCGAACAGATTGTGAAGAATTTAGGCGTTTAGGAGTTGCGGTAGGGGTTTATTGAAACCAGTTTACATAAACCCGCCCTTAAATTGGGCGCGGCCAGCTGGTATGCAATACGCCCGTAGGGGTTTATTGAAACCAGTTTACATAAACCCGCGTTACATAGGGCATTGGGCGTATGTGCCTCACATTGGGCGTATGCAATACGCCCCTACCCAAAATAAATATGTTACAAGTAGGGACACAGCAGGCTGTGTCCCTATCGGCTTGCTATCTGAAATTTTTCTGCTCAATTGCTAGATTAGTACTTATCAAGAGATAAAAAAATGAATTTTGAAAAATCACGCGAATTGTTCGCGGAAGCGTCTAAAGTATTGCCCGGTGGGGTAAATAGCCCGGTTCGTGCTTTTCGAGGGGTGGGTGGCAACCCGCTCTTTATTGAGCGGGGCGAAGGCGCGTATGTTTACGATGCCGACGGCAACCGTTTTATTGATTATGTCCTCTCGTGGGGTCCATTAATTCTCGGTCATGCCCATCCCGATATTGTGGAGGCCATTACCGCCCAAGCCAAACTTGGCTCTAGCTTTGGCGCACCAACGGCCTTAGAGACCGAAATGGCCCATCTGCTTATCAAGGCACTACCTTCAATGGAAATGGTACGTTTGGTCAGCAGTGGCACCGAGGCCACGATGAGTGCCTTGCGGGTGGCGCGGGGTTACACCGGACGAAACAAAATCTTGAAATTCTCCGGTTGCTATCACGGTCACGCCGACTTCCTGTTGGTACACGCTGGTAGTGGTGTAGCCACATTAGGTTTGCCCGATAGTCCCGGCGTTACGCCAGCCAATAGTGCCGATACGCTGGTGGCGGAATATAACGACCTAGATGGAGTCGAGGCGGTCTTCAAGGCTAATCCCGATCAGATTGCGGCGGTAATTGTAGAGCCAGTGGCTGGTAATATGGGCTTGGTCCTACCCAAAGAGGGCTTCCTCCAAGGCTTGCGCGAAATCACTCAGCGCGAAGGAGCGGTGCTAATCTTTGACGAGGTGATGAACGGCTTCCGTATTGGTGGTGTAAGTGGTTCGCAGGGCCATTTCGGGATCAAGCCGGATATGACCACTTTGGGCAAGGTTATCGGCGGTGGTCTGCCAGTTGGTGCTTACGGTGGTAGCTACGAGATAATGAAGCACGTGGCTCCGCTTGGTACGGTCTATCAGGCTGGTACTCTTAGTGGCAATCCGTTGGCGATGGCGGCAGGGATTGCGGTTCTCAAGAAGCTGATGGAACCCGGTTTCTATGAGGGCATCGAAGTCAAGGCGGCCCGTCTGGAGGCTGGTATGGTGGCGGCTTGTAAAGAGAGTCCCGTTCCGGTCTACTTCAAGCGCATTGGCACCAAGTTTGGCCTCTTCTTCACCGATCACGAAGTGACCGACTATCCAAGTGCCAAGACTGCCGATACCAAAGCTTATGCCCGTTTCTTCTGGGGTTTGATTGAGCGTGGAGTCTACTTTGCCCCTAGCCAGTTTGAGGCCGGGTTCCTCTCCAGCGCTCACACCGAAGAGCAAATTGATCTGACGCTTCAAGCTGTCCGCGAAAGTTTTGCGGCTTTGGCCTAGGATTCAGTAACACAGATGAACACAGAGACACACAGATTATATAAAAATAGAAGATCTGTATGTATCTATGATATTTAGTCTTCATATGTGTTACTTCTTATGGAGTAATATAGAAAAGAGAGTAGTCAATTGACTGAATACAGGTAATATAAAAATAAGAAAATCTGTGTCTATCTGTGGTTCTCTGTGTTACTTCTTAAATGTCTATCTGTGTTACTTAATTTGGAGGAAGAAGTGATGTTGACCGAGAGGGAAGTAGTTGTACAAAGGAAGAGTGCTAACCTGACCATTAGGCCGCGCCGCACTCGCCGAACTGAGACCCTGCGCCGGATGGTGCGCGAGACTCGGCTATCGGTGGATAATTTTATTTATCCGCTCTTTATTGCCGAGGGCATCAAGGAAGCGGTCGAGATTAGCTCAATGCCGGGGCAATATCGCTGGCCGGTGGCAAAGTTGGCGGCAGAAGCCGAGAGTATTGCCAAGTTGGGTATTCCGGCGGTATTGCTTTTTGGTATTCCAGACTTTAAAGATAGCTTGGGTCACGAAGCCTATAACCCGAATGGGGTAGTGCAAGATGCCATCCGCGAGATTAAACGGGCCGTGCCGGAACTAGCCGTAATTACCGATGTCTGTATGTGTGAATATACCGATCATGGTCATTGCGGGGTTCTTTCAGACGATGGTTATGTGGAGAATGACCCTACCCTTGATTTGCTGGCTAAAATGGCCCTCTCCCATGCCGAGGCGGGTGCTGATGTAGTTGCACCTTCCGATATGATGGATGGGCGGGTTGGGGCTATCCGAGTTGCGCTCGATTCGCAAGGCTTTGATAACATTCCAATTATGGCCTATAGTGCCAAGTACGCCAGTGGTTTCTATGGACCCTTCCGCGAGGCGGCGGGTAGCACTCCCTCCTTTGGAGACCGCCGGAGCTACCAGATGGATCCTCCCAATGTGCGGGAAGCCATTCGTGAGGTGGAACTGGATGTGCAGGAGGGCGCGGATATGATTATGGTCAAGCCTGCGTTGCCCTATTTGGATATAATCTCAAAGGTACGCGACAACTTTGACTTGCCTTTAGCGGCTTACAATGTTAGCGGCGAGTATGCGATGCTCAAAGCGGCGGCGCGAATGGGCTGGCTAGACGAGGAGCGCGTTATTCGGGAGACTTTGATTTCGATCAAACGAGCCGGAGCCGATATGATTATTACTTATCATTCTAAAGAAGCGGCTCCTTGGTTCTCCTAAAGGCTTAATTATTCTTACTGGTAGGGGTTTATTCAATAGGCCAGCCTACAACCCCTACCAATTGATAAGATACCGCGAAAGGATGCTAAACCGTTGGAAGCAGATCTAACCGGGCAAGGTGAAATAACCGCAGCGAGTCCCAGAGCCGAAGTTTTAGTGGTGGAAGCCTCTACCAGTGCTAACTGGAAGGCTTCTACCCCAGAAGTCTATAGCTACTTACGGGAGCTAAGCCATTTGTTACCAGAACTCCCCCGGCTAAAGGGTCTCAAAATCGCTTCTCACTCTGGTATGGCCCGTCTACTGATGGGTATTCCGGTCTTGGGTAAAACCCTAGATTATGTAATTGATCTTAAAGCCGAGTATATACCTGAAGAGGGAATCATTATCCTAGATTCGTTGCCTAATCTTCAAACCCAACTCTTTGGCCCCTGCCCGGTGGGTTATACTCCGATAAACTTTCGGGCCGAAATAAAGGTGAGCCAAGGTCGCCCCAATGAGTGCCGCATTAAGGCTAATATCCGTTTGGGCATGATTGAATGGCCGGGGGTGTTGCGTATTTTTGAAGGTACTATCTTTACTAAAATGGCACATCCGCTTGCGCGGGAGCAGGCCCAAAAGATTATTGATGAATTGGTGGCTCGCCTGCAAAAAGCTTTTGCCAAAACCCGATAAATGCTTGTAGGAAGCGGCTCCGTCCGGTGATGAAGTGTTCTAATTTCGTTGTACCTCATAGCTCCAGAAATCGCGGGCTAGGAACGTGTTGGGGAAGATGGTTTGGGCTTCGGCTAACATCTCTCCCATGCTGGTACGGGCATCGGCCTCATAGCGTGGACTAAAGTGGGTGAGGATTAGAGTTTTAACTTTGGCCTCTTGTGCTACCCGCGCCGCCATTGCTGCGGTGGAATGTTTACCGCGTATGGCTAAACTTTCATCTTGGTGTAAATAGGTTGCTTCGTGGATTAGCACATCGGCGTTAGCGGCTAGTTCTACGGCATTGGGGGTATAGATTGTATCGCTACAATAGACTATTTTGCGGCCTGGCCGGGTGGGACCCACCAAATCTGCCCCATGGATGGTTCGGCCATCGGGCAGGATGATACTTTCTCCGTTCTTGAGCTTGCCGTAGAGCGGCCCAGCTGGAATACCCAATGCCATCGCTTTTTCCACCTCAAAATGGCCCGGTTGGTCTTTCTCAATGACCGCATAGCCCCAAGAGTTAATGCGGTGCTTGAGTAATCTGCACTCTACCTGCAGGTTATCATCCTCGTAAACTAGGCTATCAGCGATAGGCTGGACGTGGAGCGGGTAGGCTAATCCGGTTGAGCTTGTCTCTAGGGTGCAAAGTACATATTTTTCCAAAGCAGGTGGTCCATAAAGTGTGACCGGACTAGTGCCGCCACCTTGTAAGGAGCGACTGGCGAGTAGCCCAATTATCCCAAAGAGGTGATCGCCGTGCATATGGGTAAAAAAGACCTTTTCTAATTGGCTTAGACGCAAAGGCGATTGCATAATCTGATGCTGAGTGCCTTCACCACAATCAAAGAGCCACAAAACACCCTGCTGTACCAATTGCAAGGCGATACAACTTACATTGCGTGTGCGGCTAGGCGTACCAGAACTTGTACCTAAAAAAGTGATTTTCATAAAAATTAAACTCTTCCTGTGGAAGCTTCCCCACGCCCTCATTTTACCGCAATTTGCCGCTCTTTGCTCTTGCTTCAAAAAAGCTTCACTGACTTTACGAAAGAGGAGCGTAATGTTATAATTCGTGAGATAAAGAGAAATGTTACGTGGCGCATAGTTTCCTGATTGTTGGTTTAAAAGGTGTCGCGCCCCTGACGATAGACTATAGAGGAGAAATTTCGCTGTAATGAAGGTTATTTTGACCGAGGATGTACAGCACCTAGGGGAATCAGGTGCTATTAAAGAAGTTGCCAATGGCTACGCCCGCAACTATCTGTTGCCGCGTGGTTTGGCTAAGCCCGCTACTCCGGGGATGGTAAAGGTTATTGAAGAGCGCAAGGCCGCCGAAGTTCGACGGGTGGCTAAAGCTGAAGAAGAGAGCCGTTCATTGGCAACCTTGATTGGAGAGCAGACCATCCATCTGAAAGTACGGGTAGGTAAGCAGGGTCGTTTGTATGGTTCAATTACGGCGGCGGATATTGCCAATGTACTTTCACAGCAAATCGGTCAAACCATTGACCGACGCAAGGTGGAATTAGCCGAAAATATTCACAGTACTGGTACTTACGAAGTCCTAGTAAAATTGGTGGGTAAGCTCAGTCCAAAAATTAAAGTGGTAGTTGAATCTGACGTTGAACCAGAAGAGACTTCGGCTCCGACGGAAGAGTAAAGCTAAGGCCCGAAACTGATTTCGGGGCTTTAGGTGCTACCGGGGACGCTTATATGTAGATTATAGCGGGTTGACTTTCTGGCACTTTGAACCCGACACAAAGTGTTGGTTTATTGGCCCGTATCCATCTTAATCAACTTGCAAGTTGGCAAGTTTTTTAGTGTAATTGCCGAAACTTAACATACGGTTTCCTTAGCTTGAGGTTAAGGAGGTCTGGCTTAACGTGTTAAAGTTTGGCTGGCTGCCTAAAAAACTGGCTTGGGTGTATCTTCTCAATACCACATTGGGCGTATGCAATACGCCCCTACCCTGAATTATAGAGAAGATACGCTAGGGTGGCCTTGTGGCCTCCCCAATGTGAGTCTGCTTGAGTACCTTTAATTTTAGTGAAATAGTCGGGCTATCGCAGAATAACAGGATGGCGGGCTATATCCATGGATACACCGATTTCTCCTTCTTCTTCCAATTATCTTAATCGTGATGATACGGGCCGTGATCGCCGCCGCTTTGGTGGGCGTGAAAACGCTGGTTTTGGTGTGGCTACTGGCACAGGTGGTGAAAAACCGATTCCCTATAATGCCGAAGCGGAAGAAGCGGTAGTCGGTTCCCTACTGATAGACCGCGACACCATTATTAAAATTGCCCCTATCCTGCGCCCCACCGATTTTTTTAGCGAGGAACGGGCTGCCGTCTATGAGGCTATCCTAGATTTGTATGAGCAACGCACCCCCGGCGACCTGATTACCCTACGTGATGAACTTAAACGGCGTGGCAAGTTGGGCGAAGGTGAGGGGCAGGTCAAATCTACCAGTCTCTTCTCCCTGATGCACTCTACTCCTAGCCCGGTTCATGTGGAACACTACGCCAAAATTGTGCTACGCTATGCTATTATGCGCCGCCTGATTGGAGCAGGGGCTCAGGTTACGGCCCTCGGTTTTGACGAACAGCTTGAAACCCAAGAGATGATTGATCAAGCCCAACAACTTATCTATAGCGTGGTGCAGGAGGGGGTCAAGCGCGAGGCGGTTAAGATTGGAGCCATTCTCGAAGAATATTTTGACCGTTTGACCTTCCTGCAAGATCATAAGGGTGATATTATTGGGGTTCCTAGCGGCTATGACGACATGGATAAGATAACGGGCGGTTTTCAACAATCCGATTTGGTAATTTTGGCCGCACGTCCGGCTACTGGCAAAACTTCCCTCGCCCTAGGTATCGCTTATAATATAGTAATGAACCAGCAACGGCCCCGACCCGTAGGTATTTTTAGCCTAGAAATGTCAAGGGAACAACTAATTCAACGTATGCTCTCAATGGAGACTGGTGTAGATTCGCAACGTCTTCGCACGGGCTACATTGATGGAGCGGAGTGGGATCGCGTCAGTCGCGCCTTTGGCAAGCTTTCGACCGCCCCCCTCTACATAGATGACTCCGCTGGGGTGAGCATTATGGAGATGCGGAGCCGGGCTCGCCGTCTTCACGCTGAGTATGGGATCGAACTTTTAATCATTGATTATTTGCAGTTGATGGTTGGCTCGCGCAATGATAATCGGGTGCAAGAAGTTTCGGAAATTTCACGCAATCTGAAAGGATTGGCCCGTGAGCTAAATATCCCGGTTATCTGCCTCAGTCAGTTGAGCCGGGCGGTAGAGAGTCGTACCAGCCATGTCCCGCAATTGAGTGACCTTCGCGAGAGTGGTAGTATTGAGCAAGATGCCGATGTGGTAATGTTTATTTACCGTGAGGAGATGTATAATCCTGAAACCGAAAAGAAAAACTTGGCCGAGATCCACATTGCGAAACATCGCAACGGCCCGACCGGGATGGTGCCACTCTTCTTCCAGAGTAAGACGACTCGTTTTTCCAATCTTGAAGCCTATCGCCAGCCTTCCCGCTAAAGATAAGGTCACTATTTTGGGAGTGGAGTTAGGCCAATATGCGTAAATTTGTCGGCTTTGACATAGGTGATGGCCCTGAAAGGCGCTTTACAGGTGTACCTGCCGCCTTCTTTACCCAACTTTTACCTCAGATCAGCAATGTGGCCGAGCTAAAAGTGACGCTCTATACTTTTTTCCTCGCCGGACAGAAAAAGGGGGAGCCAAAATGGGTCGGCTATTGGGAACTAGCCGAGGCCGAAGACTTGTTGAATGGTTTGAAGCGGCGGGGCGACCCGCGCCCGCCAGAGGAGCATTTGCGGGAAGGGTTAGAATTGGCCCTCACACGGGGTACTCTAATCCGTTTAGTGGCGGCCCCTGCCCCACCCGAATTTTTCCAAGCACTTGAAGGCGCAGGCGAGTTGGAACCGGCCAACGTCACTTGGTTTTTACTCAACACTGCTTCCAACCGCGATTTTGTTGCCAAGTTGGAGCGGGGCGAAACCCAAATTGAGCAGACCACCTTGTTACAAGGTTTGGATCTATGGGATTGGCCCCTACCAAGCCGCCCTAAGCCAGAAGGTGAAGAACAACTAGGGCAGATTCAAGAATGGAAGGAGCAGCAGGAGGGTCGCTGGCGGGTTAGGTCGCAACGGCCTGATATTTATACCCTTTATGAACAGAATATTGGTTCACTCACCCCTATCCTAAGTGAGCGTTTGCGGGAGGCCACCCAATTGTACCCAGCGGAATGGGTGGAGGCCGCTTTTACCGAGGCCGTGAATTACAACCGACGGAGTTGGGCCTATATTTCGCGCATTTTGGAGAATTGGGCAATTGATGGAAAAGACGGGAAATACGGAAAAAATGGGCAAGAACGACGAGAAAGAGCATGGAATGAAGAACGCACCGGAGAGCGGGGACGCAACCGACGAAGAACGTTTGTGGCAGGAGATGGAGCGCGAGCGACAGGCACGTCAGAAACCCTACCCGGAACGCAATCGTCGCAACGACCTGCCACGCCGGGTGGGGAACGAGGACGTGCAGACACTCCGCCATCTAGCGCCGGACAACTTATTCAATGGCGTGGAGCCGAAGCCGAGCGCAAGCGGCAGCACTTCCGCCGCGAACGTCCCTCCCAGCCCGAAGAACCAGAACTCGAGTTTTGAGCGGAGTAACCGCCCTAAATCCAAAAAAGTAGTGCCTTTTGCTAATCGCCCTAATACGTCACCCGAAACCTATGCCGAGCCCGACGTTTGTCCGATTTGCCGGGGGGCCGGTTTTCTGCGAAGGGATGTGCCATTCGGCGATCCAGGCTTTGGAACGCTGATTGACTGTGGGTGTCGGTTAGCCGGAAAAGAGTACCGTAGTCGGGAGGAATCCAGCAAGGCCAGTAACCTAGAACATTTTCGTGATTTGACCTTCGAGGCTTTCAACCAGCGTATGCCGGGCGTAAGAGAAGCCTATCAAGAGACCCTCCATTTCGCCGGTGACCCTAGCAAATGGCTGCTGCTGATGGGAGGCTATGGCTGCGGCAAAACTCATCTCGCGGCGGCGATTGGCAATAAAGCCTTGCAAAAGGGTGTGCGGATCTATTTCGCGGTAGTACCCGACTTGTTAGATTATCTCCGTTCTACCTTTGACCCAAATAGCGAAGCCCGCTATGATGAACGGTTTGATATGATTCGCAACGTACCCTTGTTGATTTTGGACGACCTTGGTACGGAAAACTCAAAGCCTTGGGCCAAGGAGAAGCTTTACCAGATTATTAACCACCGTTACAATACTAAATTACCAACGGTTATTACCACCAATCAAGACCTCTTCCAAATTGATGGTCGGATTCACTCACGCATCACCGACCAAGACCTCTGTCGAATACTGATAATAAATGCCGAAGATTATCGCCAAATTCCAACCGACGAACGTATCCGTTTGCGTCAAGGTCCAATGTCAGGGCCAATGAGAAATTTCCCATGAGCCGTAGTAAATGTAGGAGGGATTTCCAATCCCGATGAGTAGGAGGGATTTCCAATCCCGATGAGTAGGAGGGATTTCCAATCCCGATGAGTA
>JACAUC010000059.1 GCA_013390945.1 Candidatus Chloroheliaceae bacterium
TTAACCCACTTTAGCTATTAGACCGGACAACCAGTTGACATTTATTTCCGGTTGAACTTTGCTTTAATTTCGAGGTAAGGCTAAGCTCGAAATGGTGCAAATTCAAATTTTAGCCTAGGGCGCTAGGTAAGACTGGGTTGGCACATTCATTTTCAGGGGTGCTTAAAGGAACCGCTTCTTGATAGGTAATATTTCCGCTATCCATTAAGCTAAGGAAAAATTCCACCACTTGTGGATCAAATTGGGTTCCAGAACAGCGTTTTAGTTCGTTTAGGGCATATTCCACAGAACGACCCTTAGAGTAGACTCGTGGTGAAACCATAGCTTCAAAGCAATCGGCGACGGTGGTAATACGGGCCGCGAGTGGGATGTCCTCTCCAGTCAGCCCATCGGGATAGCCGCGCCCATCAAAACGCTCATGATGCGCCCTTACAATGATTGCCACTTTCTCCATCCCTTCAATTGCGCCGATAATTTTTTCGCCGATTTCAGGGTGCTTCATTATCTCTTGCCGTTCTTCGGGAGTAAGTGGGCCGGGTTTTTGTAAGATCAGGTCAGGCACTCCAATTTTACCAATATCATGGAAGAGTGCGCCGATTTTAACTTGTACCAAGTCTTCCTCTGGCATTTCAAAGGCCGTACTAATGCCTTGGGCGTAGTACGAGACGCGGTTAGAATGGCTTTGGGTATTGTAATCTTTGGCTTCTAAGGCACTCAAGAGAGCCTCCGTAGCACTTTCTAGCAGGGGGGCATAAACTTTGATCCGAATATTTTCACGGATAAGCCGGGTCTTTTCTAAGGCCAGTTCGACAGAGTTCATTAACTCAAGCTGGGTGAAGGGTTTTACTACAAAGCCTTGTGCCCCTTCTTTTAGGGCTTTGATGATGGTTTGGAGGTTGCCCTCCGCCGTCATCATCACATAGGTAGCTGAAGCATCCAGACTTTTAAGGCGGCGCAAAAGCTCTAAACCATTCATGCCGGGCATCCGAATGTCTAGCAAGACTAAGTCAAAACTTTCGGTGTGACAAATCTTTAGGGCTTCAAAAGGGTCGTAAGCAGTACGAACCTGAAAGCCGCGATTGGTCAAGAAAATACTTACGGCGTGGGCAATGCTAGATACGTCGTCAACTACTAATGCTTTATTTGGGGTTGATCGGGTAATAAACATAGTTTCTCACAACTACCAAATTAATACAAAACAATCTTCAAGGTTAAGCGATTATCAAACACCAAGCTTAAACCACTTTACTCTATAGTAGCAGTAATCCGCTTTTAAGTCAACCTTACAAAGATCGCTTTATGAATAAAAATAAGCGAAAAGATTAAATTAGTTTAATCTCTACTACTTTCTAAACTTAATATCTGCAAGTAAAAGAAGGTTATGAGAAGATACCCCTCCTCTAAACTTCCCGCCGAGTGAAAAGCGGTGGTCGTACTCGGGCCATTAGTACGGCATCAATAATCAAATGAAGGATTACCAACGTCCAAATATCGCCTGTATTCCAAAAATAGAGGCACCAGCCTAGCACAATCAGCATCTGGATCAAACCTAAAGCTTTGCGTAGCTTCTGCACCTCCGGTGCGGAACTGAAGTGACGGGGTAACAAACGTCCCCAGAAAAGGGCGTGAACCAGACCGGAATAAATTACGAAACCCGCAAATCCAAAGATAAAGATAATGATGTCTGCTACAATGTTTTCGTGTCCCGCAGAACTTGGTGCAAAGCCCACAAATTCAAGGATTAGCTTGGCGGCCCCTTCAAAGATGCGATAGAAGCCCATAAAGGCAAAGACTTCGCACACGCCGTTGGCGAGGGTGAAGATAATCGTGTTATTTAGATTGAAGGGTCGCCCATCGTGGCGGGCTACTTTAATGTAAGCCCACTCGTTGAAGAGGGTAATCAAGATGGCGTAGGCCAGAAAAAAGGGATACTTGCCCCACATTTCCGGTATTCTCAAGGAAAAAATCTCATCGCGTAGTATCACGAGGCCCATAGCGAGACAAAAACCCCAATAAACCAATAATGGGCCGGTAGTGGAAGTAAAGGTTTTGCCTCCGCTACCACGAGTTACGTCTAAGGTCTCTTTTTGCTGGTTGACCTCAACTTGTGCCATCCGACTGACTCCTTATATTCTGGCTGATTTCTTTAAGTCTTTCTAAGTCTTCTACAGAAGAAGTTAAGCGTTGTTCATGACGTGCTTTTTTTCTAATAATTCTAACACCTTGTCCAGAATTGCGGTGGCTACCGCTCTTTTGGGTTTGCGGGCGAGTTGCTGGGTTAATCCACCCCGCTCAATCAGGGTTACTTCATTATCAGGCTGACCAATACTGCTAATGGCTTCATTTGCCACAATTAGATCGAGATCTTTATCTTTCAACTTCTTTTCGGCGTTAAGTGCGAGGTCATTAGTTTCGGCAGCGAAGCCCACGCGCAGTAAATTTTCTAGGCCGGGCCGTCCTTTTAATCCTAATAAAATATCAGGATTCAATTCCAGTTCAATTACGGGAGTAGGCTTATCCTTCTCTTTTTTGATCTTTTGCTCGCTTGGCCGGAGTGGTCGAAAGTCGGCTACGGCGGCAGCCATAATCAGCACGTCGGTGGGTGGGTTAGCCTCTAGTGCTAAGTTTACGGCGGCCTCCATTTCGCGGGTGGTTCGCACACTCACGAACTCACAGCCGTAGGGCGGTTCTAATTTTACTGGCCCGGAGATAAGTGTAACCTTCGCCCCCCGTTCTAGTGCTTGTTGTGCCAGAGCATAGCCCATCTGCCCACTAGAACCATTTCCAATGAAGCGGACGGGATCAATTGGTTCTTGGGTTCCACCCGCTGTTACCACTACTCGCTTGCCCCGTAAATCACCTTGGCGTTGGCCTAGCACTAACCGGACTGCTGCCACAATTTCAGTAGGTTCGGGCATCCGTCCTAACCCGGTTGCTCCGGTAGCGTGTTCGCCATACTTGGGGTCGAGAACTATTACCCCCCGGTCGCGCAAAGTCTGGATATTTTGCTGGGTGGCGGGATGGACAAACATAAGGTGTTCCATCGCAGGCACTACCATAAAGGGCGTAGTGGCCGGAGTAGCTAAGTAAGCGGTGCTAATAAGATCATCGGCTAGGCCATGTGCCAACTTTGCCATGGTATTAGCGGTGGCGGGAGCGAGCAAGATTAGATCGGCGTGGCCCGGCAGGGAGATATGCCCTTGCTCCTCTTTTGTCCAACCCTCCCAGATCTGTGTATGTACCTTTTGTTGGGTAAGGGTTTGAAAAGTTAGCGGAGTCACAAAGCGAGTAGCCGCTTCGCTCATCAAGACGTGAACTTCTGCTCCCTCTTTAGTCAGGTCGCGAGCTACTTGGACTACTTTATAGGCGGCAATCCCGCCCGATACCGCCAGTACTATGTTTTTTCCTTTAAGAACCATTCTATTAAATATTATCCAAGTTAATTAAGGAATAAGTTTACCTTTAGACAAACTAGATTTCGTTTAGCTCATAGATTAGGCGTAAACCTTGTAAGGTCAAATCCTGATCTATTACATCAATTAGTCCGTTACTACCCTCTTGAGAGACCACTTCGGCCAAGCCGCCGGTGGCAATTACTTTAATTTTTGGTTCCGGCGGGTGAGTTTGCCCTAATTCTTCTCGGAAGCGCCTTACTAGCCCTTCGACTAATCCGATATAGCCAAAGATTATACCGCTCTGCATACTGGTCATTGTAGTGCGTCCGATAGCCTGTTTGGGTGCTATCAGTTCAACGCGGAAGAGACGGCTGGCAACTTGGAAGAGGGCTTCTGCGGCGATATTGATACCGGGGGCAATTGCTCCTCCTAAGTATTCGCCGTTGCCAGAAAGGGCATCAAAAGTCGTAGCTGTGCCAAAATCAATCACAATCGCTGGGCCACCGTAGTAGTGAAACGCTGCGACGGCATTGACAATGCGGTCGGCCCCCACTTCGCGCGGGTTTTCATAGCGAATGGCAATCCCGGTCTTGATACCCGGTTCTACCAACAACACCGTATGTTTGAAGTAGCGTTCAGCCATTTCGCGGAGCGCGGTGGTGAGGGAGGGAACTACGCTGGAAATAATGGTTGCCGTTACGTCACTGCCTTTTAACCCAGCGTGTTCCAGCAACCCTAGCACCATCAAAGCCCATTCATCGGGCATTCGTCGCCGTTCGGTCTGGATTCGCCAACTAGCCTTAACTTCCTCCCCTTCAAGAATACCGATCACTACATTTGTATTACCCACATCAATCGCCAGTAGCACAGGCTCAGCCCTCCCTATGTGAAAGTTGTTATTATCACCCGGCTCAGACTCAGGTGCAGTACTCTAAGTAACAATTGGCTGGAAACAGTTTTTCTCCTGAGATTATAGCATATTTTACCTTCTTAATCTGTACGAGTGAACGGGCAAGTTATGTTAAAATAGAGTTTTAGAGTCAGGGATTGGGGATTGTAGGAGAGGAAGATTAGGGTAAAACCAGAAGGAGGTTGATAAATTCAAAATGTACCAACTAACCCGAAGTGTTATGTTTGATGCGGCTCACCAACTTCGTGACTATCCTGGCAAATGTGCGAATGTACATGGTCATACTTATAAGATGGTAGTTTGCATTGAGGGTGAAAAAGTTTCAGAGCTGGGCATACTTTATGATTTTTTTGATTTGAAACGTCTAATGCAAGAGGAGATAGACCGACTCGACCACCACTTTATAAACGAAATTGTGCCTTACAATGAGGTAAATCCGACCGCTGAAAATATGGCTTACCAGATTTATCAGACTTTCCAACATCAGCTTGCCGCACAAAACCCACAACTCAACTTGGTTTATGTGGAGATTTGGGAAACGCCTAATTGCAGTGCCCGTTATAGTCAAAATTAGCAAAATTAGTTTGAAGTTTGGTCCACACCCTTGATTCAAACGCAATATCTTTCAAATAAGCCCCTGTAATCCCGATCTGAGGCCAAAGCAAAGCTTGTGCTAGGTAGGGGTAAGCTTGGAAGTAATCTATCCGTTGTCTGGGAAAGGGTGCAGCAAAAGTTTGCGTAAAATTTGCGATCACCGCTTGAAACATGGCTATATCTGTAATACAATGATAAGGGACTTCTAGCTCAAGCTTCGTTTAGATTGTAAGGATTATCCTAATGCCGCAAGAACCACCACTACCAAAACTAGGGCAGATTATTGCCGAACGCTACCGCTTGGAAAAACATTTAGGCGATGGTAATTTTGGCGAAGTTTGGAAAGCAACTGACTTGCGCCTGGAAAGCCAGAAAGTTGGTATGCAAACTGTTTTCGCCATCAAGTTCTTAAAGGAAGAATACGTTTATGACCCTGAAGTTCGGGCTGAATTTTTGGGTGAGGTGACGGCTCTCTACACCTTAACACATCAAAACTTGTTGCGCCTTTTTGACTGTAACCTCTTGCCTAATATGGCCTATCTGCTTACCGAGTTTGCCGATAATGGCTCTTTGGTGCAACAACTAGCCCGTAAAGGTCGCCTTCCTCTACAGGATGTCGGTAATTTCCTTCAGCAAGCGGCGGCGGGCTTAGACTCGGCCCACGCTCAAAATTTTGTACATCGTGACCTTAAACCGCATAATCTATTGTTGGTGGGGCAACGGTTGGTAGTGGCCGATTTTGGTTTGGCAAAAATTATGAATATTGGGGCTACCCGTTCGATGTTACAAATATCCCCAGCGGGTACTCCTGCATATATGGCCCCGGAACAATGGGAATGGCAGGTGAACAAATCCAGCGATATTTATGCGCTGGGCGTAATCGTTTACCAGATGCTTACTGGACGCTTGCCTTTCAGGGCGGCCAATAATAGTCCGCGCGAATGGCAAGAACTACATCGGCAAGCCCCTATTCCTTCGCTCCGTGCTATGAATCCTGATTTACCTCCGCAGTTGGATGAAGTGATTGAAATGGCGATGGCAAAAGACTCGAAATCACGTCATACCAGTGCTATTAAATTGTCGGAACACTATAATTATGTGGTTGAAAACCTTAATCGTCCTAAAAAGCTGGGTTACGCCGCCACGCAAGCGTTGCTCGGTACGGACGAATTGCAATCCAGTCAAACTACCCGGCCACTGGAACTGGATAATACCACTGATTCTAAAGTGGTCAAAGGTTGGCCGCATATAGACCCGGATGTTTCCGTTATGACTCGCCGTCCCAATTCTTTAGTCCCACCTAACCAATCAGAGGCTACTCCCCCACCAAAAACCGGAAATTCCCTGATCAAAAAATTGGGGGCTACTCGTCAGCAGCGCGTTCAGCGTAATAGTAACTCTTACCGCTTTATTCCGTTTGGTAGCCTTCTCAAGACCTTGGAGGGGCATAATAATTATATTAATTCGCTGGATTTCTCACCAGATTCTACCAAACTGGTTTCAGCTTCGCTCGATAGAACCATCGGTCTATGGGATGTGGTAAGTGGTAGGTTGCTTAAAACTTTCCTCGGTCACACTGGCTCGGTTAATGCGGTAGCCTTCTCGCTAGATGGAAAAGTTTTGGCCTCTGGCTCCACCGATAAAACGGTTCGGTTGTGGAATGTGGCAAGCGGAGAATTAATCAAGGTGCTGGATGGTCATAGCGGTATAATTTTTGGTCTTGCTTTTTCGCCAGATGGGACGTTGTTGGCCTCCGCTTCTGCTGATAAAACGATCAAGCTTTGGGAGGTGGGCAGTTGGCGGTTACTCCATACGCTGGTGGGTCATACGCACCATGTTATGGCAGTGGCTTTTTCACCGGATACCGATGGGTTGGCTTCTGGCTCGAAGGATGGCATGGTGCGGCTGTGGGAGCTACCCAATGGCACGGAGATAGATGTTTTGGAGGGCCATGATGAGGAGGTTTCCTCGGTCGTTTTTGCCCCCGATGGCAAGCGGCTCGCCTCCGGCTCACACGACAAGAGTGTCAAGCTTTGGAGCTTGGAAACCGGCCAAGATTATAAAACTTTCCGAAATAATGGTGGTGAGTGGGTTCATGACGTAGCTTTTTCCCACGATGGGCGTACTCTCGTCTCGGTTTCTAACCAGATCAAGCTGCGTGATATGCCCAATGGCACTGAACTAGCCATTTTGGATGGTCATACCGATTTGGTAAATACGGTAGTTTTTTCGGCGGATGACCGTTATTTAGCTACCGGAGCCGACGATAAATTAATCAAAATCTGGTCGGCGGAACGACTAGATGCGATGTGATTTCAAAGTAGGGGCGTATTGAATACGCCCAAACGTGCGGGCGTATTCAATACGCCCCTATCCAGCATTATGAATCAGATGTTTTTAAGGTTTACCTTTTAAGCGCCAAAGCAGGTTGGCTTGACCTACCTGCCATAAGCCTGCTTTGGCCTCCAACCTCAGAGCCGCTGCTTCGCATTTCTTCAATAAAAGTAGACTACCACACAGGCTCTCACTGATAGCGGCTAGTTCGGGCTGATGACCTACTAGCACGAGGCTACCTGCCTCCAAGTTGGAAGCCAGCAATGTAAGTGTCCACCGGACGGCTTCTGGGGCGGCTTCATTTGGAGTTAGAGAAAGTGGCTCAGCCTTATGCACACCTGCCTTTGGCTTCAGGTAAGTTGCCAGAATCTCGGCGGTTTGTTGGCAACGCAGGAAAGGGCTGGTAAAGATGATAGCACTACCCGATGGGCTGGTTATTTCGGTGGCTAGGCGCGACTGCAAGTTTTCGCCTAGCACTTGGGCGGTACGCTGACCTTTAGCGGTTAGCGGTTGCTCCCAATCGGGGCGATCCGTAAAATATTCACGTTCGGCGTGTCGTACCAATAATAGCAGTAGCGTTGATTTTTGTGTTTGCACTAGGCGAACCTCGTTCTATCTCTTTTCTAATAATTCTTCAACTACCTGTAACACTTGGCTTACTTTGATAGTACGCAAGCAGTAACCACCTTTCCAACAGCCCCGCTCAAAATCGAGAACACCACAAGGGCAGCAGGGTAGGTCTACGTCTGTGCGAACTATCCGATGGCGGGTGGGATCACCCCATGGCCCAAAGATGGTCGGGTCAGTTGGTCCAAAGAGGTGGATGGTTGGTGTGCCGACTGCTACGGCGAGGTGGAGTGGTCCACTATCCAGTCCTATTACCAGATCACAGCGGGCGAAGAGGGCGGCTAATCGTCCAAAGCCGCCGCTGGTTTCCCAGTGTAAGGGGTCGCTTTGGCAGGTTTTGACAATATTTTTGAGCAAAACACTTTCGCCCTCACCGCCTGCCAGCACTACTTTGGTATTGTAACGCTCTGCCAGTGCATCGGCTACGGCAGCAAACCCTTCAACCGTCCAGAGCTTTAGGGTTGCGCCGCTACCGGGGTGAATCACCACTACCTTCTCTTTGCGCCCGACTCCCCATTCGGAGAGATTTAAGTTGACATAACGCAAATCTTCGGCAGCCGGATAATATTTCATACGGGTGATCTGCTGCTCCGACAAGTATGGGTCAGAGTTGATCTGGTATTGCTGGAGGGTGTAGTGGGCTAGTGCTAGGTTAAGTGCTGCGCTGTGTTGTGAGGGTTGGCCGAAATTGGGCAGTTGGTTTAGGCTGGGTAAAAAATTCCCACTTTTAGCTTGGAAAGGGAGGCGGTGAGTCAGGAAGGAGTGGGCTTCAGGCCAATCGTAGCCTATTCGTACCGGAATATCGGCTAGATACGTTAGCAATGCGCCCCACCAGAAGTCATAGCGGAAATTGATGGCGGCTTCATAGCCTGATTGCCGCAATATCCGCGACTGCTCCAAAGCGTAGAGGTAGGGTGCAAAGGGATTGGCTTTTGGCTCGCGGCTAAAGCCTGGAAATTCGCAGCGGACTATATTATCCACGTCGGAATTATTTTGAAGTGAAGCAGCACCCCAAGGGCCAACGAGCGCGGTAATTTCGGTCTTTGGCAGTGCGTGACGCAAAAGCGAAAGGGCTGGGGTAGTCATCAGCAAATCGCCTAAGTGATCGGGCCGCAGCACTAGTAGTCGTTGCGGTGGTTTGGCTAGATCGGGAGGAGTGGCCCGATAGCGCAAGACCGGACGCGCCGCCCGACGTAAACTATGCAAAAATAGTCCTCGTATTTGCCTTTTAGCCTTCTGTTTGATATTCATCATGTTGCCTCAACTCCCTGAACAACTGCTCTGTGGTCTGGATTTTACTGGAAGAAAAAGCTGAATTGCCTCCCAGACTTGGTTAATAGTCACCCCTGCAATGCCTCCTTCGGCCACCGATAGTGCCTGATATTCATTCAGTGGCAACCCCTCTGGCACAAACTGTTTTAGAGGTGAGACCGCCCGGCCTTGTGCGGTAAAAGGACCGTAGGCGACCGGGCTGCTAGGGCCAAAAATTGCTACGGTAGGCGTATCGCAAGCTACCGCAAGGTGCATCAGACCAGTATCATTGCCTACAAAGAGTCCGGCCTGCTCGAAAAGTGCGCCACTTTCGGCAAGGTTGAATTTTTCGACGGCATTGATAAGGCGTGGCGATGACCCTGCCACTTTCAGGGCTCTTTCAGCTAATTCACGGTCGCTGGATGCCCCAATAAAAACTACTTGTACCTTGCTTTGTGCTAACCGTTGGGCAATTTCTCCGAAATTAGGGGCAGGCCAACGTTTAGATAGCACTACGGTATCAGGATTATGACCGCCGCCTGGGTGAATTACTACTAGGGGTTGTCCTAGATCAAGGCCCAACTCTGCGGCTTTGCGCCGGAAGCTACTTTTGGAGGCTTCTCCCGGATAAAACTCGGCTTGGGCGTTGGGAGTGGGAATACCTGCTACTCGCGCTACGCCTAGGTAAATTTCGGCTTCGTGTTGTAGTGGGTCATTGGCCTCCAATTTTGCCCGGAGATTCAGGGCGAAGCCACGCCCTCGGCTGTCCAATCCGGCTCTTAGCGGAATACCAGCCAGCCAAGGTAGCAAGGCTAACAACGGTGAGCGATCTAGTACTAGGGCGGCTTGATATTTCCGACTCCGCAATTGTTGGATTAAATTTAGATATTGTCTTAAACTAAAACTAGATCCCTCAAAGCCCGTATCTATTAGGTTCCGTAGTCGGGGATTATGTTCCAGAACGGGTTTGGCCCAAGCACTTACTACAAAATCAAGCTGAAAGTCAGGCCGCGCCTCATTTATTGCCCGTATTAGTGGCGTAGAAAGGACTACATCGCCGAGACAGCAGGGCTTTATTATGGCGATTCGGGCTCCGTCTGGCAATTCTAAAAGGGAGGGTATCGGGCGACCGCGTATTTGGCGCGGACTATCGAAAAGGTTACGCCCGATTTGACAGGCTAGGGTTATAACTTCTTCTCGCCAGTAGTCCGTGCGTTTGCGTTGCAAAATGCCCCTCCCTTCCTTCGGCTCAAGTCGGGTCAAGTTTAGGAGTTAGCGGCGGGGCCAATAGCAAAGGTCATTTCTCCTCGGCAAGCCACCTCGCCGTTGACGGTGGCTAAACCAGTGGCTTTGCAAACTGGCCCGCGCACTTGAGTAATTTGGGCTTCCAAGCGCAGCACGTCACCGGGTACTACCTGTCGTTTGAAGCGCAAGCCATCAATGCCACCAAAAAAACCAATTCGCCCTTTATACTCGTCCAAGCCTAAAACAGTTACCGCTACCACTTGGGCTAGGGCTTCGACAATTAACACCCCCGGCATTACCGGGTAAGCCGGGAAATGGCCTTGAAAATACCACTCGTTTGCGGTTACATTTTTGATACCTACCGCCCGTTTGCCCCATTCTACCTCGATTATTTTATCCACTAATAGGAAAGGATAGCGGTGCGGTATAATCTCTTGTATTTGGGCAATTGTTAGCTCCATGGTCTCCCCTCAAAAAATTCTATTTTAAGCAAAAATGCCGTGACCTAGCCACGACAACATGATATTTATGTTTCTCTGTTTGGCTAAAGGATAAATTTGCTTAGGTCTTCGTCTTCCAGCAAATCACCTATCCGGTCAAGGACATATTTGCGATCAATCTGGATAGTCTGACCGACGTGTTCGGTAGCACTAAAGGAAATCTCTTCCAGTACCTTTTCCATAATGGTATGCAGACGACGCGCCCCGATGTCCTCGGTTTTCATATTTACTTCGGAGGCCATATGAGCAATCTCATCTAGCCCGCTCTCCTCAAAAGAGAGCGACACCTTTTCGGTGCCTAGCAAAGCCACATACTGTTTGGTTAGGGAATTTTCCGGTTTAACCAAAATCTCTTTCAAATCATCTTGATCGAGGCTGTCTAGTTCTACCCGAAGGGGGAAGCGACCCTGTAGTTCCGGGATTAAATCGGCGGGTTTGGACGAATGGAAAGACCCGGCGGCAATGAACAAGATATGATCGGTTTTGACTGGGCCATAGCGAGTCATCACCGTCGAACCTTCTACTATAGGTAGTAGGTCACGTTGTACGCCCTCTCCTGATACATCTGGGCCGGTCTCGTTGCCATTACCGACGATTTTATCCAGTTCATCTATAAAGACTACACCTAACTGTTCGGTGCGTTCCACCGAGGCATCCACCACTCCGTCAAAGTCAATTAATTTATTAGCTTCCTCATTGGTGAGCAAGCGGCGGGCCTCTTTCACCGAGACTCGACGCGAACGGCGGCGGGTGAGCGATCCTAGGTTTTCCATAAAGTCTTGGAAATTATCGCCCGATTCGTCCGGGTTTAGCCCGGCCACAAATTCTACTACACCGCCAAAGGGCTCGTCATTATCCAGATCAATTTCGATGGTCTCTTCTTCCAGTTTGTGCTGGCGCAACATTGCGGCTACTCGGCGGCGGCGGCGTTGCAAAAGGCGTACTTCTTCGGGAGAGACTTGCTTTTCATGCTCTGTTTCTCGGTGGGGGAGGATTGCTATGTCGGCTTCTACTATTTTTTCGGGGTTAAGGGAGGGTGCTAGAATCTTGGGCTCTTTCTCCTCGGCGGCCTCTTCTACCAGTCTTTGGCTACTGCGTCGGTTCTTTCCCTTCTCTTTGGCATAAAGCTGTTGTACCAAATAATTGATTAATTTTTCGGTAGCGATACCTTCCGCCTGAGACCGTACTTCGCGCAGCTTTTCATCGTGAACCATTGAAACGCTAACTTCAACTAGATCACGGATTATGGATTCTACATCTCGGCCAACATAACCGACTTCGGTAAATTTGGTGGCCTCTACTTTAAGAAAGGGGGCATCAATCAGCTTTGCCATACGTCGGGCCACCTCGGTTTTACCTACTCCGGTGGGGCCGATCATCATAATATTTTTGGGCGCGATCTCATCCCGCATCTCTTCGCTAAGCTGTTGGCGACGGTAGCGATTGCGTAAAGCGATGGCTACTGCCCGCTTTGCATCCCGTTGCCCGACAATATATTTGTCCAAGGCAGCCACAATTTGCGGCGGGGTCAGATTTGCCAAGTTAGCAGCCGGTATCTCGACTCCCTTTTCTTTGCGTTGCTTCAAGTCTTTATACTTTTCTAACTGTTTCAAAAGTTCTAGAATTCCTCTTTCTCGATCTACCCTTCCAACCAACCACTCCTTCGCTCAATTTCTATATTATACAACATTGTGTTAGGTAGTGTGTATTTCGTTGAATTCAACTGGCGGGGCGGCATCCCACATGGATTGTGATAAACCCTGTGGGATATTGCCTAACCTAAGTTCTGCCAATTGATTTCCCGCTTTAACTTATCGAGAGACCCACACACATTGTAAGCGGTTTTTCACCCAAGGGGCTAGGCTTAGGGCGGAGGTGGTGATCTGCCGTTTGGTAAAACCTTTGATCCAGATGTTTCTTAGGAAGTTGTTACCGTTGAGTACCAGACCATCTCCCGTAACCCCATTGCCATTGATAACTACCGACGGAGGCGAACCACAAGTGTTACCACCATCTATCGCTACCCCCGCCCTGATGCTAGAATTCAGAGGGCCGTTAAAGTTGATGGTGTTGGTATTGACCAAGGCAAAGGTAATGGTTAGCGGTGTGCTGGTAAAATATTTCAGCGCGTAAGAGAGTGTACCAACTGTATTGCCGAGACCATTATCAGTGATTTGGTTCACTATCACTATGCCATACACCTTATAGTTTATAACGTTGGAATTGCTACCAGCGTAGCCAATATCCCCACTGTAAGTGGCTGTAAAAGTGTGACTACCAGTAATCAAAGTGCTGATGGTAAGGGTTGCTATACCATTAATAATTGCTACCGGACTACCATTTAGTGTATTCGAACCATCCTTGAAATCAACCGAACCTGTGGTGTTGGTTGGGCTAATAGTGGCGGTTAAGGTCACGGTCTGACCATAATCTGAAGTGGCGAGAGGGTTAGCCGTTAGCGTAATAGTCGTGGACTGAAGCCCAAAAGTGTAAGCCGCCCCTTGATTACCGTTTACCCCGCTAGTCTTGTTGTAAGCACCAATCAGGGCGATATTACCAGCACCGCTTAGTGCCACTGCTGTACCAAAGTGGTCGTTCGGATTGCCATCGTTGGCGGTCAACTGTGGCTGCTGTGTCCAAGTAGCACCAGTCCGTGCAAGAATGTAAGCCGCGCCCTGAGCAATGTTTGTCCCAATACTCTTCCATTGAGCGCCAATCAGGGCAATATTGCCATCACTACTCAAGGCTACCGCCGTACCGAATTGGTCACCATACATACCATTGGTGGTAGTCAAGACCGCTTGTTGTGTCCAAGTAGCACCAGTCTGCGTAAATATGTAGGCTGCGCCTTGGAAATTGTTCGTCCCGAAAGTTTTGAAAGGAGAGCCAATTAGGGCGGTGTTGCCCTCGCCACTCAGTGTTACCGCCGTACCGAATTGGTCACCGGCATTGCCATTGCTGTCAATCAATTGCTGTGCTTGCGCCCAAGTAGATCCCGTGCGGGTAAAGACGAAAGCCGCGCCCTGATTGCCATGCAGTACGCCGCTTACAGTGATAGCCTTGTGAAGAGTGCCAATCAGGGCAGTATTACCATCACTACTCAAGGCCACCGCCGCGCCAAATTGGTCATTACTTATGCCAGTAGTATCCGTCAAGACTGCTTCTTGTACCCAAGTAGAGCCAGTGCGGGTAAAGACGAAAGCTGCGCCCTGCCAGATATTATTACCCCCCCCCTTGTTGTTAGCACCAATTAGGGCGGTGTTGCCATTACTACCCAGAGCCACCGCTACGCCAAATTGGTCATTACCCATGCCAGTGGTGTCAGTTAAGACCGCTTCTTGCGCCCAAGTACTATTGGTGCGGGTGAAGATGTAAGCTGCGCCCTGTCCGCCGTTCTGGGTATTAGCACCGATCAGGGCGATGTTGCCATCACTACTCAAGGCCACTGCATTGCCAAAGTTGCTACCATATCCGCCATTGGTGGGATAGATGACCGTCTGTTGCGTCCAAGTAGACCCCGTGCGGGTGTAGGCATAGACCACTCCCTCGATATTCTCGAGGGGAGCGCCAATCAGAGCGGTTAGACCATCACTACTCAAGGCGACCGCTGTACCGAAGTAGTCCCAGTCCGCGCCAGTGGTGTCTGATAAGACTGCCTGTTGTGTCCAAGTAATATTGGTAGGAATGAAGATGTAAGTTGCACCTTGATTGCCAGTTCCCCCCATGGTCTTGCTGGAAGCCGCAATCAAGATGGTAGAACCACTACCACTCAATGCCAAGGCGTTGCCAAATTTGTCCTTAGCCGTACCATTGGCGGCAGTCAAGATTGCCTGTTGTGTCCAAGTACTATTGGTGCGAGTAAAGCTATAAGCCGCGCCCTGCCCGCCATTCTTGTTGTTGGCACCAATTAGGGCGATGTTACCATCACTACTCAAGACCACTGCTGAACCAAAGCCATCATTAGCTGCACCACTATTGGAGGTTAAGGCTGTTCCCTCTTGCGCCCAAGTAAAACCAGTGCGGGTGAAGATATAAGCCGCACCTTGGTTGCTCCCATTGATATATTTGCTGTAAGCACCAACTAGGGCAGTGTTGCCATTACTGTTCAGAGCCACCGCCGAACCAAAATGATCCCAACCAGAGCTATTGGTGGCGGTCAATATCGCTTGCTGTGTCCAAGTATTATTGGTTTGGGTAAAGATATAAGCCGATCCCTGATTGAGGTTTTGCCCAAAAATCTTGTTGGGAGCGCCCATTAGGGCGGTGCTACCATCACTGCTCAACGCCACAGCATTACCAAATTGGTCATTAGCCGTGCCATTAGTAGCGGTCAAGATCTGTTGCTGTGTCCAAGTATTATTGGTTTGAGTAAAAATATAAGCCGCGCCCTGATTGTTCTCCTTACCGGGAGCGGCAATTAGGGCGGTGCTACCATTACTGCTCAGAGCCACCGCCGAACCAAAATAGTCATTACCCGCGCCATTGGTGGAAGTTAGCATTTGATGTTGCGCCCAAATAGCACCAGTGCGGGTAAAAATGTAAGCCGCGCCCTGATTGCCATTCATCCCAAACCATTTCCAGTAAGCACCAACTAGAGCAGTGTTGCCATCACTGCTCAACGCCACAGCATTACCAAATTGGTCACCATACGCGCTATTAGTGGCCGTTAAGATCTGCTGTTGTACCCAAGTAGAACCAGTGCGGGTGAAGATGTAAGCTGCGCCTTGCCAGATTTGAGGCATATTCGTCCCGGCGAAGATCTTTTTAGGCGCACCAATCAAGGCGATGTTGCCATCACTGCTCAGCGCCACAGCATTACCAAATTGGTCACCATTTGTGTTAGCGGTGGAAATTAATTTCTGACCTTGCACCATAGGATCAATCACTAGGGGATACTGCGCTCCCTCAAGTTTGACTAGAATGTGAGCGGTTGACCCTTCTGGTTGGTCGTTTCCACTCACTTCCATTCGACTCTCTAGTCTCCTTCCGGTGGCATCGTAGACATATAATCCCCTGTAATGCGTGAGATTGCCCTCTCCTGAGACCAGTGTTAGCCCATCTCCACTATTACGGAATAAGCCACCTGTCATGGATAATTCTAGGGCTAGTTCGTTCCCATTCGTCTCGGCTGATCGTCCGGGCCAAGCTTGTGTCAAAGTAAAACCCTGTTCCAGCCCTTCAGGATTGTTGGAGTACCACTCCGTCAAACCTCTACCACGCTGGTATTCGACGCGGTTGTTGTTGGCAATTGGAGCTACCGTTGCTGGAGGCTCCAAAACTTGATCCTGATAACCGATTCCGGTCAAAGCAAGGCTCATTCCATTGATAGTTACGCCGTTGGTTTGAAAAGAGAGTTTTAGACCTTGGGCTGGGTTGCGTCCCTCTATTTCGCCTGCTTCGGTGGTCTCTAAACGGTAGTTACTATCGCCCGCTGCTTCCCGGTTTTGGGTCTCTATCCAAGCGGCATAGAGACCTTGCGGCATCTCTTCCGACTTACTCACAGTCGGGTTTTCTAGGACTGGAGCATTGGCGGTGTCAGTGGTTGTCTGGGCGGTATTACTGTTGGCAGTGCTGCTGGCAGTGCTGACTTGCGCCTTGTCAGCAGGGACGGTTTGAACCGGGGAAAAGGTTACTCCCTTACTAGGAATTAAGGGTAGTAACATCAGAAATACAATCAGCACCAGTCGTCTCACTTGAGCAGGCTGGTTTAACCTAAAGTAGTAAGCATCGCTAAGCAACATCGCTTGAATCCTCGCTGTTCTGTGCTAATTTAGCCTTTTATTAAGCAAAGCGAATGTGTTATTTAGAAGCTGCTACGTTTCTATTTTTAAGGGTAAACGGTTATGTGAATTATTTTACAAATAAGTATACCTCATAATAGCAATAATGGCAAGGGTTTATTCATAAAAAAAACAACCGACAGAGCGGTATCCCACAGGAAAATCGGGGTAGGGGTGTATTGCATACGCCCAACCTGCGGCTGGTTTACTCAATAACCCCCTACCTATTGAGAAGATACGGAAAAAGGTTTAGTTGATGGCGACAGGTGTGCCAGTGGTGGCCCAATTAAAGAGCCATTCGGCATCGCTGGGACTGAGGGCAAGGCAACCGTGGGACGGCCCGGTTTGCATCTGTCCAGCATCGGGGCCACTGACCGGAATCCGCATCTGGTGGAAGGCCCAATCGTCGGGTGTACCAGTGGCAGCTAGAACCGTATTGGTGAAGGAGAGATAGTGGTTTAGATAATATTCCGTACCGTCATCTTCGTACCAACGATTAGTTTTAAGTAGAAGTAGTTTGAGACTGACCTTGAATTGCCCTTTGGGTGTATCGAAGCCGGGCTTACCGCTGAAGGCTCCAAAGGTGCGAATGAGCTTACCCTTTTCGTAAGCGAAAATGGTTGCAATCGAATTGGTATTAAGCACCACTTTGATCTCTTTTTCTAAATCGCTGGCGGGTGGGGCTGTAATAGAGGGTATGATTGGGCTGTTGGGCAAACGGCTGATGCGCTGGCTCAGGCTAAAAAACAGTTGCTCTAAGTCGTGGGCATCCTGTTGCAATTGGTTAACTTTATCCCGCACTTGGGTACTTTGTTGGTCTACTGGGGGAACCTTATTCTTTTGTGGGACGGGAATACCGCTCAACTTCAAGCCGGGGGTGGGTTTGATTAAGGGCGGACCGCTTAGGGGTACATCTACCGGGCCAGTGCCGTGTTCTTTCCAAGCCATTAGCCCACTCTTGCGATCTAGGGTTAGAGTACCTTGTTCAAACTGTTGCCAGAGCTTATTGCCCTGTTCTTGGGCATCGCTGGTGGGGTTGCCCATAGTTTTGGCGGCCCCATTGCTATTCCAATAGGCCAGCAACCGACCGCTCAGGCTCTGTCCGGTTTCGTTGAAAAAGCGGGGGGTGAAAAAGGAGATTACGGCGGAAAAGCCGCGCAAATTCTGGTTCCAATCCATATCGGTATAGCTATAAAGTTCAACTGTTAGGGAGTAGATTCCTTTAGAATTGAGAAAATCAGTGGTTTCGCCACTTATATCATAGTAGCCCCAAATGTCGAGGTAGGTATAGCCCGTGACATAGGCGAGGGTACGGGCTAGGTTGGTAGCGTAGCGTTGACCTGCGGCGGTGGGTAGGCTGTCTATCACATTACCACCCTTGGAGTGGTAAATGATGGCGGAAATAATATCGTTGCTTTGGATATATTTCCAGAGCGCATCCGTTTCTGGCTCACTGAAGGGTTTTGGCCCACCACCCCCTTTTACCAATCCCTCCACATCGTAGGTATCCTGCTTCCAGTCTTGGGTCGGCCAGTTGCGGTTCAGGTCTACGCCTCGTGCGTTGGTACGTTGTTTGAGTTCTCGGCCATCGGGGTTGAAGTTGGGAATAAAATAGACCGTCAAACCGGTTGGAATTTCGTTGGGTTTGTCGGTGTAATAGGCAATCGCTTTAAAGATTAAATCAGTGGCATTGCTTTCGCTGCCCTGATGGATACCCCCGATAAAGGCAATATGGGTTGGCCCTTGCCCGAAACGGTAGGCTACGATAGGCCGTCCTTGTACGCTATTACCAATAAATTCGGTGGTATAGGGTGCAGCATAGCTGTTGGAGGTAGAAAAGGCTGGTAAAAGGGTTGCCAGCACCAAAAAAGCCGCTATTATCCGCAGCCATTTTAGATTAAGATCAAAGGTAATTTCTAGTTTCATTAAAAGATTACTACAAGCCCTGCTTCGCTCGAATAAACGCGATTCCAAACATCGTTATGTCTACTACAGGTTCATTCTATCACACCCCGTCAATGGCTGAAAGGTTTCCGATGGCCTGCGGTCTCTTCGCCATAAAGCGGTCATAGTTGGGTAAGACTTTTGCCTTGAGGAAGGAGTGCTTTGTCAAGAATATTGATAAAGATGCACCAAAATAGCCATTTTGTAGGATTGACGGGCGGTGAACTTTTGGAGTAAAATTACTAACAGCCCCTAAAAATGGTGGAGCTAGGTTGAAAGCGGTTTCAGCCAACGTACTTTACGTACTTTAGATAATTGCATCATAATGGTCGGCTAAATTCTTGCCAGAATTTCTTATTAAGATTATATTTCCATGATTTTCCCTACTATTTAATAGTGGGTTAGACTGAGATTATTTGAAATGTTCAACCTAGTTATCAAGTCTTTCCAAAGTTTGAAATGGAGTGTTAGCCGCAAAATTAGCATGTGTCTAGCTTTGTTGGTCTTTTTAATCTTTATCAGCAATACGGTGGTTTTTCTTTCAATTCAATCTATGGAGAAGAGCATCAGCATCCAAAATCAAGCAGGCACCGCTTTAACTCATTTGGATATTTTCGACCAGCAACTAAGGAACACCTTAAATATTTACAACGACATGATCTATCTCAACCAAGATAAAGCGGTAATAGATAAACACTATCAAGTAAGTACTAGGGCGGCCCTCGATCTGGTCAAGGCGGACAATCCCGGACAACTTCAAAATAGCAGCAGTTTGCTATATCAAATAGTAGAGGGTTATGATCAGCTTTCTACTCTCTTTGACCAACTTAACACCTTACTGCAAAATGGCAAGTCTGACGAAGTTATTATCCTATGGGCTACTAGCCTTGAACTACGCCGAAACGAGAGTGCGAACACCCAGCAGTTACAGCTACACACTCAGTTGGAAGAGGAGCAACAAGATGCCCTGCACCAAAGCAATTTTACCTCTCTGCTAACTAAAATTACGGTAGTGGTGACTGGTTTCTTAGGGGTTTTGTTTGCGCTAGTCTGCGCTTGGTTACTCTCATCTACCATTGGTAATCCCTTAGCGGCTACTCGCCGCTTTCTGGAAAGAATGGCAATCGGAGATTTCAGTGGTCAGCTTGTATTGATTAACCGGGATGAGTTGGGCGATATGGCACGAGTTCTCAATATAAGTGTAAAAACGCTCCAAGGTCTGGTCGAAAGCTTTAATATTGGTTCACAGGTAGAAGCGGCAGCTAAAAACCTGAGACAGATTAGTGGCGAGCAGGCCCAATATTCTAACGAACAGGTCGAACTCATTTCCCAAGTTAGAATGACCCTCCAAGAACTGACTACCTCGGCTAATACTATTAGCACTAACGCTACGAGGGTCTCTTATGCTGCTGAAACCACCTTAGTCCAAGCCCAACAGGTCAATCTTATCAGTGTAAAGTCAGAAGAGACTATGCTCCGTTTGCAAGGAGCAGTGGCGGAGGCCGATGGTGCTATTGTTAAAGCCAATGAAGATTTTATCAGTTTGATTAGACAGTTGGAAGAAGTTGACCAGCATAGCCAGAACAGCCAGAAAATTGTAATTATAATTTCTGATATTGCTCGAAATATTAACCTCCTCGCACTAAACGCTGCCATTGAGGCGGCAGGGTCAGGCCAAAATGGTGCTAGATTCAAGGCCGTCGCCAAACAGATTAAAGACCTAGCCATCCATAGTGCTGATTCCGCTAAAGATATTGCTGAACTACTCACTGTAATCCGTAAGTCTATTCACCAGACCGTTGTCCAATCTCAAGAAAGCCAGAAGAGTCTTAATCTGGTGGTTACGTTAGGTGAGGAGGTGGATTTTTTAGCCAGAGCGACCCTAGAAAATTCGGAACTTAACCACAAGGCGGTAGAGGAAATTTTACAGGTGGCCTCCCAATCTGTCCAACAGGCTGGACAGATTAAAGCGGCTACCCAACAACAACAGAATGCCAGTCATCAAGTACTAACAGCAGTAAGTTCTATTAGCCAAGTGATTACGACGAGTGCTGAGCATAGTAAGCGTGTAGTAGATACTTCCGGCGAGCTTGATGCGATGTCACAGTCGTTAGCTTTACGCTTGGCCGCACTAAAATTACCTTCTTTAGCTATCAGCTAAAGAAGGTTTTTCCGAATTATAGTAACGGTTAAAATTTAGTCTTAAAACAAACAAGGATAAGAGGGACAAGGATGTCTAACGAAACTACAGAAGTATCAAGCGGGTATTACACCCACCTTTCACGTCGCCGCTTTTTAACCAGAATGGGTGTGCTGGGCCTAGCCGGTTATGCCTTAGTCGGTTGCGGTGAGACGGTTACTTCGTTGACCACAAAGACTATTTCGGTTACCCCTACTAGTGCCGGAGCAATTGTGGCAAGCACCGGTGGAACTGGCCCGACGATTGGGCTGGTGATGAAGTCACTGAATAACACTTTTTTCAAAGATATGCGGGACGCTGCTTTGAAATACCAGCAGCAGAAGGGAACTTTCAAGCTCATTACCACTGGTATTCAAACCGAAACCGATATTGACGAGCAAGCCACTATCGTAGAGAATCTTATCAAGCAAAAGGTGGATGCGATTGTAATTGCCCCTGCCGACTCCTACGGTCTGGTTCCGGTGCTGGCTAAAGCGGTTAAGGCCGGTATCAAAGTCGTCAATATTGATGTGAAGTTGGATGATGGGTCAATGAAGAAGGCCGAAATTGATCTAGTCTTCGTCGGACCAGACAATGCCGCCGGAGCCAAGCTTTCAGGCGACGTTCTGGCAAAGACGCTGGGGGTCGGTGGAAAGGTAGTTCTCTTAGAGGGTAATCCTGGTGCGGCTAATGCGTTGCAGCGTAAGAATGGCTTTTTAGCGGCAGTCCAAGAAGGTGGTCTAAACCTGCTCCAATCTAAGACGGCCCATTGGGAAATGGAAGAGGCCCGCACTATCTTTATCAATCTCTTGACCGCTTACCCGAATGTGCAAGGGGTGATGTGTGCCAACGACTCGATGGTTCTAGGAGTAATCAAAGCCTTGGAGACTACTGGCGCAGGTAATAAAGTACAGATAGCAGGTTTTGATAATATACCAGAGGTTCAGCTTTTGATAAAAGAGGGCAAGGTGCTGGTAACGGTTGACCAATATGGTTCACAGCAGGCTATCTTCGGTATAGACAACGCCCTGAAACTTCTGGCAGGCGAACAGGTGGCAAGTTGGATCAAGACTCCCGTCAAAGCCATCACCAAAGCCGACCTTTAAACCAATCTGACTATGTGCCTCTCCTTTGAGGGACATTACAAATTGGTTAAATGTAGTAGCTAACCCAAAAGAAGAGGAGTGCTTACTAGTTATGAAGCGACAGAGCTTCGTTGTTGTTCTGTTTCAGCAGCTAAATTGGAGTGTAACCCGAAAAGTTACTATCTGCTTTTTAACCTTGCTAGTAATTATAATTATCAGTAGCACTTTGGTCTTTATAAATATTTTAAATCAGGAAACAAGTTCTGCTGCTGAGCGGCAGAAGAGTTTGGCACTGACAGATGCCCGCACTTTTAAAGAACTTTTCCAAAGCCAACTAAATGCTTATGGTGACGCGATTTATCTTACTCAGCAAAGAACTATTAATTCCTCCTATTCCCTCCAATCACAGGATAGCCTGACCAGAATGCAATTGGATGAGCCAGACAAATTTCAGAATCCTGCCAGCCTTTTATCCCGCTTAGTCCAAAGCTATAAAGAGCTAGATAAGGTCTTTACCGAGCTAAATCGGCTCCTACAACAGCAAAACCTTGCTAAGTCTGACCAACTTTGGTCTACAAATTTGGCTTTACGCAATGCAGTGATTTCCAATATCGAGATTTACCTCAAAGAGCTAGAACAAGAGAGCCAGCAGTTTATTCTGGATAGCCGCGCAAGTAGCACCTTTACCAAGGCGACTGCTCTTATTACCGGACTCTTGGGGGTAGTCTGCACTATTTTCTTGGCTTGGCTTCTTTCCAGTACGCTTGGTAGACCACTGGCTCTGACTCGTCAGTACCTTGAAAAAGTTTCTGCGGGGGATTTTAGCCAAACCTTGCAACTCTCTAACCAAGATGAATTGGGTGATCTGGTCAAGGCTCTTAATCTCAGCGTAGGGACTTTTCGGGGCTTACTGGAGGGTGTGATGCTTGGTGAGGATATTGAAAAGGCCGTTATTAATTTAAAGCTGGTTAGCCGGAAGCAGGCTGAATATGTCACTAGGCAAGCCTCTTTTGTGACGCAGGTCTATAGTTCGATGCAAGAATTGAATAAAACGGCTCAGTTAATAAGTGAAGGTGCTTCAGAGGTAGCGGACGCTGCCCAACATACCCTCGTGCAAGTACACACCGTCAACGGCACTTCCAAAGAGGTCAGTACGGCAGTACAACAGTTAAAACAGGTGGTGGAGAGTGCGATAGAGCAAATCGAGACGGCCAATAGTGATTTTAGTTATTTAATTGGGCAGCTAAATAGGCTGGATCAACAAAGTCATGGAACCGAGAGTATTGTACATACCGTAACCGATTTGGCGCACCAGACGCACCTTTTGGCTTTGAACGCCAGTATTGAGGCGGCCGGGGCAGGCGCACAGGGGCAGCGTTTTGGCGTAATCGCACAGGAAGTCAAAAGCTTAGCCGCTCGAAGCTCGCAGGCTGCCGATCAAATCCGAAATTTAATCTCTACCACGCGACAATCTATCCAGCATACCCGGCAGCAGGCTGAAGAACGCCAAGCTAATATCGGTAAGGTGGTTAATATGGGAACTAGAGTGGAAGAGACGATGCAGATGGTGCATGGAAAGGTGGCTGAAAATCAGCAGGCGGCACAGGCCATTCTGAAAGCGGCTGAAAATTCGACTTACCAAGCCCAACAGATTAAATCGTCTTCCCTTGAGCAACAGGCCGCCAGTGCCCAAATTGTAACCAGCCTTGATTCTATAACCGAATCGGTAAATATTGGGGCCGAAGGTAGTAATCAGGTAGCGGCTACCTCCTCCCAATTGAGTGTCATCGCCAATACTCTTACTACTAGGTTGGCGGAATTAAAATTACCAGTTGCTAATGGGATTTAGGCAAGGTTCAAAATCGGGAACCTTCGCTTTACAATTCGGGTAGTCCAACCGGAAATAAATTTCCGGTCAAGCCACCAATGAGTACCATCCTAAAGTGTAAAGCCGGTATGAACCTTGCCTTAGCCAATAACTCTAAATCCAAAGTGATCCTGTCCTGACACAGCCAGTTTAAGGCAAGGTTTAATCAAGCTTAGCTTAATGACTCTATTTGGAGGTTCTATGCAATCCTTGAAACATTTTAACTCGTACCGCCCGACTTTTGGTGGGTTAGGTTTGATGCTTATCGCGCTCTTGAGTACGGTGGTGTTAAGTAGCTGTGGTGACAATCCCACCGTCACGCAGTCTGTCACCGCTACGGTGCAAGCCGTTCCTACCGCTAACTTGGGCAACGCTACACCTGCTTCCGCCAGTACCACCTCGTCCTCGAATAAGGTAACTACTAACGCTAGTACTACGTTGTCCCCGGATAAGGCTGCTACTACGGCGGGTAGCAGTACTGCCACAGACAAGATTAAGATTCGGCTCTCTTTTCCCGGTGAAAAAGAGACCGCTAACGGCACAATGGCAATCCGCTTTATGGAACTGGTTGCTCAAAAGACCGGAGGCCGGGTTGAAGTTGAGCTATTCCCCAACTCCAGTATTGCTGGTGGTGACCAATTGACGGCGGTTAACATGGTAAGGGCGGACAAATTAGAGGCGATTGTCTCGCAAGCCTCTTTCTTTGGCACGATTGATCCTACCATTGAACTGTTGAACTATCCCTTTTTGTTTAGTAACCGGGAAAATGCCCTCCGCTTCTTGGCTAGTGATACGGGAAAGCAACTGCTTCAGGGCTTAGAACAGTATAATTTCAAAGTTCTGGCCTTCAACGATCAAGGCTTTCGACAGATAAGCAACAGCAAACGCCCAGTGGTTAGTCCCAGCGATCTGGCCGGGTTGAAGATTCGTATTCCACAGAGTAACCTTTATACGCGGGTACTAAAGGCATTGGGGGCCGAACCTGTCACTATGAATTTCTCGCCTGAACTTTACAAGGCGTTGAAGGCCAAAACCCTCGATGGTCAGGATGCTCCTATTATCTTCAGCTTAGTAAACAAATACCAAGAAGTTTTGCCCTATATGACTACCGTTAACTATTCGTGGGATCCACTGTTGCTCAACTTTAGTCTGAATTTTTGGAAAAATTTGCCCGCCGACCTCCAAAAAGCGATAAGTGAGGCGGGTAGCGAAGTGACCGATACGCTTAACAAAGCGATAGATACCAGCGAAAAAGCGGCTCTGGAACAATTCAAAGCGGCAGGGGTACAAGTAACGGCGCTTACTCCTGAACAGCGTCAGGTATTTGTGAATACGACTAGCTCGATTTACCAAGAGGCTCAGAGTAAATATAGCAAAGATTTGCTAGATCAACTTCTTAAAGCGGCTCAAGGTTAAAGCAAGATCAAACCACTAAAAATAAAACGGCAAGGCAGAGAAACTTCCTCTGCCTTGCCTTTGTTTTCTTTATTCATCTTGGAGTGAAACGTTTCTGAGAGCGACCCTTGCGTTCTCCTATAGATACTTGCAAGGGGCTTGCTCTTAATTACTGAAACCGATTAGAAGGCGAAGCTGACAGTTGGAGTAGCAGCAGTTATGGTAGCCCATTTCTCCTGCCATGTTCCTCCATTTGATGCTCTAAAAAGATACTGTATTGGTAACAATTCCTTGGTAACAGTACCATTTAAGTCGGTGCTACCAATAGTTGTCCAACCACTAACGTTGTATTGTACCTCCGAGCCAGTGAGCGAGTTATTGTTCTTGGTTACTGAAAAGGTCACATTCACGGTTTCGAACACTAATTCAGAATTGGCAGCAGATACAGTGTACCATTTCTCCTGCTTTGAGCCTTCAAGGGTCATTCTGAAGAGATACTGTATTGGCAGTAATTCTTTGGTAACTTTACCATCTGTTGGAGTGCCAATAGTCTTCCAACCACCAACATTGTACTCTACTAAGCCGCTGGGGTTGGGTATCAATTCCTTGTTGACCTTCTTGAGCGAAATGGTCATATTCACGGTTTCGAACACTAATTCAGAATTAGCAGCAGATACAGTGTACCATTTCTCCTGCGTTGAGAGTTCAAAGGTCATTCTGAAGAGATACTGTATCGGCAGTAATTCTTTGGTAACTTTACCATCTGTTGGAGTGCCAATAGTCTTCCAAC
>JACAUC010000006.1 GCA_013390945.1 Candidatus Chloroheliaceae bacterium
GATTTCCAATCCCGATTTGCAACAGTAGGAGGGATTTCCAATCCCGATTTGCAACAGTAGGAGGGATTTCCAATCCCGATTTGCAACCACACCAAATCGGGATTAGACACAGGGTTAGACTACGAAATTTTGGCCGCAGTTTCGGCTAGACGAGAAGAATAACCCCATTCGTTGTCATACCACGCGGCTACCGAAAGCAAGTTACCTTCCTGCACTGCGGTTAGTGGCAGGTCAATAATCGAGGAGTGCGAGTCGCCCAAAATGCGCGAGGAGGCCCACTCACCCTCCAGTATATCCATCACCCCTTTGAGTGGCGCGATACCTGCCGCCGCCCGAAACGCATCGTTAACCTCTTGTGCAGTGACCGCCCGTTCGGTAACAAGGTTCAGTTCGGCAATGCTGCCCGTGCGAGTCGGCACTCGATAGGCTTTGCCTGTAATTTTCAGATCCGGCCAAATAAACTGCAAGGCTCGCGCCGCTCCTGAAGAAGAAGGAATAATGTTTTCGGAGGCGGCCCAAGAATCCCGACGATCCTTCATCGGCTGATCGGTTAGCGATTGAGTATTGGTATAAGCGTGGATAGTGGAGAAGAGACCGTACTTAATACCAAAATTCTCGATAATCACTTTGACCACCGGGGCGAGGGCGTTGGTAGTACAACTTGCCATACTTATAATACGATGCTCTTCCGGGTTATAACTCTCCAGATTAATCCCTGGCAGCAGTACTATATCGCAATCCTTCAACGTCTTGCTAGGGGCACTGACCAGCACTCGTTTTGCGCCACGATCTAGGTGTTCTTGGGCGATGGCGCGAACCGTGGCTCGTCCGGTGCAATCTATCACTAGGTCTACCCCTAGTTCCTTCCAATCTGGAAGAGCTTTGGCAGAGTCTACAAAGAGAATCTCACGCTCCCCTACCTTAAGCTTACCATCTTTGGCACTAACCGACTCGTGCCAGCGTCCATAGTTGGAGTCAACCTCAAATAGCGCGGCCAAAGTAGGCAAATCTTTGATGTCCGAAATAGAAACCGGTGTAAACAGATTTTGGTTCAGAGCTACTTTCATCAGCGAACGCCCGATGCGTCCAAATCCGTGAATAGCGATCTTGCCCATTTTTAAAAATACCTCCTGTATTAAAAGCTTACCAATTATCAAGAGACTCAAGTTGCTTGTGCAGAATTATACTATCTCTAGTGGGTTTTAGGGAAATCAATTAGAAGGGATTAATCGGTGGATCTAGGCACGTAAAATTGACTATTGTGGTACTCACTGCTAAAATTAATTTCCTGATACCGCACTAGCTTATCATTAATCTTTAACGAGAATAACTATGCAATAAGCCCGCCACAGGCTGACCTCAGATTGGGCGTATGCTATACGTTCCTACCTGAGATTGTTGAGTAAGGAGTAGACGATTGGGTTATAATTCTGCCGCCGACCGTAAAAAATACCAGCATTGCGACAATTGTATTTTTAATACCAGTTGCTTTTGGCAGGAAGTACAGCGCACTCAAGAGGAGGCCGGAGAGGGTAATGATTGCCTGATTTATCAAGATGAGCGTGACCTTCCTCCTGCTCAACACACCGACCGCTACGGACGGGTCAAAGATTTGCCGGTTTATGATTTACGGATGCGTAAACCTTTGCCTAAAAGTAATATCTAACCCTATTATTAAGCCTATTTTTTCTAAGCTTAAACCCCGGCAGCACCTGCACCTAGAGCTTTGGCCTAGTTTTCAAGTCTGCTTATGTTATAATAGGTTAACCCTGAAAGGCAAAGATGTATATTTTTAGATAAAGATGAGGTATAACATTGGCATGATTAGCAACCACCTTTGGGCCACTACTATAATATGGCTATATGGAATTTGCGGTGTTTTCTGGGTAATTAGATGGTGGTTGGACAAACACCTTTTAAATCTGGTTCGGGTTATTTTTAAACGACCCAGCACGGTTCAAAGTTTGTTTTTCTTTTTGACCTCGCCGGGTGTGGTTATTCACGAGTTAAGCCACTGGTCTTTTGCCAAAATATTGATGGTTCGCACTGGAAAAATAAGTTTTTACCGTCCCACTAGAGATCCCTACAGACCGGGTTGGATAACTTTGGGGTCACTTACAGTCTATTGCAGAGACCCCATCAGAATGAGCTTGATTGGGTTGGCTCCTCTGCTTGTAGGCGTGGCCTTGTTATTGTTGCTCTCAATTCTGCTGGGCCTCAATCAAACCTTAGGCAGTCAAATGACACCCGATAATACTCTACAGATGCTAACTTCTCTGCCGGGCCTGCTTATTGCTACCCTTAATCGTCCCATCAACTTACTCTGGCTTTATTTGGTCTTTGTAGTTACTAGCCATATGTTTCCCAGTATGCCAGATCGCCGAAGATGGTTTAGCGGTCTTATCGTACCAATTCTTTTCTTGTTGGCTCTCTCTTTGGTCGGAAATCTCAATCTACCCTTATTTTGGCAACATTCTATTCTAGATATTCTTCTGACTTTAACATGGCTCTTTGCCTTTGCCGCTGTCTTTAATCTCTTTTTAGCTTTGTGCGTTACTTGCCTCGAAATTTTATTTAAAGCTTTGCTAGGTCGTTAGCTCATTTTTCTAGTGGCCTCAAATTGGTAATGACGAAAATCGGGATTAGAAAGTCGGCTGACCGCCCTCCTACAGGGGCTTACTTGAAAGGTATGGGACTTAAAATAAAACCCCAATTGAGTTGCAAAAAGGGTATATATCTGTTAATTTGATCTTAATCTCAGCCATTAGGAGTTAATAGTCTGTTTACTAAAGAATAAGGAGAATAATCAAGGATGGGCAAGCCAAATAGAGAGGTAGTCACAATTATCCTTGCCGGTGGGAAAGGGGAGCGTTTAAGTATTCTATCCGAGAAAAGGGCTATCCCTTCGGTGCCTTTTGCTGGAAAGTATCGAATTATTGATTTTACTTTAAGCAATTGTGTCAATTCGGGCCTCTACAACCTGTTGGTACTGACTCAGTACCGCCCCTTGTCTTTGCACGATCATGTCGGTAATGGCAAGCCTTGGGATCTTGACCGCCTTCACGGTGGAGTGCGCTTGGTTTCGCCCTATCTAGGTCGCCAAGATTCGGGCGGCTGGGATCGAGGCACTGCCGATGCCGTCTACCAAAACATTGCCGAGTTAAATGACCAGATTGCTGACAATGTTTTAATCTTGGGTGGCGACCATATCTATAAGATGGACTACCGCCCGATGATTGATGCCCACCTAGAAAACGAAGCCGACCTCACCGTCGGGGTGATCCGTATGCCCATCGAAGAGGCGCACCGCTTCGGTATTGTCACCACCGACGAGACCGGACGGGTAACCGATTTTAAGGAAAAACCCTCCAAACCTGAAAGCAATCTGGTTTCGATGGGAATTTATATCTTTAATAAAGAGGCTTTGTTTGACCACCTGATCGAAGATGCGGAAGATCCTAAAACTCAACACGATTTTGGGCGCAATATCCTGCCTAAAATGATTAAAGAGGGTGACCGAGTCTATGCCTACTCTTTCAACGGCTATTGGCAAGACGTAGGTACGATACAATCTTATTGGGAAGCTAATATGCAATTGTTGGAACCCTCCTCTGCCCTTAAACTTTACGAGCGGAACTGGGTGATCTACACCCGCAGCGAGGAACGCCCACCAGCGGTAATCAGTTCTCAAGCTAAAGTAGAAAGAAGCCTGATTTCACACGGTTGCCAAATTCGGGGCCAAGTGATCCATAGCGTCCTATCTCCCGGAGTAATTGTCGAGGAAGGTGCGGTAGTACGTGACTCGATTATTATGGTGGATAGCGTGATCGGAAAAAACTCGGTGGTAGAGCGAGCGATAATTGATAAAGAGGTGGTAATTGGGGCCGATAGCTATATCGGCTACGGCGAGGATAACACTCCTAATAAAAAGGAACCGGAATGGCTCAACAGTGGTATCACCATTGTCGGGAAACGGGCCAACCTTCCCGCCGGAATTAAGGTTGGGCGTAACTGCAAAATTGACACCGATCTAAATCCCAATGATTTCCCCGGCCTTGAACTAGCGAGTGGCGAAACTATCGAAGCACCAGCACCGAGCCGACCAAAATAGAACACTATTATTACAAGAAGTTAAAAAAGAGTGGCTTTACGCCACTCTTTTTTAACTTCTTCTTAATGGTTCCCTCGCTCAAAGTTCAATCCAACTACCCTGCGTATCTTATAAGCTTACCTTCCGCTAGGGGTACAAACGGGCAAGGGTGTTAAGGTTGGCGTTGGGATGGGCAACGTGCCAGTGGGTGTAGCAGTCGCAGTTGAAGTCGGTGTGGGGGTTGAAACCGTGCCAGTGGGCGTAGCAGTCGCGGTTGGAGTAGCTGTAGCACAGAGAGCCACAGGAGCGGTAGTCGCTGCCCCCGTAGTAATGGTAGGTTGGATGGTATTGGTAGGTGCTACCGTTGGTTGTACGGTATTGGTAGGTGCTACCGTAGGTTGGATGGTATTGGTAGGTGCTACCGTATTAGGTTGGATGGTATTGGTAGGTGCTACCGTAGGTTGGATGGTATTGGTAGGTGCTACCGTAGGTTGAATGGTATTGGTTAGTGTCACCACTGGTTGCACGGTAGTGGCAGGTGCTACCGTTGGCGAAGGTGTACCGACAGGTGCAGACGAGGGATTAACCACTACCACTGTGTTAGTCGGCGAGTTGGTAGCAGTTATAATAGGTGCGCTTGTAACGGTTGGTAAACTAGGATTAATAGTGACAGTAGGTATCGGCGTGAGTGGGGCGGGATTCTGGGCCGGGACGGTTGGCAAAATTGTTAGTGGTGGCAAAGTATTAGTCGGAATTGCAATAGGCATACTTACTGCGGTCGGATTGGATGTGGCTTGGCTGGTGGTGCGGGTGGACAAAAAGAGCAACACGCCTATATAGATAAAGATAAGGGCAGGCACAATAATCACGATAGCTTTAAGCGCGGTGGGTTGCCTTGCCCACCAGTTTAAGTTACGTCTTTGGTTAGGTCGTCTTATCGGCTTATTAGGTTCGTCATACTCCGGGTCAGTTCCCGGTGGCGAGTAGTTACCACCATCGTTGGGCCGGATTCTGGGCGGAGGGCCACCATAACCTGATCTCGGTCTAGCTCCTTGCGGAGGTCGCCTTGGATCGTCTTGGGGCGGGTAATCCTCTGGTAGACCAGACCGAGGTTCGGTAGGGTAGTTATTGGGATTGGAACCAGAACTACCTCTTCTTGGTCTCTTAGGCAGATTAGAGTCGCCTTCATCTTCATCTTCAGGCGACCAATTTTGGTTTTTATCGTAAGGACCAGACAAGGTCTATTACCTTTTCCCTTCTATAGTGTGCCAGCTTTAGTAGGACTGGTTTTATCACGCACCATTGCTAGGAAGCGGTCGAAAAGATACTGGTTATCCTGTGGGCCGGGCGCACCTTCCGGGTGATACTGCACCGAGAAGGCCGATAAACTGTTATGCGCCAAACCCTCCACCGAGTTATCATTCAGGTTTAGCTGGCTCACCTGCCAGCCCTTTTCAGTAGGTACACTAGCCGCATCCACTTGGAAACCATGATTTTGGGAGGTGATATGAACCCGCCCACTCACCAAATCCTTAACCGGATGATTTCCCCCCCGGTGTCCAAATTTTAGGCGGCTGGTGGTTGCTCCAATCGCCAAACCCAGCAATTGATGACCCAAGCAAATGCCAAAGAAAGGAAGCTGATAATCCAGAACGCCCTGAATTGTCTCAATCGTGCGCTCATTTCGCTCTGGATCGCCAGGGCCGGGCGAGGTAAAGACTGCATCTGGCCGAAGAGCCAGAATATCGTCGAGACTAGTATCATAAGGCACTACGGTAGCTTCAATTCCACGTTGGGCCATCGAGCGCAAAATATTTTCTTTCAGGCCACAATCTATTACAGCCAAGCGCATAGTTACACCCTCCGGCAGGCTCTCAAAAGGCCGGGGTGAGTAACGATAAATGGAGGGGGTGGTGACATCGCCCACCACGTTCTTTTCGGCAGGCATCAGAGCATGGCGGGCCTTTTCCACAATTTCGGCCTCGTTCTGACCTAGTTGAGGACGAACAATTATTCCTCGTTGCAACCCTTGGCTACGCAGGTGGCGGGTGAGGGCGCGAGTGTCAATACCATAAATACCGGGAATACGGTGTCGCTTTAAATAATGGTGTAAGCTAGTCTCCGCTCGCCAATTACTCCACTCCGGGCTATACTGGCGTACCACTAAGCCACTAATCCAAGGCTCGCGTGATTCATCATCCAGCTTGGTGGTACCATAGTTGCCAATGAGCGGGTAGGTCAAGCAGACAATTTCCCCTCGGTAAGAAGGATCGGTACAAATTTCCTGATAACCCGTCATGCTGGTGTTAAAAACCACTTCGCCTTCGGCTTGGACTGTAGACCCAAAGCCGTAGCCACGAAAGATACGACCATCTTCTAGGGCCAGCAATACCAAGCCATCCAACTCCTCTTTTTCGGCGGACTCTCTAACTTGTGGTTTCTCTCCGCCCGTCAAAATTTCCGCTTCAACTTCTTCCAGCTTAACCGTCATTCCACTCCTCTTGAATTTTTACAACTTTCTTCTAGCCTGTATATAGTAGCCAAATAGCCGTCAATCTGAGAATGTAGTACTGTCAGACTGTGCTTATTATAATTTAAAACTGGTTCTAATACAATCGGTGTCACCTGATGTACGAATAGCAGCCACTTGTAGTAAGGTTGCTCTAATGGTAAGTTGCGACAAACTATTACCACTACCTCTTGTAGACCCACTTGGCATCGCCAAAACCAAGGTTGGGTCTTATCCTGCTCGAATTTGCACTGATGTGCCTCCATATAATCAAAGAAGCGTTGGGGGAAGCGGGACGACACGAGCAGGTTTAGCCTATTTTCAAAGTGGGCTTCTTCATTAAACACTAACGGCCTAGGACACTATTGAAAAAGCTAAGGGTACGCTGCATAGCCTGATCGAAAGCGACCCCGTTGAGCGAGTGGCCTTCACCGGGATAGGTGTAGAGTTCAGCCTTTTTGCCTGCTGCCAGCAACGCATCACGAGTTTTGACCGACCACGCTGGTGGCGTGGTGGTGTCGTTATTACCAGAGTGGATAATAACCGGGACTTTGACATCTTTGAAATAGGTTAAAGGAGACATTTGGCGATAGACTTCTGGTTGGTTGTCGGGAGTACCATAAGTTTCGATCCATTTCTGGTTTGTTCTACCGCCCCACTTGATCCGGGCATAATAATTATCTGCCGCATCGGGCGACATTGTGCCAAAAAGTCCTGCCACTTTAAGGTCTTTGTTGACTACCATGGCGGTTAAAGTAATTTCGCCACCCATACTATGTCCCATAATGGTGATTTGGTTCGGGTCAGCTTGGGGGAATTTTTTGACGGCCTCGATTAGGTTTAGAAGGTCAATCGCATAGCCGGGTTCGAGTTCATTATCGCCTTTATCGCTGCGGGCATAGTTGCGATAATCGCTGGCAAGGGTGATATAACCGTTACGGGCGAAAAACATTAATTCTCGCAAGGTATCCCAACCACTATCATAGGCTCCCGGCGTAGTGGGGAAAAAGCCATGATTAATCAGGGCGACCGGGTATTTTTTACCGCTTGGCCCGTTTGGTACGAAGATTAGGCCACTGATTTTTAGGCCGTCGCTTTGGTAAGTAATGAGATTGGCGGTGTAAGCGTTGGTACTTGAATAAAGCCGCTCCAGCTTGATTTCGCCTCCGTTATAAGTACGCTTTCGGAGTGCTTCTATATAGCGTGGCGATAGCGCAGGAGTGGGAAGAGGAGCGGCAGTGGGTGGGACAGAGGTAGCAGTGGGCGCAAGCGTAGGTAGAGCAGGAATGGTGGTCGGTGGAACAGAGGTAGCGGTGGGTGCTACAGAAAGGTTAGGTGTAGCTATTAGGGTGGTAACGAGTGGCGGTGATAGTATAGTTTGACTTGGATTGGCTTGGATAGTGGCAATTGGGGTTAGGCTACTCTCACCTCCACATGCGTTTAGTAGCAGAAGTAAAACCACTAGTAGTGGACTCTTTGCGAAACCGTTTTTACCTTGCATCTTACTCTGTTCTAATTTTTCAGGGCGCTCAACGTAACGAGTTGAACACCTAGGTTGATTACTTCAAAACTGCTAGGGCGACTCCGACCGACTACTCCAAGTCTACCACTGAGCTGGAGTTGCTACCCTCAAATTTGGTTTCCCCTCCAATAGTCTTTTCAGGTTGACTAGACATTCGATGGTGGTGCGTTCGACATCTTTTTGCACCAACATTTTATCGAGTAACCAGCCAATTTTGCTTCCTGGCAGAGAATAATCGCTGATAAAAGTAACTTGGGTACCGCCCTGCGGTAGGGTCTTAAAGTACCACTTGGACGTACTTTTGACTCCACCAATGGAACGTGAGACCAGTTTAACATTCTCTTCAAATTCGACAATTTCGAGCGTAGACTTAATACCCATTCCCATAAAAGTACCTGCAGCTTCTACCACTGCCCCAAGTCCTCGTTCCTTTGAACCGACTGGCTCAAATTTGGTAAAATTAGGGGTGTATTTTATGGCGTTATGCGGATTAGCGACGTAATCGAAAACTATTTCAAGCGGCACATTTATATCTATACACTTGGTTATTTCGGCCATCGGGCAAGTTCAACCTCTTTCTCTATCTTCTTCCTCAAGCATAAGCAAGTTGTGTAGTCTTGCACTTATTTAGTAGGTAGATGAATTATACCCCTAAAACCGATTTTATGCTAAAGGTTGCTTGTACAACGCTGCTGGAGGTGCCACCGCCATTTACATATTTTACCCAGCCATTCTTTTTTACGTTTGACTTTGGCTTTGGCTTTTTGGGCTTTGGTTCTCTTATTTTTATCGCTAAAGTCGGTAAAGTTGCGTGTTTCCCGCTCCAGCTTGGCTCGTTGTGCCGCCATATTTTCTGCGTCGCGAAGTTTGTACTCCTCCTCGGTTATTAGTCCAAACGCATATTGGACATTATTCCAATCTATGACGTTATCATCAACAGTTTTTTCGTCGTAGGCCTTCTCGATCAGGGGTAGGGCTGCGGCGGCTTTAAGGTTAACCTCAAATCGGGATTGGAAATCCCTCTTACAGAATCTATTTGGAAGTTAACCTGTGATTGCCAGTGTACGACTTTTGAGAAGCGGCACGGACTCAACCATGAAATTACCAGCCAGCGCATCGGTTTCAAGGGAATGGTACTCTTCCAACTGACCGTTATCTATCATTTCGGCGGCGCGTGGGTCAATCGGTAGGCAAGCCAGCAATGGCCCACCAGCGGCTTCGGCTAGTGCTTCACCTTGGCTCTGCCCAAAGAGATGCAGCTTTTTGCCGCTATCTGGTAGCATTAGGTAGCTCATATTCTCTACTACCCCTACTATTGGGGTGTGCATTCTTTCTGCCAGCCTAATAGCTTTCTTGACAATACTCATTGCCAGCATTTGGGGCGTACCTACCAAGATAATGCCGTTGGTGGGAACCGATTGCATTATGGTGATGGCGGCATCACTGGTGCCGGGCGGCAGATCAATTAGCAGGTAATCTAGTTCACCCCAGAAGGTCTGGTTATAAAAATCCTTAATCATCTTGCCGATAAGTGGACCGCGCCAAATAATTGCCTCGTCCTCGCCCTTTACAAAATAGAGGCTGGAGATGATTTTAATCCCTTGGGCAGTCATCACCGGGATAATTTTGCCATCTTCGGCTTGGGCGGGACGTGCCTCCGTGCCAAAGGTGCGCGGCATACTTGGCCCGGTAATATCTGCATCCAAAATACCCACCCGGTATCCTAGCCGATTCAACCCAATCGCTAAAGCACTGGTGACATAAGATTTACCGACTCCACCCTTGCCACTGATGATCGCGATGATTTTCTTAATCTTATCGGTGGTGGCGGTCTCGGTGCCGGGGGTGGGTGGTTTTAGGCCACCTGTCAGAACTTCAGGGATCGCGCTCGGCTCACGTAGGATCAAGTTCAAGTCAGCTAACACTGGTTCTAGTTCCAGCTTATGTCGCCTGACCCCATGTTCTATGGTATCTAGGGCCGCGATGGAGCAGGTGACGCAGCCCAACCCATGTTTCGCAAAGACCCGGATAGTGTCAGGATATTTTTCAACCACCTGCTTTATCACCATATCAGGTGTTATGGTAGAGGTCTCTTCCATAGTTAATTCCTACCACCTATAAATGAGAGTTGATTATACTCGATTGATTTGTCTTCTTCCAAGAGTGCATAGTTAGTTATCAGAGCCTCGGTCATAGGGTTACGCAGATCCTCGGTTGACCCTACGTGGTAGAAATGTTCAAAAGTTTTAGTGAAAAAACCAGAACCTTGCCAATTTGCTTCAAGAAGAGGATTACTTCGGTATTTGTTACTATGCCAAGTTGACAGGAGAAACTTGGAAGGAGTTTCTTTGAGATGATTAATTAAAGCACTCTCGTCGTTTGCACTCCACGTATTAAAGTAATCTACGTGCCTACCAGCGTAAGGTGGATCAGCGTAGACAAAGTCATCCGGTTTACTTCTTACTAAAGTTGTACGAAAGTCGGCGATTTCAAAAATCCATTCGCTCCTACTTACCACTTCGCTAAAGGCTCTAACCTGATTTACGATTTTGGTTATATAAGCTTGGCTGAAACGCTCAGGTTTATGACAAAAGGGTACATTAAATTTACCATTTTTATTGAAGCGCATAACCCCATTAAAGCACGAACGATTGAGAAAGAGGAAATCCAGAGGATCTTTGCTTTTATTAAATCTTTCCCGCACTCGATAATAATATTCCTGATCCGTAGATAATTTCTTTCCTTCCTCTTCTAAAAAAATTTTGACTATTCCAGGTTTGATCGTTTGGTCTTGAATACCCCGATATAGTGAGATTATATGTTCGTTAGTATCGGTAAGGAGGGCTTGTTCTGGTTGAACGTTCAAGGCTACTACACAAGAGCCACAAAAAGGCTCGATCCAAGTGCCTTTTATTGGAGTTTTTAGACATTCTTTAATTAGAGGCACAAGCTTTGTTTTTATACCTTGACATTTAATCGGAGGTACTATTACTCCCACTTGGAGCCTCCTTAGTAAAATTAGTGTCTAAATCCTCTAAACGTTTAGCGGTCTCGATACTGATGTCAGGGTTAAGATTCTTGTAAGCACTATAGGAGACGAGGTTTTGGTAGGGTCTATTTGTTTCTGCGGCTCTTGCCATATCATTGGTTAAGTAAAACATCCAATAATCATCGTATATATGCTCTCCCAATTCACTAAAAGGGCCAGTACCATTAATTAACTGCTCTATACGAGTTACTGAGCCTATGTTCTTAGTATTTCCACTACCTGGAAGAGAGCTTGCAATTCTATATTTTGGTTGAGCAAAAAACACAAAATCCTTTATCACAGAATTTATTTTCTCTAGCTCATCCAATGAATGAATGTTGCGCTCATTTATAAACTCTTCAGCTTTGGAATAAATAACTCCGAGAACTATATGAGATTTATATTCTTTGTATGGAAAAACAATGTTTTTATGGCTATTACGGTCATGGAAATATCCAGTAAATGCACCGAGAGTCATGCCATTAACACTTACAGAGTCTGTTCGATAGGTGCTTTTTATATCAACAGCATATTTATTTCCGGTCTCTCTATCAATAAAGGAGATGTCGGGATAAAAGTTTTGCTGAGAAGATATTACCATTTCGTAGTCGTACTTCTTTGCAAAGTCAGCTAATTTGGGAAATAGAAGCAGCTCTAAAACTTTAGATATAACTTTTGTATCCACAGAAATTGTGTAGACTCGTTTATAAACATCTATAAATCCTTTAACAATCCAGTCACCTTTTTCTGTGGCAACGGCTTCTGTAAATGCTTTGGCTTCTTCTTGCAAAGCCAATAAGAATTTATCTTTACCCAAAGTAGTTAACACCGCTTATACCTCATCCGACGGGTGGTGCAACCACTCTCCCGTCTGCGGAATCAGTTGGTCGAGGGTGTCGCGGCGGAGTGATAAGGCTGGCAACGAATTAAGGAAGAGTGAACCATAACTCTTGCGGGTTAGGCGACTATCCAGCATCACCACCACGCCGGGTGTTTGAAGACCACTCAACAATCGCTCAAAAGCTTGGCGGAAGCGCAGAATAGTGCGTGGCAGGCTATACTGGACGAAAGGGTCATCAAAGAGACGGCTCTCGCTACGAGCAGCAAAGAGCGGATCGCCGGGTGGGTCAAACGGCAATTTGGTAATCGCTAAGGTATTGAAAATAGCCCTATTTTCGGCGGCATCATCCTGATTAAAATCGTTAGCCTCCCAATAGTTAAGGTTACTGAGCATCAAGGAGTGATGCGTATTTCTAAAGCGATCCATAATGCTGCGGCGGGTTCCGTCTAACCCTTGCCCTAATACTAAAATATTATCGGCTTCCAAAGAACGCTGAATCGCTTTATAGGTCATTCGCAAGGCACTATTGGATGAAAAGAGTACTAGAGTCCGTCCTTTAGAACTTCTTGCCAGTTCCGTTATATATTGATCCACGTTCTTTTGATAGTTGTTTTGGTTTGGCTCCGGCAAATCGGTCGGTAGATACATCAGAATATTGGAGTAGTCGCGTTCGGGTGAAAGTCTTACCTCGCGGCTTTCATACTCGCGCAAGCCCAACCGCTCCTTGATAAAAGAAAAATCACCATCGGTAGTTAAAGTCGAACTAATTAGGGCCACACTCTTCTTTTTGCTAAAGAGGTGTTTATCCAAAGACGGGGCAACCTGAAGGGGTTGACTAAAGAGACTTATCAATCCAGTGCGGGGATGAGCGGCCAGCCAAAAGACATTGGACGCATCGCCTCCTTCAAAGGCATCGGTCAATTTAGAAAGGAGCGTATCGGTCTGATTGACATAATAATCCAAATCTAGGCTTAGCCACTCAAACTGATTTAGTTGCGACTTAATCGGCTCACATGCCTCGCGCAGGTCGCGCACTAGGTAATAAAGCTCATCCCAATTAAGTTTGAAAGCTTCCCAAGGGCCAGCTAACTCATTCCAAACATTACTCTGCCGGAATTTATAATCTAGCCGGATACGTCCATCGCCTTGCCCGGTCTCCTGATTGCGTTGCTGCAAGATTGCGCCTAATTCTTGGAGTAATACTCCAGCGGCATTACGGGCCTGTTCTACTTGGGCCATTATTTGTAGCCGGAAATTGACCAACAATTCTTGGGCGGCTTGGGTAGTCTCCTTGTTAGAATATTGGGCCAAGTTATGAATAAAGCCGCTATAACCTCCGCTAGGCTGCCAAGTGGTCGGGCGACTGATCCAATCTAGGAAGTCAAAGAGATGGTTGGGGGTGATAACTGTGCCAAATTGTCGCCCGGCTTCGTCCTCGAAATGGTGTGCTTCATCTATAATCAGGTGATCGTAAGCGGGTAAGGTTCCGGCTTGCCCTTGCAAATCAGCCAATACTAGGGCTTGATCGGCGACTATAATATGCGCTCCTTCGGCTCGTTGGCGGGCGCGGTTAAAAAAGCACTGCTGTTGTTGGGGGCAATAAGCCGCCGGACAGAGCCCTTTTTGGCTGTTAAACCGTGACCACAGTCGTTCCTGATTAGTAATGCGTAGTTCGGCACTATCTCCTACGGCTGTATTGGGCAACCAGAGTAGCACCTTAATCAGCATCTTTTTTTCGTCGCCAGTGAGTGCTTCGTTTTTGCGGAAGATTTCCCAGCGCCGTAGGCAAAGGTAATTATTCTGAGATTTAACGTTAGCTGCCGTGAAGGATTTTTTTTCTTCTTTACCCGCCGACTTACGCCGTTTTTTGTCGGGCTTACTGTCGCCCTCTTCTTTCGCTTGCAATATTTGTTGCAATTCGGGGATCAGACGATTGATTAAACGGTCGCGTTGGGCCTCACTATTGACCGCAAGCACCACGCTTTCTCCCTGTTCCATCGCCACTTGAACCGCAGGTAGTAAAAAACCGAGGGCGCGTTCCCGCTCGTTACCCTGCACTTCCAGCAAAAGGTGTTGCCCTGCTTCAAAAGCGGCATTGATGGTCTGTGCCATAGTTTCGACGCGATGGCTATATTTTTCATAGGGAATTTCAGGGGGTTGGGGATTGGGTCGCAAGGGTTCGGGTGTCTCTTGGGGTATCAGGAACATAAAGTCGAGTTCGTCGGTTCCTTCTTTTTGCCCGTGTTTTTCGGCCAATTGTTGTTTGAGTTTGGCACCCAAGTTGCCCAAAGCTCCGCTACTCTGTAGCCTTGCCGCCTGAAGTTGGTTTTCTGCCACATCCAGAAAGAGTTGGCGCGGTGTCCAATTTGGTAACTCCTTCGCAATGCGGTTTACCTCGTGCAAGACTTGGGGGGGTAACTCTTCAATTTTCGCGGCTAATCTGGCAAAGACGTGCATCGCCATCACTGTGTCAGCCATTGCCCGGTGCGATTCGCCCACATGTACGTTCAAGGCTCCCGCTACCGCTACCAAGCTATAATTTCCTGTTTGGGGCAGAAGTAAAGTTGCCAGTTCGTAAGTATCAAGGGCCGGATTTGTTACCTCGAAATTGTGTCGCGCTAAGAAACCAATATCGCTCTCAATGGAGTGACCTACAATCGGAAAATTACCCAAAAAATCGCGCAGCCGTTCCTCAATTTGGCTAAAAGGAGGGGCGTTTTGGACATCGGATTGGCTAATGCCGGTCAGGTGAGTAATTTTGTAGGGGATCGGATTTTTGGGCTTGACATAGGTTTGCCATTGATCCATTACACGGGTTACTCCACCCTGTTCTAGCTTGAATTTGATGACCGCTACTTCAATAATTTCACCGCTCTCAGCATCCACGCCAGTACTTTCGGTGTCAATGGCAACATAAACCTGTCCTTTGGGCGGTTCATTTTTAGGTTCCGCTCGACCTGATCGCTCTTGGGGACGGTAACCTCCCCGTCGCTGTTCTACACTCATCTTTAATTGCTATCCTTTACGTTAACGCTAACAGGTCTTAAATTTCGCTTAGTTGGCTTTGGGTACGCCCGTTTCAAGGAAAGTCCAGATCTCGTTGAGACTCTCAATCCGAATCGAGCGTTGTAAAGGAGTTAACGGCCCTTTTTTTTCAAAGTGCAATTGCTCGTTACGGCGATCCAGCCAGAGTGCCGCCATATTTACTTTCCAAGCTCCTTCTATGTCTGATTTGAAAGTATCTCCGATGTGAAAAGCTTGGTGTGGTTCGGCCTTGATCTGCGAAAGGGCCGTTTCAAAAATACGAGGCTGCGGCTTAGGACAACCCACGCGGGCGGAAGTAAGAATTACCTCAAAATATTGGGTCAGACCAAGACTGTTGCAAAGTTCGGGTAAATGCCAACCCCAATTGCTAATAATACCGAGCCGATAGCCTTCGGCTTTTAGCCTTTCTAGGACACTACGAGTTTCAGGATAGAGCGGATAAGTAGCTGGGTCTTCAAAGGCTTCGATTATTTTCCAGAAAATTTCGTCATGTACCCTAGGTGGGAGGCCCAAGCGTTCCATTACCCGCTTTTCGACTTCGCGTTGCCACGCGCGGCTGGCCTCCAGCGTAGTCTCATAGTTGGCCGTATGATCCTCCTTGGAAACAATGCCCCAACTATAATCTATCGCTTGCTCCACCTCACCAAACGGCAAATCATAACCAGCCTTCTGAAAGATCTGGTGATAGATAGTTTTCCAGCTAGGATTGAGATCTACCAGCGTCGAACCCATATCAAAAAAGACCGTTGTATAAATTTTATTGGGTGACAAGAAAAAATATGCTCCGCTTCTAGGTGTTACTAAAAAATTTAGCTGCTAAACCTGAGCGAACCAATTGTCTCAGGTGCTTTATTACGTATCTTCTCAATAAGTTTATGGCATAAACCTGCCTTAGAGAGGGCGTATGCAATACGCCCCTACCCCGAAATTTTGAGAATTTATTCTTACCCATGATAGCTTAAAGCGGCCCTTGAGTCAACGAATAAGCCTGAAGTAACTGTTCAGACTTATGGTAACGATTTTTAAAAAAGTGGGGATTTTCATCCTTTTTACAGCCAATTTGGTGCTATGCGAACGGCTACATTGTCAAAAATGCCCTCAAAGTGGGAATTGTTTGCACTTTTTAGGGTAAGTCTGAACAGTTACACCTGAATATCTATAGCAACGCACTATAGGTTCCCTGAAGGTGATACAGCTACAGTATAATTCAGCCAAGGAATCTCTAGCAAATTAGAAGACTTTCATGGCGAAGCGCGTTTATAGGACTCAACCGCCGGTTTGGGGGAAAGGTCTGCACGATAAAGACCAAAATATTTTTCCTTAGCACTTAATTGGTTGTATGGGTCATCATAGTCCCGATCTATCAGACAATACCAGATGAGTACCGGAACATTATCCCAGTTTTGCCACACGCGCAAGGCTCGTTCCAGATAATCTTTTTGTTGCTCCAGCGTAACACCTCCCGTAGTCCAGCCTACTTCAGTAATCCAAATCGGACGATTATCACCTTGGTTCTGCATAAACGATTGTACATCTTCTAAGCCGCACTTGTAACTCCAGCGATGTCCCGCACTGCCATTACATACTTCTGGTGCGTCATCGACGCTATAAGGATGTAACGCTAAAGCATCAAAATAGCCTTTGACGTTATGTTTATACATCCAGTTCAAATATATTACATCACCTCCCGCCAAAGACGCACCCAAAATAACTGCACTTGGATTAGTTAACTTGGCCTTAATATATGCAGCCATGAGTAACTCCACATAGCGAGCCGCATCTGGTTCGGCTATAGCAGTAGCATCACATCCCTGACGACCCCAGAACATAGCACAATTCGGCTCATTCCAGACTTCCCAGGCTAGAATCTGAGATTTATCACGGTAGAGGTTCACCAGATAAGCCAGCGCATCGGCATACTCTTGAGGGTTATTTGGCGGATACCAGGGATTGTATTTGGAATTATCAGGGTTTACGTCATCACAAATCTTATCAGGTTGGGCGGATGCCCAACAGGGTGTTTCTCCAAACACAAAAATGATCTTCAGATTCTTAGCTTTTGCCTGTGATACCAACCCATCCAGTCTGTTCAAATACCAGTTGTCACCATAGTTAAATTGGCCTTTTTTAGGGCGTTCCAATAACCGCCAACTAACACCTATGCGTATTATTTTGGCATTTAGTTGATCTGCCAGTTCTAGCTGTTTTTTATCGGTATTGGTATCAGTGGTATGCAGGTTTATAGCTACGCCCAATGTCTGGGAAGCTATACTTTGAATATTCACACAATCCAGATGATTATTATTTCCGGCTATTTTTAAATCCGTACTCCTAAAACCGCGTAGCCTCAGACCTTTAAGCAAAGTGCTACCCTGCAAAGTCAGGCCCACCCCTCGTAAGCCTGCGCCGTCTATAATTATAGCTGGCCCGGTGCTACAATCGCTTTCAAGGCTGGCTCCCGGTGGTACATAAAGGGCTGTAGTGATTGTTACACTATTCCCGGTGGTCAGGGCAAAAGTAATCTTATCATTGTAACCGGCACTTCGTAGGGCATAAGAAAGCGTGCTTGAAGTTCCATCATCCAAAGACTTTCGCACTACTAGCGAAGAGGGATCGCCGCTACCAAAGAAAAGGATGCGATTATTAGAATAATCAGCGGCATAGAGACTATCTGTGATATCTATTGCCACATCGAAAACACCATTCAAACCACGCTCACTTACTACCCCACCATTATTGGCTACATTAGAAGTAAAATCCGGTTGACCGTATACCCGAATAGCGTTAACATTACCGTTCCCAAAATAAAGCACTCTGTTATTGCCCTGATCAGCTACATAGAAACCACCGTAGCTATCTACGGTTATTCCGACGGGAAGGTCAAAACTGGAAGAGCTGACTCCGCCTTGATTGGAGACATTGGAGGTAAAAGTGGATTGCCCATAGACCTGATTGGCCGTGAAGCTACCAGAGGGGAAATAAAGCACTCGGTGGTTAAAAGTATCACCAACATAAAGTCCACCTTTGTTATCCAGAGCCACACCATAGGGCCCATTCAAGTTGGCAGGGCCAACACCTGCGGTGCTAGAAGTAAAATCCGGTTGACCATACACCTGCGTAGCCACGACACTACCATCATGATAGTAAAGCACGCGGTTATTGTTGGTGTCAGCGACGTAGAGATCATTATTGCTATCCAGAGCTATTTTAATGGGATTGTTCAAGCTATGATCGCTGACTCCGCCATTGTTGGCTACAGAGGAAATAAAATCAGGCTGACCGTACACGCGAGTTGCCACAATACTACCGTTAGGATAGTAAAGCACCCGATTATTGCCGCTATCTGCTATATAAAAACCGCCATTGCTATCTACAGCCAGACCATGCGGTTCTTTTAGGCTGTAATTGTTGATTCCACCGCTGTTAGAGGTAAAATCAGGCTGACCATATACCCACCTAGCTTTTAGACTGCCACTGGGGAAATAAAGCACTCGGTGATTAAAACTGTCGGAAACATAGAAACCACCGCTCTTATCCAAAGCCACTCCACCGGAGCCAGAAAGACTCTGATTACTAACCCCACCGTTGTTGACTGTATTTGAGGTAAAATCAAGTTGACCATATACCCGTTTGGTACTCGGAAGCATCAATTTGTTCAGAGCGAAACTGACTCTGGCACTACCTGTATCCTGATAGTATTCAATGCGAATAGATACTGTGGTACTATTGGAGTAAACCTGATAATTTAAAGCAGGATAGGAAAAGCAGGTATAATCCTGAGTGCGCCACTCATCAATCACCATTGTGCCGTCCAAATATAGACGTACTCCATCATTACCGCAGAGGGTGAATTGATAGGAGCCGGGTGTTATGGTATAAGAGCGTTCCCAGCGTGCCGACCAGTGATCGGAAAAGGTTAGACCTTGATCGGGTAGAGGAGCTAGTCCAGCTTGCCATTCATTATGATCAAAATTCAGTGCAACACTATTGCCCTCATTTTTGAAGAGACTTGGCCCGCTATAAAGACCGGCATTGTTGTAATATTGAGTTTTCCAACCAGTAAAGTTGTTGGGCCAAACGTAAACCTGTGCGCCAGTAGCCGCAGTCCATACAACGTATCCGCTCGAAAAGTTTACCTGATATTGTTGAGCATTATTAATAAACTCGCCACTGGTAGGTGAACCTAACCATGAACTAGGCCCTCCCAGACCAATATAATAATCACGAATACCACCGCCAATTATAAAAGCTCGAATATCTCCAGGTAAAGCTCCTCCGGTCTGATGATGGAATATAGCCGGGCTGTACCATATTCCACTATTGAACGGTTGCCAGTACACACCCGTGCTACCCCATTCTCTTACTACATCGGCAGGCTGTCCTAGGCGAGTAGTGCCACCTTCACGGTTGTAAGCATCAACGAAAGTTTGAGGATAAGCAGAACCTTGACCTACTGTATAAACCTGATAAGGCAGATTATTAACACGAGGAGTATAGATTGCCGGAGAAGCGAGAGAAGGTGTGGCAAAAAGTACCACTGCCAACAATACAAATCCTCCAGCTACTGCCAACATAATGTGTGTATGTAATTTGCTGGCAAAATTCAGTAACAGTTTCATACTTTTTTGATTACCTCATATCCTGAACTTATTTAGGGCAAGCACCAAAACGTAGCAATAGTAGCGAAAGTTATATAACTTGGCCCGTAAACATCGGAATGTGTCGCTTGTCCATCCCACCAATCGGCTTTCATATTGACCGGAATCCTGCCATTACGGCTAGGCGGCACTTCTGATTCGGGTTGATTGTTGAGGTTATATTTCCAGCCATTACTATAGACTCCCGGAAAAAGATGACAAAATGGAGGGTTGCCTTATACTTGGTAAAATCGATCTTTCAATAACCCTTACCAAAGGAGGCAACTCTTGCTTGATAAAATCCATTTTACCACACCACCCTTAAAATGATAAACCAGTATTGGCATCCAGAATACTCGGATTTGTGAACTTATTTCGCTTTGAGCAGCGAAACGCTCTCCATATGATAAGTTTGAGGAAAGAGATCCACCGTTCGTGCTTGCACCAGCCGATAGCCGGGACTGAGTAACTTCAAGTCGCGGGCGAGGGTGCTAGGGTCACACGAGACATAGACTATCACCGGGGGCCGGGTCTTCAGTAGGCTCTCCAGTAGGGCGGGTTCACAGCCACGCCGGGGCGGGTCAAGCAGAACTGCGTCAAAAACTTGGCCCTCTTCCTCCAACTGCAAAATATATTCTTCGGCTCGTGCCGCGACAAAGCTGGCTAAATTTTCCAGTTGGTTTAGCAGGGCGTTCTCATTGGCGGCTTGAACCGCACCTTCGTATTCTTCAATCCCTAACACCTTTGCTCCCCAACGGGCCAACTGCAAGCTAAAAGTACCCACTCCACAGAAGATGTCTAGCAGACGAGTGCCGCGCAATTCCAAACCTGCCGCCGCGAACGCCTCAAATACCTGCACTACCAATTCTTCGGCCATCGGTGAATTGGATTGGAAGAAGGCTAGAGGGGGTACTCGGTAGGTCACGCCATCCAGCACTTCTTCCAGATAGGGTAGTCCTCCCAACACTTCCAGTCGCCGCTTTTTGCCTTCACCCACAATAGTAAGGGAGGCATAATGGCCCAAGGCGGTTTGCATCTCTTCGACAAAAGGCTGTAAATCGGCCTGACCTAACATTCGCAGGATAAAGAGCAGGGCTGGTCGCTGTGCGGTTTCTGCTTGGGCTAAATGTTCTAGCACTTTCAATCGGGCCGCTTCATTTTGGCTGTAAGGGGCAAGGGTTGTAATCTCTTCGGCAGAGATAGACATATCCCTTGAGACTGGCCCAACCCGAATGGTTACTTGATGTACCTTGCCCGGTAAATATTTGTTTAAGGCGGCGCCAAGTGGCTCAATTGCCAAGTTTATCAGAGGATGGGCGATGTGGCACGATTCGACAGGCACCAACCGGATACTATTCTGGCGATGGTAGCAGGGTCGTCCGGTGTTGCGATCAATCTGCAACTCGACGTTATTACGGTAGCCCCAACCACTCCTAGCACCCACTGGGCCAAGCAAAGGTGGGTTTTCAATGCCACCCAGCCGAATAAGTTGATCTCGCAGAATCGAAGCTTTGAAGGCCAGTTGCGCGTCATATTGGGCGTGTTGCCACTGACAACCACCGCAGTTAGGCCACTTCTCCACGCCAAAATAGGGACAGGGAGCCTCCTGCCGCACTGGAGAGGGTTCGGTTATCTTCAAGACATTGCCCCGGAGGTAGCTCTTCTTACGTCGGTAAAGTTGCGCCTCTACTACTTCACCGGGCAAGCCACCTGCCACAAAGACCACCTGATTCGGGTTTGAGGTTTGCTCTGGTGGGAGTGGTTTGGCCTCTTTTGCAACGGTTTGGTCTATCTCTTCTATGACAGGGTTGTCCGGTAGCTTGTCAGAAGTGTTAGTCGTTGTGTTGTTGAGGCGGGCTACACATTCACCGCCGTAGGCCATCTCAAGCAGGCGTAAGTTGGTAGCAATTTCAGGCTCACGGGGTGGCTGATTTTTGTTTTTTCTGGGCATTTTCTCAAACCTTTGAAATTTAGGTGTTACGTCTTCTCTTATTCTAAAAAATTGGTTGCTCCATGCAAATCTCTGACTCACCTAAGATTGACAAGGTTGCGACACAATTGTAGCATATCTCTAACCCTAAAATGGGGGCCATAAAAACCTATTGTTAAGGAATAATTATGACAGACAAAGTTATCCTGCTGACAGGCTACCCTCCCTTTGGTAGGCATACACTCAATCCCTCTGGTCTGGTAGCCGAGGCACTAAATGGGCGTGAAATAAGGGGCTACCGGGTGGTGGGCGTAACCTTGCCCTGCGATTATAAACTTATGCCACCTCTTTTGGTGGGCTTAATTGAGCAGTTGCGTCCGGTAGTTATTATTGGAAGTGGCTTGGCCTTCGGTGAGAGCCAATTCCGCATAGAGCGCGTGGGCTTAAATTTGCTTGACTTTGGCTCTGTTTCTGACAATGGTGGTCACTTGTTAAAGGGCGAGCCTGCCGTGAAAGATGGCCCGACCGCTTACTTTACTACTCTACCACTCCTCAAGGTTGTAGAGCGGTTGCGCCAAGAAGGTATTCCAGCTTACCTCTCTAGCCATGCTGGCGGACACCTGTGCAACCATATGATTTATACCGCTTTACATCTGGTAACGCAGATGGATATAGGCCGACCCCTAGTGGGCTTTATCCATCTGCCTGCGCTACCCCATCAAGCTGCCGCCGAAGCCTTGCGCGATAATCTGCCGCTCTGCGCTCCCAGTATGAGTCTTGACCTGATTTTGCAGGGTTTGGAAATCGTAATACAAGAATCTATTTTGGGGTTAGATAGCCTAAATCGGGATTAGAAATCCCTCCTACATAGGCATATTTTGGGGTTAGGGAAGGTTTAAAAGTTCAAAAAGGGAAGGTGTGTTTAGTGGGCAACGTTCCAAATTCAAAACTTCAAACTCAAAGCTTAAAACTTGTTTCGCCCCTGCTTCTCTTTGGGCTGGCTTTCGCCATCCGGCTAGTCTATGCCCTTCAGATTAATTTTCCGCCTTTAGATGATCCGGCTTATTATATACAAGCCGCCCGGTCATTGAGTGGCCCTCGTCCCTTAGACTTTGAACTTTCAATCATCTGGAATTTTCACCCCTTATTTGATAATGTGCGCCATCCGGCGATGGAATTTTGGATGCCGCTCTCCTCCTTCCTGATCGGCTTTTCAACTTGGCTGTTTGGAGACCACTTTTTCACGGCTCAACTTCCCAGCCTGATTGCTGGAGCCTTGCTGCCAGTCTACACTTGGTATTTCGCGCGGCGTTTTCTACCGGCAGGGCTAAGCCTTGTCGCAGGTTTATTGGTGGCCTTAAACCCACTACTGGCTTACCAATCCGCCTTGCCAGATAGCTCGATGCTCTACGCGGCACTGGTTTGCCCGGCCCTTCTAATGCTGGGATCGCTAAGAGGTAAAGCGGAACGCTGGTTTCTAGGCCGGGCATTGGCTTTTGGTTGGTTAGTAGGATTGGCCTATTTAGCCCGCACTCCCGCCGTCTTTCTAGCCCTAACCTATTTTGGATTTTGGATTTTGGATTTTAGGTGGATAAATCGAAAATCGAAAATCCTTGAACTGTTAATGGTAATTTTGGGAATGGCTCTTCCGGTGGGAGGTTGGTCGCTTCGCAATTTTTTACTCTTTGGTTTTATCAGCTCTCCCGCTGGTACTCAAACGCTCTTTCTCTTTGATTACCAAGATTTGTTTAACTACCAAACCCCTGTAAATTTTGCAACTTGGCTGGAGGGAGGGTTGGGGAAGATTATCGGGATAAGGCTAGAGGCGTTAGGGAGTGCGTGGCGAAATGTGCTGGACGTGCTATTGCCTCCTTCGGCCCTAATTGCTGGTGTAGGGTTGGGTTGGTTGGCTTGGCTCGATAGGGCGGCTCGGTCTGCCGCCCTCTATAGTTTGCTCCTCTTTTTGGGATTACCGCTTATCTTTGCGGTTGCCAGCCTAAACGGGAGTTACTATCATTCGGTGGGGAGTGCGGCTCCGTTTCTAGTGGTGGGTGAGGTTTTTTTGCTTTGGCGTGGGGTAGGGTGGCTAAACGGTTTACGCACAAACCATCCAGCAAAGGCTAGAAAGGGTTCCCAAGTTTTGTTTGGAATATTGGTACTACTCCACGCGGTTTTGTTACCGCTCAATGCAGGTGCCGCCATCGCCGTTCACCGCCAAGACGAACTACTCTATGGACGCATCAAGAACTGGTTAGCCGAACATCCTGCTCCGGCGGTCATAACCAACCAGCCCTCTACCCTCAACTATAGTAGTGGTCAACCAGCAGTACGTCTACCCGCTAACGAAGATTTAGCTACCTTGCAGAGAGTGGCCGCGAAATATAACGCGCGTTATATCATCCTAACCGAACAAGCCGGACGCTATCCGGGGCTCCTTGAATCGCCTAACAATACGCACTTTCCATTGGTTTATCAGGGTGGCGATTTTGAAATTTTTGCCGTACCCTGATAAAGTGGGTAGAAAGTTAAAGGTGCAGCTTAGCTTTTATTTTAACTAGCGTTTGCAAAAGTTTTGAGCGGTTATCCCAAGTATAAATCTTTATTTTGCAGTAATCTTGAAAACCTAGCCGCTCGTAAAGTGGCAGGCCCATTTGGGTAGAGTGTAATACCGCTGTAGAATAGCCCATTTCTCGTGCTTCTCGCAGTAGTTCCCAAGTCAGCCCTGTGCCAACGCTATGTTCTCGTGCGGCAGGCAGTGTCGCCGTCCAATAAAGACCTGCCGCTTGGCTGCCCGTATACATAACGCAGGTTGCCACAGGTTGGCCTTTTATTAGGGCTATATAGGGCTTCCAAGGTGTATTTGCATTTAATCTCAAATTCCCCAGCGTCTCTTGATAAGCTTGAGTAACCTTGGCCGAAAACTGAAAGCCGCTGCAGGCCAAGTCAATCCAATCTTTGAGTGCTTGATAATCCTTGACCCGCTCCACCGTCAAACCTGCTGCTACTTGAGGCCGCTCTGAGAGGTGGTTTAAGTCGAGTGCCATACCGTGCCAGTATCCCCGGTAGGTAAATCCATGCTTCTCTAGCTGAGAACCTAGCGTCAGAGGTTGTGTGGCAGGCCCAATTAACCAAGTAACGGGCGTATTTGCGGCCTTGAAGCGAGCCACCGTTTCGGTTATCCTCTGGTTTAACTCTTCTGGTTCAAAGTGTGCATTCAAAATACGATTGAAGATGGGACCTCCGGTAGAAACCCATTTGACCTCTCTTCCATCGTAAATTTGGCCTTGCTTAATTTGCCCAAGAAAAAAGGAATATTCTGCTAAGTTTACTTCAATCTTTTCAACCAATGAGTTCTGAGGAGCTTCCATTTTTATTGCCTCAGCCACGCTTTATCCCTTCCTGTATTTACTCATAACTATTTTTTGGACAGGGCTTTCTTTCAGGTCAGTTTGCTCTGTTTGCTGCCCTAAGATAAGCAGTTTGAAGGATCAGCAAAAATTTAGCTTAACGTTGTTGGAACGGTTACTCAATTCAACCGGATATGCTCGATTGGCAAAAGGAGAGATCGGTTATAATGAGTGGGGTAGCTTCTGTCCCAAGATAAATTATTTACCAGTATACCAGCTTTTAAGTCAGAAAGTTTAGCATGAGGGATGAATCCAAAAAATTCTTTGCAAAAAAGGTAAAGGTGTAACAATTGGGTTACCTCGCTATACCATTTGAAAATTTGGAAGAAGGAGTTTTTCTGTGAAATATATTCAACCTGTGAATAGGCCGCTTTCTGGTAGTTTGGTAGCCCAAGTATATACCAGCCTTCGGGCTGATTTTGGTCTGGTTCCCGAACCCTTAACGCTACATTCTCCTGTACCCTATTTGCTGGCGGGGTTTTGGTGTTTGATGCGCGAGGCCCAACTAGTCGGTCGGGTCAGTCGTGAAATCAAGGAGGCGGTTGCGGCGGGTGTCTCTGCGGCTAATGTTTGCCCCTACTGCGTTGAAATTCATGGAACGCTGGCGACAGAAAGAGGCCCAAACCTCGCTCTACAGATCAAGCAGGGGCGTGTGGATGAAATTGAACCTTTGGCACTACGCCAAGCGGTCGCTTGGGGTCAGGCTAACCTTTCACCCGGCGCAGACTTGTTACAGCGGCCCCCTTTTACCCTTTCGGAAGCACCTGAGATCATTGGGACAGCTTTAGCCTATCACTATATCAATCGGATGGTGCGGATCTTTCTGGGCGAAAGCCTCTTACCACAGCCTCTACGGGACACGCCACTCCGCGATTTTGCTTGGCCTTTGGTACGTTGGCGGCTAACGGGAAGTATGCAGCGTCCTAAAACAAGCGGCACGAGCTTGGCTTTTGTGTCAGAGGCTCCTTTGCCGCCCGATTTGCGCTGGGCGGAGTCCTCGCCCACGATTGCTCGCGCTCTGGCCGCGTGGGTAGCAGGAGCCGAACGTGCTGGTAGCGAGGTCTTATCGCCGCAGGTTCGCACGTTGGTAGGTCAACATGTCGCCGCTTGGAAGGGGAAAGCACCCGGTCTTAGCCGAGGTTGGGTAGAGCAGGCGGTGGTCGGATTGAACGAAGCGGATCAGGCGGCAGCTCGCCTCACTTTACTGACCGCCCTTGCTAGTTATCAGGTGGATGACCGTACTATAAATGCTTTTCGGGTGCATCATCCGTCAGATGCAGATTTGGTCAAAGCGGTGGCTTGGGCCAGTCTTACCGCCACACGACGGGTAGGCTCGTGGTTACTTCCCGGCATCGCTGACTAGTCCTTCCACCGCATAAGGCCGAGCCCTAGGCCACTTCTGGTAAATCAGCTTCTGGCTATAACAGTGGTATGCTTTATGCTACTACCTTATGTTGGAAATAAATTTTGACAGGAGACACATTGGTCTTTCTCTAAGTATCCCTATCCCACATTAGGGGTAAAGATACCAATCGGCGGCTATACTCTACTCATACCTTGAACCACAAAATTTGATAAGCGGACTACCCTTCCGAACCAACTTATCAAAGTATCCAGAAAAGTGGTGAAAGTACTAGTATAAATTACCTAGTCCAAGGATAGGTATTTTGTGTCAATTTGCGGGATAGTGCTTGAGATAATTTTTGTAATATGGTATAATAACGTCAAGTGAAACGTTAAAATCCGTAGTTGGATTAACTTTAGATGGTAGTTGAAAGTTTATAGTTAGGCACTATAAAATTAAGGAAGGGGTTTATAAATTGAGTGTAGATAACAGCTTCACACCAAATACCGAACAATATTTTGGTACGAGCCATGTAGTAAATGAGGCTCCTACCACACCTAATATGGCGGCAGGTATCGCTACTAAATCGAACGGGTTGCAGAATCCGCTAGAACCTGCACAAGCTTATGAACCAACTTTAGCCGTTCACCCAAGCGAGGTAGTCGGCCCTAAGCGACGAGGGCGTAAGCGCGGCTCAGTCAATACTAACCATGTGGAAAAAGCGGAAGGCCGCCGTCGCAAGCGAGATACCGAGGTAGTTGTAGGCGAGCGCATACGTCGTCTAAGGCTGGAGGCTGGTTTAAGCCAAGAAGAACTAGGACGCTCTAGCAAGATGAGTACCAGTTACATCAGCCGTCTGGAGACTGGTGAGGTTAACCCTACCGTGGATGCGCTAACGCGCATTGTCCGCGTTTTCGACTTAACCATTGATGGTTTGTTGGAACTCGATACCGATGCACCGACTATTCTGGCCTCGGACGAACTTGATCCTGAGATTCGGGTTTGGCTCTTCAAGCTGAAAAGCAAGAAAATTTCTGCGCGTACCAAACGTATCATCCAAACCGTGATCGAAGAAGAACTCAAGGAATTAGACGGTCAATAGTCTTAGCACAGACCAGCGTAATCCCTTGATTCAGGAATTGATTTTCTAGCTTGGCCGGTCAAGTTTTAAGATGGTAAGGCGCAATAAACAATAAAGCAGAAATCGGGTAAGCCTAGCTTGCCCGGTTTTACTTTATTTTAAATCTAATATTAAAAGAGAGGCTAGGAAGAGGTAAGTAGAGTTATGCAGCTAAAAACAACGCAGCCTGTTGTGGAAGAGACCACCGAGGCAACTCCTGCCAGTGCAGGCTTGCCTGCAAGGGGCGAAGCACGACTCTTGCGAATTTTTATAGAAGAGAGTAGCCGTTATCGGGGTCATCCACTCTACGAAGCCATTTTGGAATTACTCAAACGCGAAGGCTGTGCCGGAGCAACCGTCACTCGTGGGGTGGCCGGGTTCGGAGGCCATCACGTTACCCATACGGGCAATTTGGTGGATGTTTTACCACAGCTTCCTCTAATCGTGGAGGTAGTGGAGAGTCCCGCCCAACTGGAAAAGATCAGGCCACGCCTCGAAGAGATGGTAGAAGAAGGACTAATCTTTGTTCAGGATATAGAGATTTGGAAATATAGCTATCGCCCTCGCCTCAAGGAGCTACCCGCCAATGCCACGGTGAGCCAAGTGATGACTCAGGCGGTGGTTAGTGTCCAACCAGATACACCACTGGCTGAAGTAGTCCGGTTGCTACTAGATCAGGACTATTTCAAAGCCTTGCCAGTGGTGGAAGCTAATCGGCGGGTAGTGGGTATTATTACTGATGGCGATTTGCTCCATCGAGGGGGATTACCCCAACGGTTGAGTGTCCTAGAAACGTTGGATCGAGAGAATTTACACCATTTGCTCACCGAGCTGCACCATAATCCTAAAACTGCGGCTGAAATAATGACCTCCCCGGTAGTAACGTTGCAGCCCGAAACATCCCTGCGCGATGCCGCCGAGTTAATGGTAACGCAGAAACTCAAGCGTTTGCCTGTGATAAATGCGGAGGGTGGTTTGGTAGGAATAATCGGGCGTTTGGATGTGTTACGGGTAGTAGCCACTACTAAACCCACTCGTCCACAAGCCACTTCTCCCCAACCTGAGCTAGATCTCCGCAAGGAGGCGCAAATTTACCGGGTAGCCCGTGATATTATGGTGACCGATGTACCTACGGTCTTACCTGATTTGCCCGTCGCGGAACTTTTGGAGCGGCTGATTGGTTCGCCTTTGCGTCGGTTAATAGTGGTAGACCACGAGCGTAAAATCTTAGGTATAGTAACGGATGCTGACCTAGTAGCGCGAGTTAGCGTTCAGTCTAAACCGGGGGTCTTGGCAACGTTGGCTCTCAGCTTGGGCTTTAGGCGTTCTGGAATGATCTCACAACTTGATCTAAATTGGCGTAGCAATGCTAAGACCGCCGAAGAATTGATGACACGAGAGGTAATAACCGTCGGGCCAGAGGAACCCTTAGAGAAAATAGTTAAACTGATGGTAGAACATAGCGTTAAATATCTACCTGTTCAAGCCGAAAATGGAGTACTGTTGGGGGTAGTGTTACGCCGCGAATTATTGAGGGCCGTAACCGAAAGCATGTCCGGCTGAAAGGTTCCTTTCAGCCGAACTTTAGAGCTTTAACAGGCAGGTCGTTGTTTAATAGCAGATGACGCACTAATTTTGATCGCATTATTGGCTTCATCTTCAAAAAAGTGTTCCCGTTGGAGTAAGCTTGGTAGGGCTTTGGTAGTGCCAAGCACTCCTAGCGTGGCGGCAATCCAAGCCCGTACCCAAGGGTTCTCCTCCTCGTTAAGGGCTTTGATGAGTGGTTCAGTAGCCCTTTTGTCGCCAAGCCAGCCTATGGCTACAACAGCACTAATCCGCACCTCGCTATTTTCAGCGTGGAGTGCCTCTACCAGTGGCCCAAATCCACGCGGGTCGCCAAGTTTACCCAAGGCAAGGGCGGCACTATGCCGTACTTCGCTGCTTTCATTTAGATTTACCAGCGTATTGACCAGTAGTTCAAAAACGCGCCGCTCCCCTAGCTTGCCTAGCGCGTAAATAGCTGCCCCACGTAGGGATTCGTCGTTAGCGCGGTTTTCGAGGGCATTGACCAGTGGTAGTAGCGCGTTTTCGCCAAATTTTACCAGTGCTTCAACCACATGAATACTAACATAGTTACCTTTGTCGTTGAGTATGTTAATAAGGGGTAAGATGGCCCACTCATCGCCCAACCTGCCTAGCGCATCTGCCGACCACAGTCGCACACCGTCCGCTTTATCTTGAAGGAGTTCTATGATCGGTTCTACCGCGCGGGAGTCACCAATGTAACCTAAAGCGGTTACCGCACTTCCCCGCACATATTCATCCTCATCTTCAAGGAGGGCCATTAGCGGTAAAACTGCTGGTTTACCCAACTTGCTCAGGGCATAGATTATTCCTTGACCGCGCCTATCGCGGCTCTCCTCTTTCAACGCCGCAATTAATGGTAAAATAGTAGGTTCCCCGATTTTACTCAACGTTTCGATAGCGGTAAGGCGTACCTCATAATCCCAATCATTCAGCGCGTCAATCAGCAGTCCAATAGATTGTTCTGATAGTAGCGATTCTTCTTTCATCACTTCACTCCATAATTATTTAAGCCCGAACACTTGTGTCCGGGCGGACTCTTATAGCTGGGAAATGGAAGGCTTCCTCTGTTTTAGCCACCATCCTAACCCCAGCAGTAGTAGTGGTAAGAGCCACCAAGAAAAGACTAACACCCGAAGGATGACCGTTGCCACAGTAGTAAGTAGCTTGACCGAAGCGTCCCAAGCTTCTTTTACTACTTTGTTTGGTTGCCAGCCTTCGGCCTCGGTGTTGACGGGCTTTTCGGCTACTGGTGGTAGCGAAAGATTGAGGGTTATGTTGGAAAAAGCAGTCCGTTTGTCTAGAAAGTTCAGACGACCCTGCCGTGTCTCGATTTCACCGCGCACGTTGCCAAGTTCGCGCTGAAGTGCCAGCAAATCTTCCGCTTTTGTGGCTTTATCAATTAGTTTCTGAAAACCTTGCTCAGTAAGCTGTAAGTTGGTAATTTGGCTCTTCAGATCCACATACTCCTCCGTTACGTCCTGTGAAGTGGTCTCTTGGCGAGTTACCTTTACGGCCACTTGGCGTATTTTGGTAATAGCATCCTCGAAAGATTGGCTTGGAATCTGAAGCACGATTAACCCGCTTGGTCTATCGTCCTGTTGGGTGGTATTCTCCTGAATAACCAATCCGCCTTCGGTCAGGGCTAAAGCCCTGAATTGGGCCAAAGCTTGCTCCATCTCGTTAACGGTCAGGGAGAGCGTGGCATTGCGGATGATCTTGCGATCCCAAGGCTGGGCCTGTTTGGAGGCGGTTCCACTTGAAGTGCTACCGACGGCACTGTTAGTACCACCGAGACCCTTGCTAACCGCGCTAAAGACCGAGCCAGTCTGCGGCCCTAGCAGAACCAGTGTTAACACAATTAGCCCGGCTGCCAGCAATAGGATAAGCGCAAGCTGGAAATACCTAAACCGCCGACTCCGACCCTCTTTCGGTTCTTTCGGTGTGGTTCCTCCCTCTATCACTTTATTCTCAAGTTCTGCCTCTGCTTTTACTTCGGTTAGCATAAAAACCTCCTTACTAGCAATGCCTTGACTAGAGAGCCGCTCTAGTTCGATTTTAGTTCAATTAAGGTATATCGCTCTTGGAGGATTTAGACAAGGCTTTAATTTCCCTGCACTTTCCCGCTAGTTTCCCGCTAGTTTCTTTTTTGGTTTGGCTTTGAAATCTCTTTTAGAGTGGTTTAGTAATGGAGTAAAAAAAGTGCCACCATTGGTGGCACTTAGCAATTCTGGAAAATTAAGGTTGGGTTAATAATGAATTACGACGTTATCGCCGATAGTTAAGAAGTCCCAAGCATAGCGTGAGGTGCTAATATCCTCGTTGATACAACCATGGCTATCGCGGTAGCCAAAAGTAGTGCGCCACCAAGCGTAATGTAGGGCGTGGCCTTTTTTGGTAAAGTATTGGGTATAAAGCACGTTGGCTAAGTCATAATAATCGGGATCACCCGGCTTGCCATTGATCATTCGTTCGTTGGGGACACGCGAAAAAATGGCAAAAGAGCCAGTAGGAGTTTCAAATTTCCATTCTCCACTAGTAATGAGGCTACGCCGAACTTGGATGCCACCTTCGATAAAGTTGGAGGTCTGGGTAGTTAGATTTATATCCACCCAGCGTGGCACGGTCTTACGACTATAGATTGGAGCTTTCAGGATATTAGCCTCTCGTTGGGTTAAACTTTCGGTTAGTCCCGGTGTTAGGGTTCCTATATCGTCTAGCAATACACTGCCATCGGCATTGAGTAACATACGAGTGCGCTCAAAATCTTGAACCTTGTAACGCATTCCTTTTATCGTCAGGTTATAGGGTTCACTTAAAGGCAACCCATGACGTAACAAGGGAATAGAAATTTCCTCTAACTGAGTGACCGTTTGGCGATTACCGATACCGTTCGCGTCCGTCCAACGGGCCAGAAAACCACCGCCGAGCGTATGCCCGGTCTCTTTGAAGAACCTAGTGTTAGCGTTACCCACTCCTTTTGTCAATGGTTTTAGGGCTTGGGACTGTTCCTCACTCAGCGGTGGACGGCCCGTGAGAATCTCCCGGTTAATCAGGCCGAGGTCTACCCGCCAATTTCCATCAGGTAAGGAGGCGAGTTCAAAACGTGCTTTTGCAAAATACTGCACCGTTTTACCTTGATTCGGTTCCACCAATTCTTCGGTAAGCGGGGGGCCAAATTCCATATAGCCTCCCTGGGTGCGCCAGTAATCCAAGAAAGTATTGCCTAGGCTATGACCGGTCTCTTCAAAATAGAGCCTACTAGAATTTACGGCTACGTCACCCGGTTCATGACGGGCCTGTGCCTCCGGCGTATTCAGCAGAGTTATACTAAAGAGGCTAAAGATAAGGCTGAGCGTTAAGCCAACCCTTCCAGTGGGTTGACATAGAAATGTAACCAAACGATCTGGCATCTTTTGAAGATACTCCTCGTGGTTCTAGCTAGTGGGCAATTTGCTCCCTATGAACCAATAATTCTATTCTACTACCATTGACTAGAGATTAAATTATAGCACAAGCTTTTAATGGCGGCAATTTGGCACGTCACCCCCGACTTTGCAATCAAGGAATGAAGTGCCAATAAAAAAAGGGCTAAATCTTAACTAATCATCACAGGTCGAGCGCAAGAAGGACTCAAGGGCTTGGTTGAAAAAGTTGGAATTTTCAAGGTTAGACAAATGACCAGCATTAGGTATAATCGAAAATTGCCAGTCGGGAATTTGTTGGGCCATTTGTCGGGCTCCTTCGGGTGGTGTGACGGCATCGTCCTTGCCGACGATGACCAGCGCAGGTACTTTAATCTCCGGTAATAGGCCACTCGAATCGGGACGTTCGGCTAAGCCAGCGGATGCCGCTATTATACCGGCCGGGTTGTTGCGCTCGATCAGACCGGCGACTTGGGCGACCGTCTCTTGCTGGTGGCGGTAGGTATTGGGAGCAAAGAGGCGTGGTAGCATGGCTTCAGCGACGACACTGTTGCCCTTTTCGCGCACCTCTTCGATCAAATTGTAACGTCCTGCACGGGCCTCTTCGTTATCAGCCTCGGCCTTGGTATCGCACAAAACGAGGGCTTGCACCCGCTCAGGATACTTGCGGTAGAGGGCCAAAGCGATATAGCCGCCCATCGAAAGACCGACGATTACGGCTCGTTCCAGTTTAAGGTGGTCAAGCAAGGCTACTATGTCGTCGGCGATCAACTCCATAGTGCTGATTTGATCTGGTTGCAAGGAGGTTTTGCCGAAACCACGCAAATCTGGTGCAATTACCCGGTAGTTGCGTGAGAAATGAACCAGTTGCGGCCCCCACATTGCACATGACAATGGAAAACCGTGTAGCAATACCAACGGTGTACCCCGGCCTTCTTCCATCCAGAACATCTCAATCCCGTTTAGACTCGCCTTCATAAATGAATGCTCTCCCTTCTGCTTTAGCTTACCGGGTATTCTCTAACTACCAGAGAAGATCATTTACATTCAAAGCGATGTAAAGATAGTACCAATCTGGTCGCCAGATGGATTATAACACAGGCTGAACTAAACGGGCATTATTAGTATCATCTCAAAAATTCGGGTAGGGGCGTATTGCATACGCCCAATGTGGGGCTGCATACGCCCAAAGCGAGGCGGGTTTATGTGAACTGGTTCCAATAAACCCCTACCAATTGAGATGATAGATAAAAGGCGGCACTTTGAAGGCTTCAAAAGCCTTATTTCTCTGGCACAGTGATATTCTGTACCCCAATTTTGTGTCGCTCTACATAGACTTTACGGTTTTCATCCCGGTAGAAGGGGAAATCACTCGGCCAGTAACGGCGAGGGTCTTGACCAAATAGCTCGATAAAGCTGGCATAGAGCGTAGGATTCTGGTCAGCAAAATAGTTGGGATTACGAAAGAACATTTCAAAATACCCTGCGATAAACTCGGTATCATTCTGGAAGACATAGGGGTGTCCTATCGGCCAAGCATCACCCTCTTTGGCTTGTGCGGTTTGATAGGCGATATAACGTGCTTGCTCGATTTGTTTGCCTTTGATAAAGAGGCTTCTCGCATGTGGGCTAAAGAGGGAGCCATCTTCGGGGTTCATACCCGGCAAAAAGCCTTTACTCTGCGCTAACCTTAGAGTAGCACAATCGTAGTGATCGAGCATATGGCCCAATTCGTGCAGAAAAGGGGCAACGCCAGGGGTAAGTCCACCGTAGCCTTCGTAAAGGCGCGAGATTACAAGTTCTATGGCCTCACGTTCGGGATTATAGTCGCCACCTGCTAGTCCACCCCCTGCCTCAAAAGCCTGCTGGTTGGTGTAGAGCCAGAAGTTGCGGGGGCTAGAGAGGAAACGGTCGAGTAGGTCGGGGCGATAAAAGAAGATTTCGGCCAAGTGGCCTGCCACTATTCCCGGAATATCGGTATATATTTGGGTGGTGACATCGGTAGTCTCTGACCCTATTACTCTAAGGCGAAAGTTAGGATGTTGGATAATACTAGCGAGGAAGCGGAAAAAAGCCGGACGTTCTTCTTCATCCAACACGGTTGAAATAGGAAAGAAAAACTCTAATGCCCGTAGGTCGCCGGTGGCAGCACAAACTAAAGAGGCTAACGGAGGTCTCAAGCTTTGGTTGGTTAAACGGAGGTAGTGTCGGGCCACTTCAGCAAGGGTGGCAAGTGAAACCGGTCCTACTTCGCCACAGATAATTACTTCGTTTAGATCGCCGCTCCACTCCCCAATTTGCACCTTGGTGGGGACGAAATTCAGCCGTTTTCCGCGTAACTTGTCATAATCAAAGTTTGCCATTGCATCACTTTCTGTCAGTCAACACACTTGGCGGGCCACCGCCGTTAGTGGGCTAGTACCACCCTTTTGCTCCAAATCTTTGATTTTTTCGAGCGTAACAGCCCCAGAACCAAACAACTCCTCTTCTAGGGCTGCAATCTGCCTTAATTCAGCAATGATCCTCTTCTTCAGGTTTAGTTGTTGAAAAATAGAGACGCGGGTTTGGTGTAAAAAGAGACGGTGTCGTGGCGAGACCGCTTCAAGGTTGAGGGCAATATTGAGGTCTTTGAGAGCCAACTGAAAGTTACCGATAGTTCGATAGAGTAAACCGCGCTTTTCATACAGGTTACTGGTTCCATGCCGATCAATTAGAAAAGTATAGTCGGCAATGGCCTCTTCGTTGAGGGCTAACTTAGCAAAAATTTCGGCTCGCTCTTGGCGTACAAGCAAATTCAAGGGTTCGATTTCCAGCCAATGAGTATAATCAGTTAGAGCTTGCCCATATTCATGTAATTGCCGACCGAGTTTGGCTTTCGCTCGAACGTAAGAACGATTTTGCGGGTCTAATTTAAGGGACATCGCATAATCGGCGAGGGCTAAATGGCCCTGCTTTTCCCGATACACGGGTTCTGCGTCTCCTTGAGACGAATGTAAGGCCAAATATTCATAAAGTCGGGCGCGGCTCCAATAAGTCGGAGCGCGGCGAGGTTCTAATTTTAGAGCGACATCATAGTTTACAAAGGCTGAATCGTAATCGCGAAGAAGCGCAAAAATTTCTGCCCGTAGCACCCAAGCTTCGGCCCACTTGCGCTGTAAGGCGAGGGCCGCACTTACATCGTCTAGGGCTTCGTTATACTTCTTTAATTCATAATAGACCCTCGCTCTCTCAAAGAAAGCCAGAGCATCGCGAGGTTCGCTTTGTAAGCGTTCGTTTAGAACAACTAACTGAGCTTGGAGTTCCTTCTCAGTTGAACCTATCGAATTTTCTTTCATAACCAGCCCACCAGTCATAACCAGTCCACTAGTCAATCGGCAGTAAAAAATATTAAAGTAATTATACACCAAAAATGCCCGGCGCAATAGTGAATCCATTACATTTTCCTAACAGTTTTATAATTAAAAAAACATAAATTCGTCTCAAAGCCAATGCCACATTATAATACCCCTGTAGGAGGGATTGGAAATCCCGAAATTCCCCTCCGATTAGACGTTCAAGCCGATTGGTATTTGGTACAAGGGCTTTTCAAAAGTTTATAAACAGTTTATAATACTGACTTAACGAATAGCCCCTGTGTCCAAGAAAGTAGGATGATTCTATCCTAGTCCTAAAAATATAGGAGACGAGAGTTTGGAAGTTAGCTTAAATGAGGCGTAATGGAAATCAAAACGCCAACGCGAATAATTTCTTTTGTACAACAAAAAGGTGGTTGTGGTAAGACTACCACCGTGGCAAATGTAGGTGCCTATTTGGCGGGGATGGGACAGCGCGTATTGCTGGTAGACCTTGACTCCCAGGCCAACCTAACTCAGAGTGTAGGGGTAAGGGCCGAGGAATTATCGCACAGTGTCGCCGATCTTATGTATAAACCCGATCAAGGCGTGGAGGGGATTGTGCTAACCACGCCTTTTGGTGCTACCGGACAGTTAGACTTAATACCAGCTTCGCTTGACCTAGCAGTGGTTGAAGCTGATTTATTAAACCACTACGGTAAGGAATGGCTACTGGATGAAGTGCTAAGCGGTTGCCGTGACAAGTATGATTTTATCCTGATTGACCCTCCTCCTTCGCTGGGTCTCTTTACTGTAAATGCTCTGATGGCTTCCACCGAGGTTATAATTCCTTTCCAATGCCACATCTTCTCGATTACGGCACTAGGTCAGCTTCAAAAGACGTTGCGGTTAGTGCAGCATAAGAATAAGCGGCTACAAGTGGGCGGTGTGGTTATTACGCTCTATGACGGGCGCTACAGTCTTTCACGTACCGTGCTGGATACCATCAGCGAGTTATTTGGCCCGTTAGTCTTTGATTCTAAAATTGGACTAAATTCCAAGCTGGCTGAAGCACCGGGAGCAGGTAAACCGATACTCTACTATGCGCCGGGTTCACCGGGGGCACGTGCGTATAAGAAATTGGCCTTAGAAATTTTGGAGAGAGGAAAACAATTTTATGGGTGAGAATGGTAACGAATTGGAGGGGGAAATAGCCCTCAAGGAGATGGTAACAAAGCTAACCACGCGACTAGAGCCGCTAGGTGCGGAAGCCCTACGCAATGGCTTGACTCCGTTTCTTACACTAGCCCAAACCGTTGAGGCGGAAGCAGTGCCGTTGGAGATGATTCGCTTTGGTCGCCACACTTTTCGGTTGACCCAGCCTGATAGTGGTCTGAAAGAACTAGCCGATACCATCAAGCGGCATGGGTTTGTTGGTACTTTGGTTGGACGGCGTAAAGGCAGTATGATCGAGGTAGCTTTTGGTGAGCGGCGGGTGCGAGCGGCGGAATTGGCTGGCTTGAAAACTGTGCCTGTGCAGGTACGTGAGCTAAACGATAAGGCTATGTTTGAATTGGCCCTAGAAGAAAACTTTCTTTCTTCCAAACTTTCGCCCTTAGAAGAAGCCTTGCTTTTTCAGATAATGTTGACGGAGGAGGGCTATACTCTCGATTTAGCTGCCTTACGTTGCGCTCGTACCCCGCAATATCTTGCGGAACGGTTGTGGCTGGTAAAGTACCCGGAGATAGAAGAGGCTCTACGTACAGGTCAGATCGAAGTTGATACGGCTACCACTCTAGCCAAAGTTGACAATAAAGTGATGCGTACCAAGATGCTTAGGCAAGCGCAGGCGTTGGGTAGCAGTGAAAGTGGCCCGACTCGCTTTATCGTTACTTCTATCGGTCTAGAGTTACCCACACGTGTTAAAGAAGAGACGGCCTCCCTCAAAGCCAAACCTGCTCCTGACCTTTGGGTTAGCAAAGGTAAAACCACCAAAGGTTCTCCAAAGACAAGCTCTACTCCGGCAGAAGAGCAGTATGCCAGTTTGGAAGCCTTGGTAAAGGGTTTTGTCGAAGAATTGAAAAAACAGGAGCTGTCCAATTTAGCCCATGATGATACTTGGCGTAAGAAAGCCCGTAAATTACTTCGCTCTTTGGAAGATGAACTAGATAATAGTTATAAACAGTTTAAATCTTGATTTAAACCAAAAAAACCACCCGATTAATTTTCGGCGGCTTAGAAGTGGTAAAAAAATGGTGGAGGTGAGGGGGCTCGAACCCCTGACCTCTACAGTGCGATTGTAGCGCTCTCCCAACTGAGCTACACCCCCATTTATTTTGTTTAGGATACGCCTGAAGGGACTCGAACCCCTGACCTTTTGGTCCGCAACCAAACGCTCTATCCAACTGAGCTACAGGCGCATTATCTTATCTTACTTTTTAACTGGATTTTAAGATTTATCCCTTTCTACAAGAATGGGTTTCCTCAAATCTCAAATCTGGTAGGATTATACTACACCTACACGAACCTGTCAACTTACGTTGACAAATCAACGATTGTTTGATATATTTGAGATGTCAAAGAACTTGAGTGAAAAGGGTAAAGTAGTGATAGAGGAAGATTTTAAGATTAAAGGAAAACACTTAGCGGAAGAATTAGAAGAAGTAATAAGCGAAGCACATAACCAACCCCTGATGCACCAGTTGGCCCGCACTTTCTGGGCATTGAAGCTGGCTTATGAGGATCGGTTGGGTTTAAGCGGACCCCTAATGTGGATTTTACTCTTGTTGGTTAAATCCGAGGGGCGCACCCAATCGGAGTTGACCCGTCTTTTGCGCGTAGATGCCAGTGCCACTACTCGAATGGTCAAAGCGATGGAACAGGAAGGCTGGATTAACCGCGTGACCGACCCCGCCGATAATCGCCGAACCTTGGTCTACTTGACCGAGGCAGGCCGGGCTAAATCCGAAGGGCTGGCCGAAAAAGCACTTCGCTGCGAGGCTGAAATTACGGTTGGAATGAAAGCGGAACAACTTGAGCAATTACGGAACTACCTGAAATTGTTAGAAGATAGTGCTAAGAATATACCACGCTGCTCTAGTTCAGCCCACGCAGAATAGATCAAAATAACCTATACAAGGTTAAAGCTCCGCCAAACGACGGGGCTTCTTTTTGTGCGTAAATCAAAATTGCTTTAATCATTTCTTGGGTAAACGTAAAAGAGCGTGGGAAGAGCAAAAGGCCAGCCTTAGTAAGTTTGACCAGATTAACACCCTCCCCACTCTGAAAGAACGGGTGGCCTCTCTTAAAAATATACACAGCCAAGTCTTGCAGAATGTGGTGGAACGGGTAGATTTGGCAATGCAAGCCTTCTTCCGTGTTGAAAATCCCAAGTTCTTTCGGGCTGAAGACCAGTCTACGAAAAGGAACTGGCTAAAGTTCAACGCAAGCTCTCCAAAGCGGAAAAGGGTAGTAAGGAGCGTAAGGCAGTAGCCAGAGTTTATGAACGAATAGCTAACAAGAGGGATAACTGTCACCTGGGTGTTCGTATCAAGAGAGCTGGAAGATAGTAGACGGTTACGGTACAATCTGTGTGGAAGATTTGCGAGTTAGTCGAATGGTTCACAACCATTTCGGCTGGTCGTTCGGCTGGTCGTTCGGCTGGTCGTTCGGCTGGCCGTTCGGCTGGCCGTGCCTTTCTAAAAGTATCCACGATGCAGCGTGGTCTGGTTTCTTTAGTATGTTGTTCTACAAAGCGGAGGAAGCTGGTAGAACACACCCCACGATGGCTTTGTCTAAGACCTGTCTACGAGGGTCTACCATTGTCCCTGTTGTAAGCTGGTGGTTGACCGTGACCTAAATGCTGCTTTGAACATATAGAGAATTGGAGTAGATTCTCTCAATAACCAACCTGTAGAAGCCCCCGCGCCTTTAGGCCGAGGGGAGTAATCACAAAGTTAACAAAACTACCAAGTGAGGAGGTGAAGTTGATGAGCCAAAACCACCAAAATGTCGAGGAGCAAGCTGCACTAGAGCGACAAGCTCCTAACACCAGCAAACAGATATACCAAGGTAGAGCTATCTCCATACGAGTAGATACCATTACTACGCCGGATGGTCTTACTTATCAGCGCGAGATTGTAGAGCATCCGGGAGCCGTAGTGATGATTCCAGTAGACCAAGCTGGGCGAATCTTACTGGTTAGACAATGGAGGCGGGCGGCCCAACAGATCTTGTTGGAACTTCCGGCAGGTACTTTGGAGCGAGGGGAAGAACCTATAGCCTGCGCCCAACGTGAATTACAAGAGGAAATCGGCTATGCCGCCGATAAAATCACGCCCTTGGGGGGGTTCTTCAGTGCCCCCGGCTTCTGTAATGAGTATCTGCACCTCTTCTTGGCCGAAGAATTGCAAGAAAAACCTCTCGCTGCCGACGAAGATGAGCATATCGAGGTAGTCTCTAAAACAATGGCGGAAGCCCTCGCTATGATTGAGCAGGGACTGATTTGCGATGCCAAGACCATTGCAGGAATTAGCCGTTACTACTTGCGTAAAGAAGCTAGAAATATTTGACAATTCAAATTGTCTTTTGATAAAATCATCCTGTCAATTCAAAAATTTATTAAGCTGAAGCGGGTTTCTAATCTACTTTAAAATTTTTGCAAAAGATAGGATGATTCCATATGCGGCAGAAAAATTCTTCCTTTCAGAGACTACTCAACCCAACTAGGAGCTTTTTAGGACGTTGGCGGATGGCACTTATCTTTGCCGCTCTATTCTTGCCGCTTTTAACTCCTCCGCTTCTTAATCCAGTTCCTCCAGTAGCCTCCGCCCTCTCGGATAGTCTTGTCATCAGTCAGGTCTATGGCGGTGGTGGCAATAGTGGCGCAACCTACAGCAACGATTTTATCGAGCTATTCAACCGGGGCAATACCACTGTTTCATTGGATGGCTGGTCGGTGCAATATGCTAGTGCTAGTGGCAATTTCGATAATACCAATAATGGCACCAATCTTCCCCCGGTTATGCTCCTGCCCGGCCAATACTTCTTAGTTCAGGAGTTTGCTGGGGCAGTTAGCTCTTTAGCTCTGCCCAACCCTGACGTAATCACAGGCACGATTAACTTGAGTGCTACCGATGGGAAAGTCGCCCTGGTTAATTCTACCACTTCCCTTAACTGCGGGAATGTTAGTACCTCCTGCACCCCCGCGCAACTCGCGACTATTGTGGATCTTTTGGGCTACGGTACTACCAGTGGTAGCTTGGTAAGCGAAGGAATAAGCCCTACTCCTAAATTGAGTAATACTAAAGCCGCGCTACGTCTCTCTAATGGTTGCACCGATACCGATAATAATAGTACCGATTTTGCAATTGGTACTCCTAGCCCCCGCAATAGCAGTAGCCCCATTGCTCCCTGCGGCAGTCAGCCCATTATACCGAACTGTGGTGGCCCTTTGAATACCGAGCAGGGTACTCTTGCCACGCGCACCCTTTCTGCCACTGATATAGATGGTCTTGTCATAACTGCCACAATTACGGGCTTGACCCCTGACCCGGCTCCCGGTACTATTCTCCTTACCGAGGTTATTCCAGCAACTAGAGTGGGTGGTCTTCTCACCGCTACCCTGACAGTTTCGGCGGCAGTCCCGGTAGGTAGTTATAATATGACTTTGAATTTTACCAACACCGATAGCCCTACACCTCAAGCCGCTACCTGCTCTTTTAATGTCACGGTCTATGCTCCGGCGGTTCTCACTCCGATTTACACTATTCAAGGAGCCGCGCTGCAATCACCTCTGAGCGGTGTGGTTACTACTGACGGGGTAGTGACTGGACTCAAAAGCAATGGCTTTTTTATCCAAGACCCGTTGGGGGATGGGGATATTAATACCTCCGATGGTCTCTTTATCTACTTCGGCACGACACCGGGGGTAGCGGTAGGTCATCGGGTACGGGTGACAGGTACGATTAAAGAATACCGCAGTACCTCCCGTCCTGAAGATGCTACTTTGACCGAATTGGAGAGCGTGATAGAGATAATTGATTTAGGTGTGGGTCAAACCATTACCCCGGTGATTATCTCAACCGATCCCGCCCGTACCGGGCCACAGATTCGACGGCCTCCTTTAGCAACTATTTACAGCACTTCCAACTATGACCCGGCGGTGGATGGGCTGGATTTCTACGAGTCGCTGGAAGGAATGTTGGTGGAAGTGGATACGCCCTTGGTAGTGGGTGAAACCGACAGTTTTAGTGGCGAGTTTGTAGTTCTACCTGATAATGGGATTGGCACTACTGGGCTAACTTCACGCGGAGCCATTGCTATCTCCGAAGGCGACTTCAACCCGGAACGCATTTTTGTGGGTAGTGATGATCTTGCGATTGGCAGTAACCCAAAGGTAGCGGTGGGAGACCGGATTACTGCTTCTATTATCGGCCCACTAGACTATACTTTTGGCGCGTTCAAAATTCAGACCCGCACCAAGCCGGGATTCGATAGCTCTCAGCGACCAACTCCTGAAACTATTGCGCCCCTGACCAATCCTGATTATCTGCGCGTTGCCAGCTACAATCTTGCAAATTTTAGTCCCAGTGCAGGTGGCCGGATTCAGCAGGTGGCCGACCATATTCGGGTTAACTTGGGTGGACCAGATATTCTGGTACTCTTGGAGGTAGAGGATGATAGTGGCGCGACCGATAACGGGGTGGTGATCTCCGACGCTAACCTGAACGGGTTGGCTAGTGCTATCACCTCTGCCGGAGGGCCGCTCTATACTTACGCCTATATTAGCCCACTCGACAAGCAGGATGGCGGTCTGCTCGGAGGAAATATTCGGCAGGTCTTTTTCTATCGGACAGACCGTGGTTTAAGTTTTATCAGTCGGGGCAATGCCGGACCAACGGATGCCAATACGGTCAACCCGGATGGCTCGTTGCAATTCAGTCCGGGACGAATTGACCCTACCAATGTAGCTTTTACCGATAGCCGGAAACCCTTGGCGGGCGAGTTTAGTTTTAATGGGCAACGCCTAATTGTTATCGGCAACCACTTCAACTCCAGAAGCGGCGATGATCCTTTATATGGGGTTAACCAGCCGCCCAAGCTCTCCTCCGAAACCCGCCGACGGGAACAGGCCAATTTGGTTAGGGCTTTTGTGAACCAGTTAATCAGTGCCGATAGTGGAATACGTGTGATCGTGGCGGGAGACTTGAATGAATTTGAGTTTGCCCCACCCCTAAAGATTCTGAAGAACGGGGAGGGAACCCTAAGTGGCAACCAGATTTTGACCGATGCGATAGAAGACCCTAGCTTAGCCGGGGAGCGTTACACCTACATCTTTGAAGGTAATGCTCAGGTATTGGATCACTTGCTCTACAGCCCAACTTTGCTGAGCCAGTTAGTGAAGGCCGATATTGTTCATTTCAATAGCGGCTACCTTGCCCCGGTACGTGCCAGCGACCATGAGGCTGTTGTGGCCGATTTTAGCTTCAGCTTGCCTTGCAGCAATCCCCTTGTGGTAAGCAAGGCTACCGACGATGGTAGTTGTGGCACGTTATCTTATGCCATTCCAAGAGCCTCCTCTGGGCAGGTAATTACTTTTCAGAATTTGCCCGGCGGAATTACCTTGAAAGCACCACTCCCTCTTTTGCCAGAGGGGGTTAGCCTAGATGGAACCTGTACCGCTGACTCTGTTACAGGCCGGGGTAGACCTAGAATTTGGCTAAACGCGGGAGGTATAACCGGGCCACAGTTAGGAGGGCTACTGCGGCTCACTACTAATAACACCATCAACGGCTTGAGCATTACCGGTTACATTGATTACGCCATTGAGATTAGCGGCAACAATAATACTATAACTTGCAACTGGTTGGGTACCTCCGATGGTATTACTAAAAATGGCAACGGAGGCGGTATTCGCTTTAAGAATACTGCCTTCGCTAACACGGTGGGTCTGACCGGGGATAAGAGCAGTGGCAATCTGATTAGTGGTAATGCTAATTTTGGCATCCTCGCTGATACCACCCCCGGCCCGGCTAACCGCTTCTACTACAATTTATTTGGTTGTACCAAAAATGGTATCTTGCCGCTCAGGAACGGCAAACCCTTTAAAAGCACCAGCGGTAGCCGCTTTAGCTTTGGCCCAGGTAACAAATTCCTGTAGGAAGCGGCTCCGTCCGGTGATGTCCGGTGATAATCAACTAACCTCCGCCGCCAAGACACTGTTTTGCTCTTTAAGCTGAGCAAGGATCAGGTTTTCAAAGCCGCCCAGTACCACCAGTTGTTGGGCGACTTGACCTAATGGTGAGAAAGTATAAGAGTTTTCCCCACAACGAATTTCCGACTTTGCAAAATCAATGCTTACGTTTAGCCTGGTACGGATAGTGGGTTCTTTATGATCGGCAAAGGTCTCTTTCAGCCAAGTAACCAATTCTGGACATTCCAACAGGATATAGCCATTGTTAAAGGCATTGCGTTTATAGGTTTGGGAATAGGAGCCTGCAATCACCAATTGAATACCCCGATATTTGAGGCAGGTGGCGGCTTGTTCGCGGGAAGAACCGGCTCCAAAATTCCAGCCTCCTACCAATATATCCCCTTGCCGGGCGATAGTTTGGAAGTCAGGATCATAATTGAGCATCGCTTTGGTAGCCATCTCTGCTGGCGAAAGGTGATCTTGGTAAGTAAATTCTTTCCCATAGATTGCGTCGGTGTTCATATTATCTTTGGGGGCAAAGAGTAGTTCGCCCTCTAGTTGGGTAGGGAAACCCTCCGCAATTTCAACCTCTGCTTGGGTTTCATGGCGGGTATTTATCGTTATCATCCCTTGAATCGATTTAACCTCTGGCTCTTTTGCTCCTGCAATATAACCCGCGACTGCCGAAGCCGCGACTACCGCCGGACTAGCCAGATAAACCCTAGCTTGGGGGGAACCCATTCGTCCCTTGAAATTCCGGTTGGTAGCCGAAATACCGACCTCGCCCTCTTCCAAAAGTCCCTCACCCAGACCGATACAGGGTCCGCAGCCCGGCGGTAACACAATCGCCCCGGCTTCCACCAAAGTTTCCCAATAGCCCTGCTGCCGGGCTTCCTGCTCGATTAGAGAAGAGGCGGCGGCCAGATAAAATTTTACCCCTTGGGCGATTTTTTTACCGCGTATTACTTTGGCTGCGTCCCGAATATCTTCCAAGCGACCATTAACGCAGCTTAGCAGGTAAGCTTTATCAATTTTAAGTTTTTGGCTCTCAATTTCCGGCAAGGAGTGAATGGTTTTTACCTCGTTGGGACCAGCAACGATAGATGAAACCGAAGAAAGGTCAAAGGTAAGCTCCTCTGCATAGTACGCATCTCTATCGGCTTCTAAATCCAGCAGATCGAGGCTTTCTATTAGGGCGCGAGTGATGCGTGGGTTGGCATCGCCGCGCTGCTCAAAAAAAGTGGCCCGTTCTAGTAAATAAGTGCGAAGTACCCCATCATAAGGGAAGACCCCAGCCAACGCCCCCCATTCAGTGGTCATATTAGCGATAGTCATACGTTGATCCATACTCAGGGTGGCTACACCTTCGCCTTCAAATTCAAGGACACAATTTAAAACCTCGTCCTTGGAAAACGTACCGATTAGGGAGAGAATGAGGTCTTTGCCTGTAACACCAGATCTAAGCTGGCCAACTAAGCTGACTTTAACAATTTCAGGAATTTGCCACCAAGTTTGTCCGGTAGCCCAAATTGCCGCCGCATCGGTACGTACTACTGGAGTACCTACGGCGGCAAGTGCGCCGTAGATGTTGGAGTGCGAGTCCGAACCAAAGACCAAGGTACCCGGTATTACAAACCCCTCTTCGGCTATTACCTGATGGGCAATCCCCCTTCGGGCCGGGAAGAAGGCTAAGCCGTGTTTTTTAGCAAAAGCCTCTATTTTGGCGTATTTTGCCAAATTTTCAGAGCTGGTGTTTTGTACGTCGTGATCGAGTGCAAAGACGGGCTGGGTCGAATCAAAAACTTGCACCGCCCCCATACTTTCAAATTTGGGAATAACTGCGCCGGTATTATCGTGGGTCATCACATGCCGAGGATGCACCGCCACGAAATCATTGGCATAGACTTTTTGGTATGGTTTCAAGCCTATTGTGTACCGCTCTACAATTTTTTCAATCAGGGTCTGCCCCATAGCTACTTTGCTACCTCCGCATCTTAATATTTTGGTTTACATAACCTCAAGGTTCCTTTTTGGTTTGGTTTGAACAAATATTATAGCAGAATTAGGCCATTGGTAAGGTCTCTCGTAAGGTTAAACTGTTATTATCATACTTATCAGAACGGATTATAGCAGACGATTTTTCTGCCTTTAGAACTAGAAAGTTAGTCTGGGCTCTTTCTGGTATTTGGGGGTTGAAGCAATTGACCAATCATTTTGGTTTATCTTACTCACATTTTTTGTAGCCTAAAATCAGAAAGGAGTCTCGTATGGGATGGTTTGATAGACTGAAGGTACGTTCCAAATTTTTACTGATAGGGCTTTTTATTCTACCCTTCTTGGCTGGTCTGGGTGGAGCCGGGATTTGGGGTGTAAATGAGGTTAATAGTATCTTACAGAGTGTACAGAAAGTTCAGATTCCAAGTATTTTCGCGGTGGATATGACCTCTGAGGAGATTCAAGCTACTCGCGTAAACTATCGTCAGGCACTTCTGGAGACCACCCCCGAAGGCGTTCAGAACTCCTTTACAGCCGCCAGAGAGACCCTTACGTTGGCCCGTAAAAGCTGGGAAACTTATATTCAGTTACCGCCTACTCCCGAAGAGAAAGCTTTCTGGCCTGACTTTGAAGCTAAGTGGAAAGATTGGACGGTCGAGGTGGATGAAGTACTCAAGCTGGCTTTAATTAATACGCCAGAAGCCCAACAAAAAGCATCGCCGATACTTCAGTCTGGCACAGGTGCCAAGCTTACCCAAATCCTTACTACCCTTTCCGATATGAATCAGAAAGAGTCCACCAAGCAGTCCGAGGTTGCCCAGCAAACCTTTAACACCGTGTTAACGATCATCGTAATTTCGGCTATCGGGGTGTTAGTTATATTTTCAATAGCAATTATGATACTAGCCCGTTCTATCACCCGTATGACGAATGACCTCACCAACTTAAATCAAGAAGTAGGTCGGGCGGTTCAGGAACTCGATGGCGCGGCAGCCGAGCTTTTGGCCCTAGTTACCCAACAGACGGCGGGTGCTAGTGAACAATCGGCAGCCATTCATCAAACCACTTCTACAGTGAACGAGGTCAAGGCTACCACCGATCAGACCAATCAGCGGGCGCGTTCTATGTCAGAAAGTGCCTCACGTTCGGTCACTATTGCCGAGGAAGGGCAAAAGGTAGTTAATGAAACCGTGGAGGGGATGAGCGCGATCAAAGATCAGGTCGAAACTATCGCCGAAAATATTCTGGCACTCTCCGAACAGACCCAGCAAATCGGCGAGATCATTGCGACGGTCAATGATATTGCCGAACAATCTAACCTCTTAGCCCTTAATGCCGCCGTAGAAGCGGCCCGGGCTGGAGAGCATGGGCGCGGGTTTGCGGTAGTCGCCAATGAAGTACGAAATCTAGCCGAACGCTCCAAACACGCTACTGGACAGGTACGCATTATCCTCAGTGACATTCAGAAGGCCACTAATGCGGTGGTAATGGTGACGGAGGAGGGTACTAAAGGCGTAGATCACGGCGTAAAACTGGTAGGTCGGGCGGGTTTGACCATTAAACAGCTTAGCGAAGTTATCCAAAATAACCTCTCCAACACCCAACAGATTATTGCTGCCGTTCAACAACAAAATGTGGGCGTAGATCAGGTGGCACAGGCGATGAGTAATATCAATGAGGTGACTAATCAGAATATATCTTCTACTCGTCAATTGCAACAAAGTATCGAAGCGATGAACCGCTTGGCAACGAGACTAGGAAATTTAACTAGCCGTTACAACCCAACCAACCACAAACTTAGAACTACTGGTGGCTCAGGTTCAGGTGGATTGGCAGCAACTTAACGCCTATCAAAGGACGGAGCCTCCTCCCACAAATTATGCTGTAGGAAAAGGCTCCGCCCTTTGATGATGGGCGAGGGCGATCCAATCTCCTTCCTCTCCCACAAGCTATGCTGTAGGAAAAGGCTCCGCCCTTTGATGATGGGCGAAGGCGATCCAATCTCCTCTCTCACAAATTATGCTGTAGGAAAAGGCTCCGTCCTTTGACGATGGGCGAAGGCGATCCAATCTCCTTCCTCGCGGCGTTCTACTAGTTCAAAACCAGCTTGGGCGAGTGCCTGCTCTACCTCTTCGGCTCGCTCGGCAATTATGCCACTGGTAATGAGTAGACCACCGGGCCGTAACGCTTGGGCCAGTGACCCAGCTAGGGCTACAATAATGCGGGCAATAATATTGGCGATAATTGCATCAAAGGGTAGTGCCTTAGTAAGAGTCAGAGGTGGCTTTTGGGCCTGTTCCGAAAAGGAATAGAAACCGCTCCCGGCTTTGCTACCCGCTTCTACCGCCAGTGAACCAATTTCGACTATTACTTGGTCTTTTAGCCCGTTGCGCTCTATATTTTCCTGCGCGGCCCTTACTGCTACCGCGTCAGTGTCTACCCCAATAACTTCAGCTACCTTTAGTTTGGCGGCGGCAATGGCTAAAATGCCGCTACCTGTTCCCAAATCCAAGAGCTTTTTATGTTGGCTAGGATCAAGGTAATCTTCGCTTAGGGTTAGGCAGAGGCGGGTAGTCGGGTGTAAGCCTGTGCCAAAGGCCATCCCAGGGTCTATCTCTATCACCAGATCCTTTGGTGCGGGTGTATAGGGTTGCCAAGGTGGTTTTATCACCGTCCGTCGCCCAACACGATGTACCTGATAAAATTCTTTCCAAGCGTTAGCCCAATCCTCTTCGCGCCGTTCGCTTACCTCCAAAGGCCCAATCTGGCGCATCATTCCCAAGTAGTAAAGCCCTTCGCGCAACTTTTGAATACGCTCAGCTTGGCTAAGTGCGGTGGCCTCTGGGCTGACATCTTCTTCGGCGGTGGTTTCAAGCTTAGTAGCCACTTCAAGCGGTAGGTAGGTGCGAATTTTGACCGGGGCGGCGGGATTGACCTCTGCGCCGCCATCTGGCCCCGGTTGTATCGGCTCCTCAATTACTACGCCTTGGTTATAGCCATAGCGACCAAAAAGCTCGGTAATGGCTTCCACCGCCTCGGCTTCGGCTTCTACCGCTAGTTCGATCCATTTTTGTGGTTCTTCAGACATAACTTAACTCGGCGAATCATGCTTATGCTTGGACACCTTCCAAGCTTGCTTCAGTAATTGCCAGCCTTGGGCAATTCGTCCGACATATCCCGTCGAGCCTTGTGGATAGTTGGCTTCCTCCTTTATCGGTGAGGAATAAGCCCTATTTGCGTCCAAGGAGGGATGGGTTCCAAGCAAGGTTTGCTGCCAGTAGTCTTCGCTGGAGTCTTGGGCTTGATAATCAGAGTTTCGGCTGGAAACTCTAAAGCTTGCTGTCGGGTTGGGTGTTGGAATGATAGGGAGAGTGGAACTAAAGATATTTTGCGTCTGTGCTTCTTGCTGAAGCAGCCAACTTTCGGCATCTGGCAGCGAAGGGTTAGCCGGATCTATTACTCTTACTTTACTCAAAGCTAATCGGGCCTGTTCTAGTTTATTACTAGTAAAGGCGAGCCAAAGTAAAAGATTGGGATCATTTGGTTCAGAGCGGAGTAATTGAACAATAATAGCCCTAGCTTTTTCTCGTTGACCGGATTGGGCAAATAAAATAGCTTGATTAAATCTTTCAGTATCAGCGGTTAACATTAGTGATCACTCCTGAAGTAACTTGCCTGTAATTTATCCCGGTGTAAGATGACCACATCGGGTAAAAAAAGGAATAACTTGAATTAAGCTAGTTTAAACTATTTGGTCACTGACTTTTGCGTCCAAAAGTGGCGGATCTTATCTCTTTTTTATTATAGCACTACTTTTTGATTTCTATCATATTCATTCAATTAAGGTTCCCCGACTTTTAACCATAGAAAGAGCGACCTCTCTCCTAGGACGTATTGGTTTTACAGCCTCGAACCCCCTACCAATTGACTGCTTTAGGTATTCTTCAAATTTAGGAGGCTTTATTACCAGTGGAGAGCGGTAGACAAATTTCAAATAGAGTGCCTTTGCCGACGACACTCTCTACCCGTACCTGACCGCCGTGGGCCTCGGTCAAATATTTAACAATGGCGAGGCCCAAACCACTGCCGCCTAGGGCGCGACTACGGGCCTTATCCACTCGATAGAAGCGTTCAAAGAGGCGAGGTAAGTGTTCGGGAGGGATGCCTATGCCGGTATCGCGCACACTAATTAGGGCCGTCTCTGGTTCTCTTTCCAACCGTAAGATTATTTGACCTTGGTCAGGGGTGTAACGGGCGGCATTTTCTACCAAATTATTAATGACCTGAAGGAGACGCATTTCGTCGCCCATTACTAAGGCTGGTTGGTTGCTTTCCAGCTTAATTTCCAAGTTTTTCTGTTGGGCTTGCACCAGTTGTTCGGCTCGCCGGACTACTCGTAGCATCAGTTGGTCAAGCTGAACGGGTTGATATTCAACTACCCGTTCGGATTCGGTTTGGGCCAGTAGGAGCAGGTCGCCCACCAAGAGGCTCAACCGCTCGGCCTCTTCCTCCGCCTCGGCAATGGCCTCCTCCGCCGAGGCTTTGTCTAGTCCCCGTCGCAATAGGTTAAGATTACCCCGGATAACGGTGAGGGGGGAGCGCAATTCGTGTGAAGTATCAGCCATAAATTGACGATTATTTTCAAAGACCCTACTCAACTCCTCAATCATCTGATTGAAAGTAGCCGATAACTGACCGATTTCATCTAGTTTTCCTTTGGTACGATTTGGTAGGGGCAAACGTTCCGCAAAATTGCGGGTCGTCGCAATCTTGCGAGCGGTTTGGGTCACCTGCACTACTGGCAGCATGGCCCGTTTGACAAACCACCAGCCTCCCGCGGTAGCACCCGCTAGTGTGAGGAGTGTGCCAACACTTAACAGTAGGCGTACTCGGCTCATCGTCTCCAAAAAAGGCTGGAGTGACTCCGCCACTTGCAAAACTCCCACTGTTCCCCCTTTAGAATTTATCGGTTGGCTCAAAATCCGTAGCCGTTCCTCGCCTACCCTTACCTCTGTAATACTATGCTGACCACTGGCAGATCTTACCACTGTACTTAAATCCACTGGTAACTGGTTGCCCGATAGATTGGGTGAACTAGCAATTATTCTGGCCTGTAAATCTAAGATTTGAGTATAGATACCGGGCTCAGCAAATTCTTTCAGTAACCCGACTTTTAAATCTCGGAAAAGTACTTGGGAATCTAGGCTAGAATTGTTTTGGTCAGTGGTGTTTAAATCTAGGTTTATTTCTCGCTGCAATTGGTCGGCTCTTATATCTAGGGTTTCATCAATCCGGCTACTGAGATTAGCTTGCAAAATAAAATAGAAAAAGAGTAAGAAAATTACGAGGGCCAAGAGCAACAGGCCCATAAACCAGAGACTAAGCCGCCAACGAATAGAGAGACGATTTACCAGCATATTATCTCTTCCTAATCCTCGCGCAATACGTAGCCTACGCCGCGCACCGTTTGAATCAGCCGTTTCTGACTAGATGCTTCTAGTTTATCTCTCAGTGACCGTATATGTACATCTACCACATTCGATTCGCCTGCATACTCTACTTCCCAAACATTTTCTAAGATCAAATCACGTGAGAGTACTTGACGGGGGTGGCGCAGAAAAAATTTCAAAAGCTCAAATTCACGGGCGGTTAATTCGATGGATCGCCCCTCCCGCAAGGCGCGATGTTCCTTAATCCGAAGGGTTAGGTTAGCAAAAGTTAGCTCATCGCTACTCTGTTGAGCGGTTACAACTTCTTCATTCAGGGCCGAGCGACGCAGCAGGGCTTTGATGCGAGCGGTCAATTCATCAAAGGCAAAGGGTTTTACCAGATAGTCATCCGCTCCCGCTTCTAACCCACTCACCCGGTCGGGTACTGTATCTTTAGCCGTCAACATTAAAATAGGAATGGCACTCTCCTTACGCAACAGGCGAGCAATTGCCAGTCCATCCAGTCCAATATCGGGTAGCATTACATCTAAGATTACCAGATCAGGTTTCCTCTGACGAGCCTGCCGTAAGGCATCCTGCCCATTGGCAGCAAGCTCTACCTCGTAGCCATCCAAACTCAAGCCGCGCTTTAACATCCGCAAAATCATCGGATCATCATCTACTACCAGCACTTTTACCATTTTTTACCTATCAAAGGACGGAGCCATATCCAACAGATTCCATTAGGGTTGCCAAAACTTATCTACCAACTTTGTTGACATATTATCAGGCTTATCGCATACTTTAGCAACTGGAAAAAAAAGGAATGTTAAAATATGCAAGAGCAGACAATTCGATCAGGCAGGATGGCTCTGAAAGATTTATTGGCTGAATTTAGGCGCGTTCGCGCCGAGGAACCCCACTTTTATTATAATGAGTTGGCCGAGCGAGGGCGAGCTATCGGACGGTTGCGCCCGGTGCTGGAAAATTTCCTGAATGATCGCCTAAGCTTTGGCGAATTTAAAAGCACGGTCTCCAGCGAGAGCCGCCGCGAATTAGGTGCTTCCCAAGGCCGCGAAAGCGGACGTTACTGGCGCTTTAATGCCTCCGGTCGTCTCTTTTTGGAAAGTTTTTATAAAGTCGCCGAACGTGTGGGACGTTTAAATGCGGCAGGGCGAGCCTTGCAGGTGGCCCTCATTGTTCCGGTCTCGCTTGACCAAGCCGGGCAGTGCTTGGAGGGTTTTACTCTTTTCCTAGCCGACTTACTGGCTCACGAAATACCGGCGGGCCTCTCCCTCAGTCAGGTCACATACCTGTTGAGTTATTTCTGGGCGGTGCAACGTCCCGAATGGCCGCTCTATGGGCGTGAAATGCGAGCGGGATTATCCCGGCTGGGGCGGTTGGTGCGTGAAAGCAAAGGACTACCCTCTCCCGGCAACGACTATACCCGTTTCTACCTAGCTTTTAGTGGTTTGGGCAGCGAACTTGGGCTGAACGCTTGGGAATTGGAAAGCTTTTTGAACTGGTTGGATCACCGCGATTTTAGCCCGGCCCACTTGTTTACCGTTGGTGGTCGAACGACTGGTCGTTCGGGAGGTGGCTTGGAAAAGTTGCGACTGGCACTTGAACCGCGCTTGCAAACCGAACTAGCCATCGGCTTGCATGGTCTCCTGTCAGGTCAGCACCACTTAATTTTCCAAGAAACCGAATCTCCCATCCGGCTTGAACTACAGCTTACTGAAGAGACTGCTCTAGCAGGGGCGGGGTTTGATGGCTTTAGTGTGGCCGCCCTTTCGAGTGTCACTGGAAGCAGGACACTGGACGAACTGCGCGGCTTCCTGACCACCCGGCCTGAATATGGTTTTTACGCTCCCGCTTTTACCCTTTCCGAACCTACAATGTCGCGACTTTCCGCCGAGTTCTGGATTTTACGTCCAGTTGACATAACTATAAACCGCAAAACAGGTGGCTCCGATTTGTTGGAGGCTCTGTTAGCAGATTGGCGGTTACTTTATCCCTTTGCCCGCCGTCTGGTGGCTCCTTTCGATGATTTACCGATGCTCTCAGAGCCTGTTCAGGAACAGGCTCTCCGTGAGGCCGAAACGCGAGCAATTGCCGAAGAGAATGTTACCTACCGAATAGAAGCGGCGACTGCCCTAGAGAATGACGTACCTATCATGCCACCTTACGACGAGGCTACTTTGGGTGAAGTAGCTACTGCGTTGCCCTATGAAGCACCACCTGATTCTGACCAAGCGGCGCAGGTAGCCCTTGCCGAGGCCGAGGTTCAGCGATTGGCTCATCTCAAACCGTTGCCACTAACTACCGAACAGGTGGAGGGGCTACTGGCTTTTGTCCAAGAACGCTTGGTAATTCCAGCGGAAAAGGTGCGCGAACTTTTGACTCACCTCGAAGCTGGACGAAATGTTTTGCTCTATGGGCCACCCGGTAGCGGCAAAACCCGACTGGCAAGGCTGTTGACCGGGCAACTCTGTTCACCTGATCCCGGTTGGATGGCTGAAACCGCCGCTAGTAATTATAGTTTGGCAACGGCTGGCCCAGAATGGAGTAGCTACGATGTCATCGGTGGTATTCGGCCCGGTTTGGCTGGAACTGCTGGCCGGGAGAGTGAGCGATTAGCCTACTACTTTGAGCCGGGGGTAGTGGCGCGAGCCGCTTTGGAATGTGAACGCAGCCTAGCCCGTACTGGACGACCTCATTACCTGATTATGGACGAGTTTAACCGGGCCAATCAAGAACGGGCCTTTGGAGAACTCTTCACCCTCCTAGAATATCGCGATTTACCCTTGCTGCCGGGGGCTAGGTTGGGTCGTCTTGCCAATCTCTATTTGCCCGAGGCTTTTCGTATTATCGGCACGATGAACTCCGAAGATCGCAATACCCTCTTTGAATTGGGGTTGGCCTTGCGCCGCCGCTTTGCCCTAGTGGAACTTGACCTACCTCCCCCGGCGGAGGAGCGGCGTTTCCTACCCAAGGCTGTCAAGACTCGCCTGCCCACCCTTGCGCTAACGCCCGAAGGTGATTTTGTGGAACCAGCGTTGCGTCAAGCTCTTGCCAAACTGACCACCTTTGCGGCGGCAGTTCGGCCTGATCCAGCCAATCCGCAAGCGGGTGGCAAAAAGCTTGGCACGGCTCCCTTAATCGAAGCCCTACTCTTTTGTGCTGTTGCGTCCCGGTTCTACCGTGACCCGGCGGAAGCCCTCGAAGACTCGATTATGGCCGATTTGTTGCCCCAACTTGAACGCACTCCTCAAGCCATCACTCGCGCCCTCGCGGTGGTCTCGCCGGGTGGTTCCCTCGCTGACCTGACACGGGTACGCGCGGCTCTACAGCGTATGAGCGGCAGCAATACCTTTTTCTAACCTAGTTTTACATGCTAAAGAGGAATACTTGACCAATGATAAATACCTTATTGAACAGAACGTGCCTACTCCTAGCCGCTTTGGTGATCTGCCTTATCAGCAATGTGACGTTGCCGTCGTTAGCCTTGGCCTCTGCTAGGGCCGCTAGTTTTTATGAACTCTGGTCGCGTACTGATGATTTGGTTTACACTGGTGCCGTTAGCCGAAGCTGGGTCTGGGGGCCAAAAATCCTAGAAAACACCTATAAAGACAAATACCGTCTTAATGGTACCAATTACTATGGAACCCGAATCTTTCGTCAATATGATAAGGGCCGAATGGAAATTGATCTGCGAGCCGATCCTGATAGCAAGTGGTTTATTCGGGGTGGTACGTTGGTTAAAGAGATGGTGGTGGGTCGGATACAGGTCAGTGAGGATGGTGAAACTAGTGCGCTCAATCCGCTGGACTTGACTACTCCTGCCCAGATTCCAGTAGTGGGCGACCCGGCTTCAACTAGCAACACCCCAACCTATGCTACTTTTACCAACTATTCCTCTATTACGGGCTACCGCTCACCCGATCAACGGGGGCAAAGCGTGGCTAAGCTGATTAATCGTGCGGGCGACTTGGTACAATATGATTCGGGCGATCCTAAAGCTGTACTTGAAAATTATGAGAGTGCTACCGGTCATAATATTCCTCGCGCTTTTGTCGAATATTTTAACAAACGCGGATTGGTGTTGGATGAAAATGGGAATCAGGTAACAGAAAACCTCTTTGATCCAATCTATCTCTTCGGCTACCCGATTACCGAGCCGTATTGGGCCAGAGTAATGGTCGGCGGTAAATCTACGCTGGTAATGCTTCAACTCTTTGAGCGGCGGATATTGTCCTATACCCCAACTAACGCCCCGGAATGGCAAGTAGAAATGGGCAACGTTGGGCAACACTATTTAGCATGGCGTATCCAGCATGAGCTTACTTTCACTGGCCCACCTCGCATCAGTCTCGAAAAGTTCACTTCCGTTTTAGAATCTTACAACTCTCCCGTAGTGCCAGAAGCCACTGATTTGTACAATACTCTTACCACTTATAGCCTTGATCCCGGAGTGGCCCTCGGCTTTTTCGTGAATGAAAGTAGTGCCGGTACCGCTTCAGGCTATTGTAACGGGCAAAACAGCCTAAGTAACAAAAATTGGGGGAATGTACGGGGGGAAGAGGATGGGGCTTGTGGTTTCCAAAGTTTCCCCACTTGGAAAGCCGGGCTGGAGACTTGGTGCCGCTTGATGATTAAATACTATGTCAATCGCGATCTCAACCATTTGGAAGATGCAATTCCAATTTATGCCCCTTCCTCCGATGGTAATGATCCCCCTGCTTACATAGCTACGATGTATAAATTGCTCTTGCGCTGGCAAGGTTATCGTATTTAAAATAAAGTGCTGGTTAGGCTAAACAAATCTTGCCAGTCCTTGCTCAATTAGACCACTTTCGGTCTGGTTGAGATCATAAAGTTGGTATACCAAGTGGTCAATTTCGGCTTGACTCAAATCGGGTTGGGAGAGTTGTTTGAGCAAGGGGAGGGCAGAGGTTGGGTTTGGCTCAAGGGCAAGGCGTGGGAAGAGTAGGTGCTTGACCGGGTTGGCATAATAGTCATATTGACCACCGCCTACCGCTTTGGAGTAGGAGCGAAACTGAAAAGTAGCGAGGCGGCTATTTAAGAAGTTAACCGCAAACTGCTCCAGTTGCGACCCAAGCAAAGGCGCAGTAGTTTGGAAGACCACTGAAATTACATCGGTGCTAAAGTAGAAGCCACTAGAATCTAGGGCAAAAGTGTTGCGGCGGGCTTTGTAAGGGGTAACTATTTTACGTTCTACCTCAAAGACCGCCGGGCGACGGGGCCACTGAAGCTGATAGTGGGGAAAGGTCTCGTCGTAGCGCAAACGCCGTTGCAAAATTTCCCGGTAGGGTTCAAGGTAGGACAAGAGACGCGGATAGTCAAGTGGTTCAAAATTTGAAGGTGGGTAGAGCAGATAGAGGTTCCGCCAAGTGATCCGTCCTAGCGCAATATCGGCAGATTTAAGGGCTTTACGCAGTAAGTTAGGTTCTAGCCTAGCCGCAGTAGCCGCATCCACAAAGAAGACCTCATCCCGTCCGGTCTGCACCCCTGTCCGGCAGGTGGCAATTTCACCCAACTGACAAGATTGCTCATTTAACTTAGAGAGTAGTCCTTCTTCCAGCGCGGGGCGGCGTAGCCACGCCCAAGGCAACCCTGCCTCGCCCAACCCGGCCTGTTTTACGCGCTCCCGACGGCCCTCAAATTCAAACTCAAAGGTGTGATCTGGTGTCGTTGTACCCTTTTCGGCAAAGAGCAGGCAGGTATCAACTAAGGCACCCTTAAAGAGTTGCGCTCCGCCAAAATCCTCTACAGCCAGTAATCGGGTTTGGTTTACCAGCCAGCGGCGTAGGGGCGCGGCAAAAGTGGCCTCTTTCCAGAAGCGCGAGGTTACATAACCTAGCCCTCCCTCTGGTCTTAAAACTTCGACTCCTCGCACAATGAAATAGTAAAGCAGATCATTTTTCAGGTTATAGACTTGGGCAAAGACTTGGGCAAAATAAGCCTTTTCTATCCCACTATAGTTGTTAAATCCGATATAAGGTGGATTACCCAAAGTGGCATCAAAACCGCCCCTCGCAAAAACTTCGGGCCACTCCGCTCCCCAATCAAAAGGCGAGAGTGCCACCAATTGCCTCCCATCTTCTGAGCCGTTATTAAAGATTGGTAACGCTGTCAGTTGGGCCACCAACTTCTCCCGGCCTATTTTCCGACTGGCCTCCCATTCGGTATAAAGTGCTTGTGTGATTGTAACCTCCCCATTTCGAGCCGCTTCAAAGAGTCTACCCCGAAAATCAAGGGAGGCGGTAGTATCGGCGGCCTCCTTTGGAAAGTCTCCTATTAGAGCGTTACCGGAGCGAAGTTGAGTGGCTAAGGTATAGAGCAGGGCCGACGAGACCCTGCCCCTCTTTAGCTCTACCGCTCGGCGCAAAAGTGCCAGCCTTGCCAAATCTACCACTTCAGGATTTAGGTCAAGTCCATAAAGTCGCCCAGCTATAAGTTCGCCCGGATTATCTGATTTGCGCTGAGCCATCAGCCAATCTAGGGCTGCCAGCAGGAAGACCCCTCCTCCACAGGCCGGATCAATTATATGGTCGGTGCGCTCCAATCGGCCTAGTACCTGCCCTGCTATACGGTTAGCCAGTACGGACGGCGTATAAAAGCTGCCTGTGCGTTTACGTACTCTATAACCCTGTTCCCCCTCCCACAATTGTAGACTAGCCAAAACTTGGCTATTTAGGGCCAGCCCGGTCAAGGCTTCGATCTCAGCCTCAACCGTGCCACATGCTTCTTCATCCCATTCAAGTTCAGGGTCATCAGGTAAGCTAAAAACCAGCAGGGGATATTTTTGGTCAGGAGCATAATCGGTTAGGGAGAGGGCAAGGACGCGCTGGGCCAAGAGGCGTAATAGCCGACGTTGGGCCAGCCCGGTCAAGGGATTTGCTAGGGTAAGGGGATGGTATTTGTCTTGTTTACGCGGTGAAAGCTGCTCCAGCGGATCAATTGCTAAATTTTCTAGGAACGCTGCGGATGGGTGAATGGCCTTTTTAAGACGTTGCAACCAGCTATGTACCAGACTTAATTCCAGTTTAAGGGGCCACTCGCACTGACTTTGCGAAAAATAATCAGCCATAAGTGGCCTATTGGGAGGTAGAAGGAATCGCTGCCGGGCTATTCACCGGAGCCGTAGTCAAGGGATTTGGGATAGGAGTCACACCTAGTGGTTTGGTAGTGATGATGATAGGCGGGGTAGTAGAGGCCACCGTAGTGATGATAGGTGGGGTAGTGACGACTGCCGTAGTGATGATGATAGGTGGGGTAGTGACGACTGCCGTAGTGATGATGATAGGCGGGGTAGTGGCGGCGACCGTAGTGACGATAGGCGGGGTAGTAGTACGGGGGCGTGATACGACAGGTGAAGGTGTCCAAGTCGGCGGAACTATCAATACCGTAAATTTTATAGGGGTAGGGGATGGAATTACTTGCTCGTTAAACCTCAACTCTACCTCATAACTAGCTCCAGCCACTAAGTCAGCCGCATTTTTATTAAAAAAGATATAGCCACTCTCCCTATCTAGTACCCGTAAATCAGTCCAAGTGGGCTCGCTCTCACGCTGATTGCCTACCAGTTTGTAACCCAGCAGATCAATTCTTTCTCCGGCCTGACTATTAGCAATTTGAGCATAAATAAAGATAGCCGCGCGTGGATCAAAGGAGGTAACTAATGGGCCTGGCCCCCCGAAGGTGTCGGTTTTATTGGTTGTACCGCTGCTTATTACCAACGGTATGCGCCCGGAGGGGGCGGTGTTGGTTGGTTCAGCGTCGGGATTGGAGGTGGTTGTTATGGTAGGGGTAGCTATAGTAACCGTCGGTTCCAGCGTCGCGGTTGGCGCGAGGGTAGTTTGAGCGGCGGCGGTTGGCGCGAGGGTAGTTTGAACCGCTACCGTTAAGGTAGGATTAGTTGTAGTGGTAACACTTATTGGGGAGGCGGTCTCCTTAGAGTTATTCTTAGTGTCAAAGACCCCACCTGCCATCAAGCCCAGTCCTACTACTAGAATCAGTGCCACTACCAACAAAAGGAGTAGCAGAACGTTACGCTTACCCCCTAGATGTTTAGAATCGGCCTTACCCTCTTCCACAAGTGGACTGCCATCCATTCCAGAATCAAAGTCTTCGGGCTGGAAGGGATTCGGTAAAGTGGCATGTTCTGGTTTGTGACCGTTGCCAATGTGTTGTCCAAAGGTATCTGGAAACGGTGGCACGAAACTATCCACGAGATGTGGAATAATTTCTGGCCCGGCAAAATTATCGTTTTCGCCTATCAAATTGGCTTGTTCCACTTCGATAGGTTCCTTCTCTTGGGATGGTTTGGCAATCAAACTACCTTTACGTTTTTGAGGTAGGCGTAAGGCTGGGGCATTTTCATCTGGTTCGAGCCATTTGCGGGCCAGTTCGCGCTGAGTAACCGCCTTGGCATAGGTTTCATCTATTGCCAGTACTTTATCATAAAGTTTGAGTGCCAAAGCCCAACGAGCTTGCTCCAAAGCTACTTCCGCCTCCAAGTAGGCGCGATTACGTTCCACCTCCAGTTGGGTACGCACATGACCAAGAGCCTTGCTCAACTCTTCGGCGGAAGAATAGCGCTCTCTTGGCTCTTTTTCGAGGGAGTGTAATATCACGCTTTCTAAATTAGTTGGAATCGCAGCATTATAGCGGCGTGGTTTGTCCGGGTCACGTTCTCGTACCAGTTTAAAATTATAGGCCATTGTCTCATAATCGAAATCGCTCCTAACCGCCCGAAAAGGGAGGTAGTAGCGTCCGGTTACAGCCGCATAAAGGGTAGCTCCTACCGAATAAATATCGGCCAACGGTGTTATCCGGTTATCTCCGCGAGCCTGCTCTGGGGCCATATAATTGATTGTGCCGAGGTTCGAGCCACTGATAGTAACATCAAGGTCTTGCCCCTCGTGTGGCTGGTGGGCAATACCAAAATCGCTGATTTTGGCGTGGCCTTCGGTGGTTAACAAGATATTGCTGGGTTTAATATCACGATGTACAATGTTAAGGCGATGGGCGGCGGCTAAGCCGTCACAGACCTCGGCCATTAGCCGAACTGCTTCTAGCAGGGGCAATTTGCCTTTGCTTTTAATCGCTTCGGTCAGGTTCCCTCCCCCAACATATTGCATCACAAAGGCATTGTGTTCTTCTAATAGGTCAATTAGGTAGACAATATTGGGGTGTTCACTGAGACTGGCAAGCGAACGCCATTCGGTTTCAAAGAGCATCCGTGCCTTGGGATTTTGGTCATCCACCGCCCAATCATGAAGTTGCTTAACCACTACATCTCGGCCCACGCGAATATCGCGGGCGCGGTAAGCCACCCCAAAACCACCCCGGCCAATTTCCTCAATTATTTTGTATCTAGCGCGGACAATCCCTTTGAGGGCCATAACCAAACCTAGAAAAATGCTTATATTTGATTGCGTTATACTCTCTTGGAACGGATCTGGAAGGCTATAATCCTTTCTGTAGGAGAATACATCTTACCAAGAAAAAGTATAGCATACTTTACCAGAAATAGCTTCATTTAATTTAAACGTAATAATTCTTTAAATTAGCCAGCTTATTTGGACTAATCGGAGCAGACTTTTTTAACGTAATAGACGCGCGGGCCAAGCCGAAACAACCCCTGCTCCGTGAAGCCGAGATGTTCATAAAGGCAACGGGCGGGTTTGTTAGCTCGCTCCGTATGGAGAGCCAAACTCTTTTTACCGACGGTGCGAGCCCTTTCTTCCGCTTGGTGTACCAACTTACGGGCGACATGATGCCCCTGCCATTGGGGTAAGACTCCTAACCATTGGATATAGCCCTGCTCTTGGCTACCACGTACTGCCATTATACCGGGGAGGCTCAAATAGGCAAAATAAAAAGCGTTCCACCAATCCAGATATTTGCGCGTAATTGGATAGACTACTTTAGGGAGAGCTTTAGGGGTAGTGGGGTCGGCTAGATCTAGCCAAACGGCCCCTATCACCTCGCCTTCTTCATCTGCCACCAGCAGTTCATCCTTTTTGAGTTGGAGTAGCTCACCCAAAATCTGAGCGGTGCGTTGTCGGTTTGGGCCAAAGGAGAGATCAAAAGTTTGACCGAAAACCTCGGCAAAAATTTTACCTGCACAGGGCAAATCTTCTGGTTGGGCCGGACGTACCTCCACCCTATCGTCTAGCCGATGGTCAATCAAGGGAACTAACGCACCATTTTGAGTAAGCAAATGAAGTGTACCAATTTTATCTATTACTGGTCGAGGAGTATAGTCTCCTGGCGCGGTGTAAAGGTAGAACAAGAATGCCGCCGAAATATAAACGAGCAATAGACTTAGTATACCTAAGACCCAAGGCGAGTTACCGGGAAACGCTGGGACAAAAAATTGGGGTAAAGAAACTACCACCAACACTAGCGGTAGCAATAGCCGGGCCATATTATAATATTTAGGTATACAGTTCCAGCTTCGAGCAATGGTCGGAATAGTTCCGCTTAGCCAAGCCACCCCAATTATGGTCATTACCAGTGTCAAGCCTTCTGAGATCATCGCCCCGATTACAACCCTCCGTCTCTCCAACTATATTTGTTTATCATATCACAATCGTCTCTTCTCAATGGGTAGGGGTTTATTGAAACCAATTTACATAAACCCATTGTAGTCTGGCCTCACATTGGGCGTATGCAATACGCCCCTACCACGAATTATTGAGATGATACGCACAATCAGTGAATTGAATTTTTAATTTTTGTATTATTCAACCCACTAATTGCGATATTACCAGTTAATTTAGTGCTTGTAGCCGATGGTTTTGTTGACGATATTTAGTTGTTCATCGAACTCATAGAAGGTTGCGCCACCAGTTGGGATTTCAAGCTTGGTAACTTGGTCTGGGGTGAGATTATCCAGCTTCATAATGATGGAGCGCAAGCTGTTGCCATGGGCGGCAATCAAGATATTTTCACCCTTTTGCAGCAGCGGAACGATTTCGGCCTCGTAGTAGGGTATTGTACGGGCCGCCGTATCCTTGAGACTTTCACCGTTAGGTGGTGCAACATCATAGCTCCGCCGCCAAACGAAGACCTGCTCTGTACCGAATTTTTCGGCGGTTTCAGCTTTGTTCAAACCCTGTAAGTCCCCGTAATGCCGCTCATTAAGGGCTTGGTCTTTGGTGATCGGAATATCTTTCTGGTCAATCACATCCAACACAATCGTGAGGGTCTCATTGGCTCTTTGCAGCACCGAAGTATAGGCTTGGTCAAAGCGAATGTTGCTTTCTTTGATGATTTGACCAGCTTCTTGGGCCTGTTCTCGCCCAAAATCGGTCAATGGCACATCTACCCAACCTGTAAACCGATTCTCCTTGTTCCAAGTGGACTCGCCGTGCCGCACTAGCACCAATTTGCTATTTGCCATTTTTCTCTTCTCAATACCTTTCTTTTTTCATTCTAAATTGGAAATAATTGTGTAAATCGGGATTAGAAATCCCTCCTACAGGTGTAAATCGGGATTAGAAATCC
>JACAUC010000060.1 GCA_013390945.1 Candidatus Chloroheliaceae bacterium
GTTCGTCATAGCTGTAGCTAACTTGGCGTGTTACTCCATTTAGCGTTTCGGTGATGGCCTTGCGATTGCCTACCCTACCCCTGTTTGTTGTCAGATAATGTAACTGTTTACGTCCAGAAACTTATCCTGATGCAGCAAGAATATCAGCCTGTCGAATAGGTTCAGGTAAGCGGTAACCTTGGATACATTTAATTATAACCTTAATAGCATCTGATAAATCTATTTTATATCCAACTGAAACAAATAAAGGTTTAACATTTTGTTTAGTACGTACTACAGCTCCAATGATTTCTAATGTTTCAGAATCATATAAATAAGAATAATCACCTACATTAGAACCGGGTTCGTTATAATTACCAATTAGCCGAGTTTTTGCACATCCAATACTAGGTCGGTTCAAATAAAGTCCCATATGAGAAGCTAATCCAAATCGGCGTGGATGAGCATAACCTTGTCCATCAAAAATTAGCAAATCAGGTAGATTTTTAAGTTTCTCAATTGCCGCTAAAATTATCGGACCTTCTCTGAAAGATAGTAAGCCCGGTATGTAAGGAAAAATAATAGGAGACACTACTACAATCTGATCTAATAATACCATTTCTGGAAAAGAAAAAACTACTATAGCAGCTTTGCCATAATTATTTTTATAAGAAACGTCAAATCCGGCAACGGTTTTAATTTCACATAAATTAATTTTCTCTCCGATTTCAATTTGTGGGCTTAAATATTGTTGGATTTCTATAGCTTTCTCTATTGAGATATTCCAGTTATGGTTTATAAAATTCATCAAATTTTATCCATCCTTTCTCTTTAACTCCGCTCTTGATTTCAAGATAGTCAATATTGATTTAATCATTATTTGTAATGTAATTGCACGCAGCCAAATCCCGCGAATTTAACTATGGCTGATTTATAGTAAATCAAATTGGAGTATTTTGAGTTTTATTCCTTTGTTTGAGAAGATAAGAAAAAAGTGAGTCGCCTTCTTTTAATTGAGTTTCTTTGGTTACTTGACCGTTTTCATTCCATTCCAAACTATATATGAGAATACCGTACTCGTAATATTTCTCTGACTCCAATTGACCGGATACATACCAAGAACGAGAAACACTGTGCGTTCCTCCATTTTCTAAGTGGGTTTCAGATTTAAGTTGACCAGAAGGAAACCACTCCCTCGTTGATCCTTCTAAAATACCATCTTTATATGTTTGTTCAGTCCACAAATTACCACTAGGATATAATTCATATCCTACACCAGTAAAAGGCTCTCCATTAAATAGATATATCAAATAATCTTCTGACATTTCTATTTGATTCTCATCAACCCTCATCAACCCTCATCAACCTCCCTCTGGAACTACTTGTACACCATCAGTTAAAGCACGGCAATTAGGACAACGTGGTGGTATACCAGTACCTTTTCTTGTGCCTCTAAGTGATCGATTGTGCAATAAAAAATCTGACAATTCTGATTCACTTACCCTTCGTCCAGTTCGTGCTTCTCTAGCTTTAAGTGCCTTATCTAAAGCAAATACCTCTGAGTGACTTCCTGGTTTACCCGCTTTTAGAGGCGTTTCTCCTCCTGTTTTAGCAAAATATTCTTCCAGCCTCTGGCTTAAGAGTGGATGTAAATTAGTTGGTAGGCTTTTATCAAATGAATTTATACCATAGAATATTTCATGAGTTTGCGTATCCATTATTCCTGTCAATACTGGACCACGATACTTATTTGATAGGTGGTAAACAGTATTTCCCTCATCTAGTATGGCATTTGCACGTTCCCTTGTTGAATTAATTAACTCTTGGGATATGCAATTTGGTTGAACATTATGCACCAGCCACTGCTGCTCACCCACAAAGAAGGTGTGAGCTTGCTCTACCGTCAGATTGTACATTACCTTTGGTTTGCGTACAAACTCTAACGATTGCACCTCTCCACTGCTGCCATTGGCCTTACGTATGTGTTCGCCTATTCGTAGCTCACCAGCGTTGACCCAACCTTTATCCTCGGTGTACCAAGGATGCTCCGGGGTGGTTTCTATCTTCTCTCCGTCAATCGTTAGAAAGACTTCTGCTGGGTCATTGTTTACCAGAACGGCTTGTACGGTGTAATTCCCATTTGTGCCACTGGCTTCATTGTAGGCTAAGACCTGTTCACCTACCTGAACCTCACCTATTGGTTTCTCGCCATTGCTGGTTGCCACTGGTGTATCCGGGCTGAAGCTATTTGGCCGACAAGAAGCACTTGACACATCACGACTGGAGGTTTCTACACTACGTCCGGTATCGCCTACCTTATCCGCCTCTGTTATTGCCTTTTCTACACGTGTTGCTTTTTCAGCCTCACTACCAATTTTAGTAACAACTTTGCCACCCTCGCTACCAATTTTGCCAGTTTCCCCAGCTTTAGTGGTAACACCCAAAATCTTGCCGAGGGCTTCAGTGGCTTTGGCCCCTACTTTGGCGGCTCCTACTATTCCTTTTACCTCTGCACCAATACCTACCAAATCTAAGGCAACCGAACCTATTGCTAAGCCTCTATCCCACAAACCTGAATTAGGGTCATTCCACGTCTTGATTAGTTCTTGGGTATCTAACACTAGGAAAGCGACATTTAGGGAAGTGAAAAGAGAAAAACACCCTAAAATTTGATATAATCTCCTCTAGCTTCAATTGAGTGGAGGAGAAAGAAAAAGTGGAACTAACTACATCGCTTAAAGAAACATTTATGGCGGCAGCCAAACAACTCAAGGGCAGTGCCCGCCGGGTCTTTATGGCCCGGATTGTCAAAGAATTAGGTCAAGGCGGTCAAGTCAAAGCTGAAAAAGAGCTAGGCTGGAACCGCAGAACTATTCGTAAAGGAACAAAAGAATTAGAAAGCGGCGTACCCATTGAAGATAATTTCAGTGCCAGAGGGCGTAAGCTAGTAGAGGAAGAACTCCCTAACTTACTGACGGATATGAAGGCTATTTTGGATAGCCAAAGCCAAACCGACCCCCAGTTCAAGAGTAATGGTCTCTACACCCGATTGAGTGCGGCAGAAGTCCGACGGCAATTGATTGCTCAAAAAGGTTACAGCGATGAGGAGCTACCAACTCCCACAACCATCCGTTATAAACTTAACCAAATGGGGTATCCTTCTAGTAGGGTACAGAAAAGTAAGCCTAAAAAAAATAGCACAAACCGATAATATTTTTGATGAGGTACATCGCCTTAATGAGAAGGCCGATAGCAATGCTACCCAATTGCGTATCTCGATGGATGCGAAAGCAGTGGTCTTCAGTTGCGGGGGTAAAAATCGGGTAAAAGTGACGGCATTAGACCACGATTTTAAGCTAGGCGGAACGATTACGCCTTTAGTACTACACTGTTACCTAAAGTGTGGTAAGATTAAGTTAAAATTAGGCTTATCATATTTATACTTTTTAAGGTGCTGGAGAAAGGAGGGGGCGCTTCCTCTGTTAGCCGCAGTTACCGCGCCCCAACGCTTATGGAGAGTAACAGCGAACAACTACAAGCGGCTTTACATGCTGAAATTGTGGAACGAACTATTCTCAAAAATGCCGCCGGAGGACGCACGGGAGTAGCCTATTGGTTGCATTTGCAAGATGATTCTGCCGGAGTAAATACTACCCTAGAGATTGTTTTGGATGATAAAGGCTCCCTCTCAATTGAAGAAGTTAACGAAGAGGCCGCCGAACTTCCAGAGGCTTTGAATGAGGTAGTTAGTGGCGAATTTAGCCAATGGGAAGTAAGTGCTGGAGTAGTTAGAAGGGCCGAGGACGAGGAACCGGAACACTGGTAGACAGCAAAGGATAGTAAGATTATGTATCATTGGACGGATATTTCAAACGACGCTACCGAATGTCATGAATTTTTTATTCGGGTGGGAACTAGGGGTGTCGTGTTACGTCCCAAGACCCAAGACAACTATAATGCCTATATCGAGGTGGAAGAGACGGATAAGCCTTGGGCTGAGGAGGTCTTCTCTGGTCTTCAGGAAGCTAAGGAGTGGTGCGAGTCGCAGTTAAAAGAGCATAGTGCGCCTGCCTCCGGTTTTTACGTCTTTATCCATTTGCCAGAGCGCGATACCGAATTGGCAAAATGCTTTGGTCGGGCTTCCGGGGCTTTTACCCGCACGGAGGATGCGCTTGCGTGGTGTCACTCGACCGGGAAGAATCCCTCTAAGGTGAGGGTTTACCTAATGTTGGACTCGGTGCCAGAACGCTTCTACGAGCCACGCGAAGCGGCAGGAGAGTTGCGCTTCGACTTTTAAGTAAGAATTTATATCGGGCAAAGAGATGTTACCTCGAACTCTTTTCACGCTCAAGGTAGTTGTCGGGATCTTTGCCTTTATGCTGCTACTGCTTATTCCGGTACGAAGTGAAAAGTATACCACTTGGGAGAGTCCTACCCCGGTACAAGGCTGGCAAGGCTTTTTGAGAACTGAAAGCACTACCCACCCCGGCGAGGGTTCTCTGTGGGCCGGATCGGAGGCCTCCCTCCAATATCCGCGCTTTCCGCGCTATAGTCCCCTAAATTTGCACCTGAAAATTAATCTGCAACGGCCTGATGGTCTAACCTCTACCCGAATTGAAGTTTATGAGAATGTCGCTGGACAGAGCCAAATCGCCGGACGGAGCCGTCTCCAACAGGAAGCAAGTCTGGTGGCTGTGGTTGAATCTGTTTGTGATAACCCGTTGGGTTGTGGGACAAGGGATTTTTATTTAACTATTCCGCCCCGGTCGGAGGGGTTGGGACTAAGGCTTGAATTTAAAAGCGAGGTGGGCTTTGGTTTTTTGGAATCCGAACTAAGCCTACCCCCGGAACACTTCTTCTATTTATTCTGGCCGCAGCCTTTTTGGGAGGCCGGGCTACTACTACTCTTTGCTTTAGCCACCTATGCCCGACAAGCCGGGTTAAATCTAACGGAGAGCCTACTCCTAACCTCCTTGACCGGATTTGTGCTAGTCACCATCGCCCCTACAACTTACCAGCGTAGTTGGTGGCTCCTCCTAGTGGCCTTCTGTCTCTGTTGGAAGCGGCTCCGCCCGTTGATACTCCGCCCCCGTTGGAAGCGGCTCCGCCCGTTGATGCTTCCCCCAGCGATATTCTTAGCCTTTTTCCTGCTCAGCCAAAATACCAACGTCACCGATATAGAATTTTATTTTCATTGGAGTAGTTCGGTACACGCCAACGGACTCTGGAATCTCTATAATTATGACCCAACTTATGATTATTTGCCCCTAATGCTTTATCTGCTCTACTTCTATAATTTGGTGGTCTACCCGTTGGGCCTAGAGGCCAGCAATACCACTTGGCGCGTGGCGGCTTCTTTGATGGCCTTGGCGGTAGTGGCTCTGGTCTACCGGATTAGCCGAAAGACTTCCCAGCCTGATGGCACTCTAACCGGGGGATGGGTGCTACTGGCCTTCAATGCCGCCTTTTTTTACAATCCGGCTATCTGGGGCCAATCGGATATGCTGGCGGTTTTGGCCCTAACCGGATCGTTTTACCTAATCTACCGCCAACGGGCCTTGAGTGGCGGCTTGGCTCTGGGTTTGACCGCTATTTCAAAACCGCAAGCTTGGTTTGTCTTGCCCCTGTTGGTTTGGTTGCTAATAACCCGCTGCGGGTGGCGAAGAGCTAGTGTGGGTTTAGGTTTGGGAGGTGGGTTGGCCTTCGTCCTCGCGGCGATTGCTTTTGGTTTTGATTTCAGCGCGGTAGGCCGCTATTTAACCCATCCCGAACTGGCCGGGGAGAATAATAATCTTTATCCGACTGCTCTCAACTTAAATTATCTGGTGCTGGGGAGTGAGCCGATAGCCCCCCCTTTATGGCTCAGTCTGGTTGGGTTTGGGGTAGTGAGTGGGGTGTTGCTATGGGTGCTTTATCTTAGTGAGGGTTCTTCAAAAAATCGGTTCCTCACCCGCAATGGATTAGGAGCGGCACTCTTGGTAGTAACTTGCTTTGGTTGGCTTATTAAAATGAAGGAACGTTACCTAGTCTTTGGGTTTCCTTTCCTAGCGATAGCCGCATTACAGAATCGGCGGCTCTTTAAGCCCTTCTTAGCTTTAAGCTGGTTGCAACTACTTCAACTGGTGATAAGCCTCGATGATAACACTCCTTGGCAAGAGCTTATACTGGCCCACTATCCCTATCTGTGGAGTAGTTTGCTGAGCCAAAATTGGCTGCGCGAGCTGCTTTCAATCGCTACGCTGGGACTATTCTGTTACCTGATGGTACTTTATTTTCAACTAACGGATCCGCCTCCAACAAAAGAAGATGCGCCCTAATGTGGTGTAGGGGCGTATGGCATACGCCCAAAATGTGCGGGGCGGGCGTATGGCATACGCCCAAAATGTGCGGGGCGGGCGTATGCCATACGCCCCTACCAATAGAGATTCCCCAGTTTAGTGCGAAAAATCACAGAGTTTAAGTAAAGAGGGTCACTGTCATATCAGGCAAAGAGTAGGATAATAGAGATGTAGAAGAGCGCAGATAACAAGTTCCAATCCAACATTCCCCATCGTTTTTAGTGCTAGATTAGGTAATAAGCGATTGTAGGGACACAAGTTAATATTAATAAGGGTAGAAGGAGCCTCAGATAAGAGCTCCTCGGTGGCTACCCAATGTAGCTAGGAGAGTAGAAATATGCGGAAAGTTTTGATTATTGACGATGAGCCAGAAGTAGCAGCTTTTATGGCGGCACTGGTTGAAACCGAATTGGGTTTTGCTCCGGTAGTAGCGTGTAGTGAAGAGACCGCACTAGATTCCATTTCAAGCTTTGACTATGATCTGATTATCTCTGATACCCTTAGCTTTCGCCCACATTTGCCTACCGAACGCGGCGGAGATCGCTGGCAATGGCTCGACTTGCTCTCCAAACAACTCCGTATGCGCCACTCTAACGTTCCAGTACTTATGATGACCTCCTACCCTCGCGAAGTTTATAGCACTTACGCTGCACACGGTCTGTTAGGTGTTATCAGAAAACCTTTTGATATACAAGAGACGATTAAGGCGATTTTAGAGGCGATTATGGCCCACCCGGACTTTAACCAGAGGGATCATCAATTCCGCTTTACCAGCATCTTTGCCCGCAAGGAAGCCGTCCGACTCCACCTTGACCAGAACTTCTTCAGTCCCCTAGCCTTTTAATATTTTTAGGTTGTTGCCACGTCAATAATAAGACGTGGCATTTTTATTCTTCAATTTCCCTAACATTCAATAAATAATAGATCATTTTGAACTTAAAAATTATAAAATCGTATCATCTCAAAATTTCGAGGTAGGCGTATTGAATACGCCCAATCTGAGGCTAACCTACGGCGGGTTTATTCAATAAACCCCTACTTATTGAGAGGATTCATAAAAGCCATCTCTTTCCAAAATAACGGCTTGAGTCTTGGCCCCTTGACAAACCTGCTCAGAACTTGTATGATTGTATCATAAATATGCGACATTGAGATAAAGGAAAAAGTGATGGCTATCTGGCTTGATGTAAACAAAAGCAGCAGCATACCAATCTATGTACAACTGGTAGATCAAATTAAACACGCCCTCGAAGTGGGTATTTTGCTGCCTGGAGATAAATTGCCAACGGTGCGCCAACTTGCTAACGAACTGACCATCGCACCCAACACCATTGTAAAAGCTTATGGTGAACTTGATGCGTTGGGCTTGATTGAAAGTCGGGTCGGTAGTGGGACGGTAGTGGTCGGCAACCTAAAGGTCAAAATGCGCCCACAGCAGCACGAAGGAGTCTTTGAACGCTTGCATAATGTGGTAAAAGATGCGGCTAGTTTGGAGATCAGTGAACAGGAATTGAACGAACACTATAACAGTGCCGTCCGCCACTTCTACGGTGAGGCAAACGTGCGGTTGGAGAACAAGGGCGCGAAAGGAGAGGTGTAGCTTGACCCACACGGGGCAGGCAAGACCACCACAATCAAGACCCTGCTAGGTTTCCGACAACCTAACGGCGGTAGTGCGCGTGTACTTGGCTACGACGTAGCCCGACAAAGTTTAGAAGTAAGGGCGCGGGTTGGGTATGTCAGCGAAATTAACAGTAGGTACGATTACCTGACGGTAAAGCAGATGAACGATTTCAAATAAGGAGTGTACTTTGGAAACGAAGATATTCAGTTATACGGGAACGGCTAAACAAACCGGATATGTTGGCTTGATTGTGACCTTTATAGTTTTGGTGTCATTTGAAGCATCGCTGGAAGTTTTATTAATTACGGTACTGGTGCCGGATGGAATGGTTAAGCTAGTGGTACATGGGTTGCACACCCTATTGATTATCTTTGCGATGCAGTTGTTGATTAAAGCACTCTTTGTCCTAAAGACCAGACACAGGCTAACCGAAAGCGGTTTAAAGCTACACTATGGCCCAGATTTCAAGGCGGAGATTCCATTCAAAGCAATTGTAAGTGTACAACCAGCCAAAGAACGCCCGCTTTCAAGTCTGAATATTAGACCGAGTTATGAGAAGAAAAAGCAACGCCTTAACGCTGTTTTCTCGAACAAGGGCCAAGTTTTGCTGAAACTAGATCAGCTTTATAATTTTCGGATTGGTCTCTTTAAGGGAGGGTTGGCCGATGAAGTCTTGCTAAATTTTGACCACTGCGAAGAGTTTTTAGCCGCTTTTAAGGAGTTAAAAGCGACTCCTCCGGTGGAGAATAAGGCAAAAGTAGTGACCCTATCCTCACCACTGGCTTTACAGGCTCCGTTCAGGCCGTTAAATCTTCCGCTCCTCTCCAGTTCTGCTACACCAGCCATTCGCACCGAAGAACTTACCCAGCATTACAGAAGCAGTGGTCTGAGGGCAGTTAACAGCCTAAACCTGAGCATTGCACCCGGCGAGATATACGGTTTTTTAGGTTCTAACGGCGCGGGTAAGACCACTACCTTAAAAATGTTGGTAGGATTGTTGGAGCCAAGTACGGGTAAAGCTTGGATAGCAGGCCACAATATGTGGACCGAGCCACTGGTTGCAAAAGCCTCCCTCGGCTATGTAGCTGACCGAACAATGCTCTACGAACGGCTGACTGGACGTGAATTTCTCTCTTTCTTGGCTCAAATGCGTGGCCTCGAACGGCAGGAGGCCGAACGCCGAATTGAACACCTGCTAAACCTGTTGGAATTGAAAGATAAAGCCAACATTCCTTGCCGCACCTATTCCTTTGGTACAAAGCGCAAGTTGGCTTTGGCGGGGGCATTGTTACACCAACCTGCCGTACTCATTCTGGACGAACCCTTGAACGGACTTGACCCGCTGAGTAGCCATCGGCTCAAAGAACTCTTTATTGAACTAGCCACAGGTGGGACAACCATTCTCTTCTCCACCCACGACCTTGCCACCGCTGAAGCGGTCTGTCACCGCGTCGGTATAATTCATCGGGGAGAGTTGGTGGCAGAAGGCAGCGCCCACGAGTTGCGTCAGTTGGCGGCTGCACCGGATTTAGAGTCCGTCTTCTTGAACCTGACCGCTACACAGTACGAGGAGATAGCCTTATGACAACACAGGTGGTGTGGAACGTCCATTTGAGGATGGCTTGGAACGACTACCGAGAGATTCGGGCAGGCTGGTTGGTACGGTTGGCTCTTAACATCGGCGGAAGCATTTGGGCGATTAGTTTTTTGAGTGGACAGGTGGCTGAATGGCAATCTCAGGGAACAAATACCGTAATAGTTTGGCTCTGGCTGCTCTGCCTAGGAGCATGGTTGGTGACGGGTTTGTTGAGCTTTATAAACACCTTGCAACTCGGTTTTGCCAATAAGGATGAGCCTTTGTTGCTGCTTACCCTACCTCTATTACCTGCCACCCGCTTCCGAACATTGTACGGGCTAGTACTGGTGGAGCGTTTAGGAAATATTTTGTTGCTGCTGGCACTCAATGTCGGTATAACACTGGCGATTAAGCTAGGCTGGGTGACATTAAGCTGGGTGCTACTGCTGTTGGCTGGAGCCGCAGTGGTGGTCTGTGGGACGATATGTTTTACTTTGCTACTGGTACGTTTTGCTTTGCCACATCTACAAGTACTAATAAAGCTAAGCTTGGGACTAGTTGTTGGGCTGGGTGCTTTAATTGGGTGGCTTTATCTGAGCCAATTTAATCTAACAATTTCCGCTCAAACCGCTCTTTTGGAGAAGCCGCTTATTCCGGTTACGCCAGAGCTAATGGCTATCGGGTTGTTGGCTATTGGGGGATTACTCTTTGGGCCATTGGCAGGTAGGCTAGGGTTACTTTACGTCGCGGCACTCCATACTTTGCAAAGCCTAAATGGGTCAAGCCTAACCTTTAATCTACCGGGTAGCCGGATAATCAGCCTAATCATAGGGCAACCGCGCGGATTGACCGCCGCCCTAACTTACAAGGCATGGTACAGTCAGAGCCGCAATCCTATGTTTGCTGTGCGATTATTGCTGATAGTGGTAGCACTCGGCTTTTTTCCAGTGTTGCGGGACGCGCTTACGCCCAACCCGATTGCTCGACACCTCTTTGTAATCGGCTATATACTGGTAATTTTACAAAATTCCGGTGAGTTGCTTATGAACGCCTTTTCTGGTGAAGGAGACCGCTTGACGCTCTATTTAACAGCACCGTTTAGCCTCTCCCAGTTGTTAAGATCCAAGCTATATGCGCTAGGGTTGCCTGTCTTGGTGGAGGGGTTGGCATTAAGCCTGTTGTTGGGACAATGGGCCGGATTTAGTTGGTTGGATCAAGGACTAGTTACGATCACTATTGCCTTGATTGCCTGTGGCAACAACGCCTTGCTAATCTGGGGTAGTATTTGGGGTGAGGATTTGAGCTTGCCTGTTGAGGGTGCGATACAGACTTTTATGTTGGAAGAAGGGCCATTAGGTCGCCATTGGCTCAAGGTTTTTGGCCTCAGTCTAATGTTGCAGGTGGGGGGATTAGGGCTGGTCTGGATACTACCAAGCTTCTTAGGGCTAATTGCCCTAGTTTTGCTGATAGGGTTGGTGCTGAGGGTCTCTTGGAATCTCAGCCTGCTACGTCTGCAACACCTGATTAAATCGGTTTGATTTGCCTGACCAATCAACGGGCGTAACCCAGGTTACGCCGCATCCAACAATCAACGGGCGTAACCCAGGTTACGCCGCATCCAACAATCAACGGGCGTAACCCAGGTTACGCCGCATCCAACAAAAGAGTCCCGGCTCCTTGGAGGAGCCGGGACTTTTCGCTTTAGCTTGGCTTTAGGCTTTAGTTTGAAGGTTGTGCGGTTGGAGCTGGGCTTGGTTGAGGTTGAACGATAGTAATCACAAGGCTACCTGTTACCTCGCTCCGGTTGCCAAATCCGGCTACTACGTAAACTTCACCCGGCTTCAGGTCGCCAACCTTTAGCTCATGGCTAACTTTGCCCTCGCCATCGGCAGTGCTGGCCTCTAACGGGGTGCTGACACCATCTTTGTCGGTGTACCACCACGTGACTTGCTCATTCGGGATGTAGAAATCTCCCTTAATGGTTAGGGTATCGCCTACCGCAGCGTTGATCGTGGCGGGGTCAAACAATTGGACTTTACCACCAGTATCATTGCGATTACTGCCATCGCTGCTCAACTGATAACGCACTCCATTGCTATTCACCTGCTTACCTGCCCTTTGGTCATCACTCCACAAACCAGCGTAGCGGGTAAAGATCACCGTTCCCACCGTCACTTGGGCTTTAGGTCGGAAGACTAAGGTTGTGGTCAAGATCTGCTGAGCATCTGGCTCTAAGACGGGTAGTTCTATTTTGACATAAGGCTGGGCGGTGCTGGTCACAATTTCGCTGACCCACATCCCCTCCCGGCTAAACTGGGCGTAGCCCACTTCTAGGTTGGAGTCTATCGGGAACTCTAGCTTGACATCTCTAGCCTGACCAGGCCCAACATTCTTGACCGCAAGGATATAGCTAATCAAGTTAGTGGGGTCAGTCGAGGCATAGCGATCAGGGCTAACCTGTAACTGAAGGACTAAATCGGCTGGGCGTACTCCCGCAGGTATAACTGGAATCGCGATATTAGTGAGGCTAAAGCTGACAGTGTTGACAATACCTGCTACGGTGGCGGTAACAGAGTAAGTACCCGCCGTGCCATTAGCCAAGACATTCACACTAGCCAACCCTTGAGCATTGGTGGTGGCTGTATTGCCATTGGGGAAAGTGGCACTTGCCCCACTTCCCGGTGCGGTAAAGATCACGGTTATGCCACTAACTGGAACGCCCTTAGCATCTGACACCGTAACTTGCAAGGTTTGGGCAAAGGCGGTATTGACGTTAGTGCTTTGAGTAGTGCCGCCAGTGGCTTGCAGCGAATTAGAGGTAGGAGCTACCGCCGTGACGGTTAGGGTTGCGGCGGCAGGAGCCACGCCGGATAGGGTCTCAGCCGCCCAAGGTGCGCTAGGAGTATTATTCCAAGCACCGGGAGTAGTGCCAGTCACACTCACCGCAATGGTACAACTTCCCGCCGCCGCGAGAGTTACCTCATATACGGAAATAACATTAGTCCCTGTCGCCGCAGTAACACTAGGTGTACCACAGTTGGTATTGGTAGAGCCATTGGCAGCGAGAGTAAGTTGGGTAGGTAGCGTATCCGAAAATAGAACGAGGGTCAAAGGTAGTGTCGTATTGGGATTAGTGAGGGTAAAGGTTAGGGTAGAAGTGCCACCTGCCGCAATCGAAGTGGGTGAGAAGGCTTGGCTCAAGACTGGTGCAGAGGGCAGTGTGGCACCCGTTTGATAAGCCCCTATATCGCAAGTAGCAGTACGTGGCGCATAACGCTGGTCGGTAGCCGGGCAATTTGCAATAGCCGCCCCAATAGCTGGGCTACCAGCAGGAAGGGCAATGGTTTGGGTAGGGCCACCATTGTTCGCTAAGCTTTGGCCTAACAACGGGTCGCTTCCCGCTAAAGTAATACCCGCCCCAGCCGCCGTGCAAGTACCAGAGGCGGCTGGAAACTCCATATTGCCGCCACCGCTTACTGCGCCATTAGTGTTATCGCAGTTGCCATTAGTGGTGGCGGTGTTGTTGGACAAGAGGGTGTTATAGATTATCAATGTAGTAACGTTGTAAATGCCACCGCCGAAGGTGCTGGCGGAATTAGCAGAGAGGGTGGAGTTAATCATCGTTAATATACCACCGTTGGCAATGCCGCCGCCAGCATTGCTGGCAGAATTAGCAGAGAGGGTGGAGTTATTCACCGTCAATGTACGAGCAGTGCTGTTGTAAATGCCGCCGCCGTTGCCGTTACCGCCGGTGACGGAATTAGCAGAGAGGGTGGAGTTATTCACCGTCAATGTACCATTGTTGGCAATGCCGCCGCCAATATCGGCGGAATTAGCAGAGAGGGTGGAGTTATTCACCGTCAATGTACCATTGCTGTAAATGCCGCCACCAGCAAATCCGATGCCAGTGTTGCCGCCACTGATAGTCAGGTTGTTGATGGTTAGCGTTCCTCCAGCTTGTACATAGAAGATACGGAAATTGGGTGCTGTGTTACTGCGGGTAATGGTTGCGCCATTCCCGTTAATAGTCAACTGGCTGGTAATGGCGGGCAAGCCGTTTCCGCTAGTACCTAATCCGACGGTGAGGGTATTATCCACTACGGTCAGGGTATAGGTGCAGCCTGCGGCGAGGTTGATGGTGTTAGCCCCCCCTGCGGTGTTGGCCGCCGCAATATCTAGAAGTAACTGAGCAGTGGTACAAGTGGTGTTATAGGTAGCAGCCTGAGCTACCGGGGTGGTACTTACAAAGAGCAGGGCCGCGAGGGTAAGTTGACACAAACCCAATAAAAAGACCACTTTCGGAAGACGTGCCAAAGGCAACGTTGGTCTTAACTTAAACATAAGGTTCTTACTCCTTCTTAACGAACGAATGGTACTGCCTATTTACTTAAACGATGGTACTATGGTTAACCTGCCCTACCGAGGGCCGTAAGTGTTATTGGTTACATACCAGAGAAATAGAGCGGGGCTTTGGTTTAGATCAAGAAGGGTGCTTGTTTACTGTGCCAAAATTTCCCATTTCTCCACAATGTACTTTAAACACTTATAAATATACGAGCAAGGAAAATGCCTTACCTAGTAGTAGACTCACTAGTGATTTAGCCTAAGTTAATTATACCACACTTGGATAATATTCCATATGTTTTAGATATTAATTTTATTTTATTATTGGTAAGCAAGGGGAAATCAACGGGCGGAACCCAGGTTACGCCGCATCCAACGAGAGCGCAATCAACGGGCGGAGCCGCATCCAACGGGTAATTGGTTGGACAAGGCTCCGTCCGTTGATTTATTTGAAGAATTATAATCCCAATAATTTCAAGACATCTTCAAGGGTGGCTTTGACCTTAACCGGAGCGTTTGCACCCGGAAGGGTCGGGTCAGAATGGTACTGCACGATGCTATCGGTATCTTTGAGGATGTGTCCAGTTAGAATACCTAGTACTCCCTCGCCCGGCTTGATTACACCTGCTGCGGTCAGCTTGCGTACTCCGGCGAGAGTGGCGGCGGCGGCGGGTTCACCCCCAATACCACTGCGGTCTAGGTGGGCTTTGGCCTCCATAATCTCGCCATCGGTTACAGTTTCGACTAAACCATCCGTCCACTCCAGCGCACGTTGGGCCTTGGGCAGATTGACCGGGTTGCCAATCCGAATGGCAGTCGCAACGGTTTCAGGTGCAACCGCTTGGAAATCCTTAAAACCGTTCTTATAATAGGCGTAAAAGGGAGCCGAGCCTTCGGCTTGGATTGTGGCAATGCGGGGTAGCTTTTGACCAATCAGGCCAAGTTCGCGTAGCTCATAAAGGGCTTTACCAAAGGCACTGGTATTGCCAAGATTGCCGCCCGGCACCACCAACCAATCGGGAGTCTGCCAATTAAGCTGGTCAATCGCCTCAAAGATAATGGTCTTTTGGCCTTCCAGCCGGAAAGGGTTGATTGAGTTGACCAAATAGACCCCGGCAGCGTGGGCAACCTGCCGCACCAAATCTAGGGCTAGGTCAAAACTACCATCCACCTGAATCGTCTTTGCGCCATAGGCAAAGGTTTGGCTCAATTTACCCAACGCCACTTTGCCTGCCGGAACAAAGGTAAGGGCTTGCAGTCCAGCGCGAGCGGCATAGCCCGCCAAAGAAGAAGAGGTATTGCCGCTGGAGGCACAGGCTACGTAAGTTGCCCCACAGAGTTTGGCATGGCTGATACCGACGGTCATACCCCGGTCTTTGAAGGAGCCAGTTGGATTTTCACCCTCGTGCTTGAGCCAAAGCGAATCGACTCCAGTATATTTCGCCAGTCGCGCATCTTCATATAAATTAGTATTTCCCTCGTTGCGCGTCACCAGATTAGCGTTAGAGAAGGGGGCCACTAGTTCTCGCCACCGCCAGACTCCGCTGTTGTAGGGAAATTCGCGCTCGCTGCGGCGTTGCTTAACCCATTCGGGGGTTAGAGTACTGCGTAAGGCTTCGAGGGGGTGGCGCACTTCCAACAAGGAGCCGCAACTTTGGCAACCATCATTCACCGCCTCCACCGGGTATTGCCGCCCACAGGCAATACACATTACCGCTACCTCACGGTCCACACCGGCAAGCTTCAGATTCAGATCATCTTGGGCAATTGACATGCAATTTCATCACTTTCTTTATAAATAGAGTAATAGTACCTTGCGTTCCTCCGGGGCTTCTCCGGTAGAATCCTGTATCGTTCGGTAATTGGTAGGGGTTTATTGAAACCAGTTTACATAAACCCACGTCAGGTTGGGCGTATGCAATACGCCCCTACCCCGAATTGTTGAGTTCGAGACGATTATAGCTAGGCTGTCCCATTTTACCACTAAGGAGCCTCAAAAGTGAAACCCTTTTGCCGCTTTTGCGTAGAAATAGCAGATAAAATAATAACCAGCGGGATTTCTCGAACTTGAGAAGGCTAAAGACGGGGGTTGAAGTATGCAAAATTTTTGGAATAAATTCAAGGGCAACCAAGCAACAGGCGTGGATTCAAACTATCTGATCGGGTTGGGACTGGCACTAGTGGTGGTAATAACCCTCTGGTGGACACCCTTGCTCTTTCCCTTTCGGATTTTTACCACCACCGTCCATGAAGCCAGCCACGCTCTTGCCGCCGTCGTTACGGGGGGCCAAGTAACCTGCTTTGAGGTGGAGACCAGTGGGGCCGGGCTTACCTGTACCAGAGGCGGTTGGGGTTTCTTAATCTCCTCGGCGGGCTACTTGGGTAGTACCATTCTTGGGGGTTTAATGTTGATCGGGGCCAAAAATCAGCGCGGTCGCCGAAATTTGCTCTATGCCCTCACGGTCGGGGTGGTCTTGGTACTGCTCTTCTTTGCCCTAAACATCTTTAGCCTCTTTGCAGGCGGTGTACAGCGCGATTTTCTAACCTTAGCATTGGTCGGATTGGTAGCCGCTATCTTTGGATTGGTAGCCTACAAAGGCCCGGATTTGCTAGTAACTTTCTTTGTCTATGTCACGGCACTACTCAGCACACTTTATGCCGTCTTTGACCTGATAACGTTAGTGACGATTAATGCTGGTAATAACAACATTCACAATGATGCGCGGAACCTCGAATACTACACTGGTATTCCGGCCCTCTTCTGGGCAGTACTTTGGAGTCTACTCACTGCGCTCATTCTGTGGCAAACTTTCAGAGTAATTATAAGACGGCGGCAAGGTAAAGGCCCGGCGTTCTTCGGTAGCAAAGGCTCTAAACCCGGCAAAGGTACTAAATCGGCCTTCGATAGCTTTGACGAGCTAAAGCGACGCTAATAATTAGGCTAATCGTTTCATCGCACCGGAGGTAGAGTAACCGATGTCAGTAGCCACAGAGCAAGATAGTTCTTGGAAGGAGATATTGGATCAATATTTCCCTGAGTTTATGGCCTTCTTCTTTCCAAAGATTCATCAGGATATTGATTGGAGTAGAACCCCGGAGTTTTTGGACAAAGAGTTGGAGCAACTCTTTAACGAGGGTGAAGCCGGGCGACGGTTGGTAGATAAATTGGTGAAGGTCTATCGTCTTGGGGCGACGGTTCCCACTTGGTTGCTAATCCATCTTGAAATTCAAGGCTATGCTGATCCCACCTTTGCCCAACGGATGTTCATCTATAACTATCGGTTGTTTGACCGCTATTTCCAGCCCAAAGGGATTGATCCAGGTAGTGCCGGGCGATTGGACAAGGTGGTCAGTTTGGCGGTTTTGACCGATGGTAACAAACGCTACCATCCCAAACGGTTTCTGATCAAAGAGTGGGGTTTTGAGCTTTCGTTCAAATTTCCCTCGGTCAAGCTGCTAAAATATAATGAGAATTGGGCGGCACTGGAAGCCAATCCCAATCCTTTTGCGATAGTGACGATGGCGGTACTGAGGATGCACCAAGACAAACGCAAGCCTCCGGAGGAGCGTTTGAACACCAAGTTGGGTCTAACTCGCCGTTTGTACGAGCGGCGATATAGCCGCCAAGAGATTATAGATTTGTACCGATTTATAGATAATATAATCCGGCTCCCGGAGGAACTAGATCAAGAATTTCGGCGAGAAGTAACCCGATACGAGGAGGAGGAGCGTATGCCTTACGTGAGTAGTATTGAGCGTTTGGGAAGGGAGGATGGGCTGAAAGAGGGGTTAGAGAAGGGCAGGCAAGAAGGCAAGCAAGAGGGAACGGTAACTCTTATTCTGCGCCAACTCAAGCGTCGGTTCGGGGAGCAAGCTCCCGAAGTAGAACGAGAACTCAGCGTCTTATCTTTAGCACAATTAGAAGAGTTAGGTGAGGCCATCTTAGATTTCTCAAACCAAATAGACCTTGCGCTTTGGCTGCAAGCTCAAAGGAAAACCCACTCGTAACTTGAAAAGTAAGGATATTGTTCCTATAATAAGCAATTACTTTGGCTACTTATTTCAACTTGATTCCCTTACTCGGTAGTAGGCTCAAATTTAACCTTACGGTAGAAATTGGCTAGAGCAAGGGTTATGCCGGGAGGGTTTATCTCTAGGCTTTGTCCTAGTTCATCAAAAGTCTCCATTACCCATTTGTTCAGCCCAATTTTTTGATAATACTCAACATAGACCCGGGCTTGATCTATCAACAAATAGCTCTGGAAGCTCTTTAGCCTGCGATAGAGTTCAAATTTCTGGCTTCGGTCATATTTTTCGGTGGACGGAGATAAAACTTCCACTATCAGAAGGGGATTTGCCAGCGTATCCTGACGATTAGGTGCAAGTAGTACTACCTCGCCACCTACCACACTCGCATCGGCATAGGTGTAAGCCTGATCCGGTTTCACCATTATACGCATATCGCTACTATAAGTAGTGCAATCCTTGTCACCCAGCTTTAGATTTATTTCCGTGATGGTATTAGCGACAATCAGATTATGGCGTGGTGTACCACCAGCCCTCTGATAAATTTCCCCTCGGAAATATTCGTGCTTATCCAGCGAATTTTCTTCCAGGTGCAGATATTCTTCCGGGGTATAATAAACTTTGGCGGGCTGAGTCATAATTTTGGCCTACTTGCCCAACCGGAAGGCCAGCCTACATAAATTTCCGGTCTAGGCAGCTAAAATCGGTTAAAAACCGATTGAGTTTATCTCGTTCCAAAGGCCAGCCTAAGCCTCATCGGATTTAGTTAGTTTCAACTAACTTTAGCTATTAGACCGGAAATTTATTTCCGGTCTTTGACTTATTTTGCACCTTCTAGCTCACCACATCCCATAATTTGATTGAGCCATCGGTATGTCCACTGATCAAATGTGTGCCATCGGCGGAGAAGGCACTACTGGTAACCCCTGCACTTTGCTGTGACGTGGTAGTGAAAATCTCACGCCCACTACTAACTTCCCACAATTTGATCGTGCTATCACTACTGGCACTGGCAAGGGTTTTGCCATTGGGACTAAACCCTACCCAAACAACCTCATCAACGTGTCCAACAAAAGTAGTTAATAATTTGCCGCTACTTACTTCCCATAATTTGATAGTGTTATCACCGCTCCCACTGGCAAGAGTCTTACCATCCGGGCTAAAGGCTATTGAAATAACTGCATCAGTGTGATTTTTAAGAGTATTTAGCTCCTTACCAGTAGCGGTATTCCAGAGTTTAATGGTTTTATCAGCACTAGCACTGGCGAGAATTTTGCCATCAGGACTGAACGCTACCCTATAGACCACGCCAGAGTGACCAGAGAAGCCAAGTAATTCTTTATTACTGCTAATATCCCACAGCTTGACGACGGTATCACTACTGGCACTGGCAAGAGTCTTACCATCCGGGCTAAAGGCTACCGAATGAATCCAAAAAGGAGAACTGGAGAGGGTAGTAAGTAACGTGGGGGTACCAACTTCCCATAATTTGATAGTGTTATCACCGCTCCCACTGGCAAGAATCTTGCTATCAGGGCTGAAGGCTACCTGACCGACCCACTCAGAATGTCCGACAAGGGTGGCAACTAGCTGACCGCTATTAGCTTCCCAAAGCTTGACCGTTTTATTATTTCCACTAGCGATAGTTTTACCATCAGGACTGAAGGCTACCGAACCGACTCCCTCCACAGAAGAACGACCTAAGATAGTGTTAAGGAGTTTGCCCGTGCTAACCTCCCACAACTTGATAGTTTTATCAAGACTCGCACTGGCGATAGTTTTACCATCGGGGCTGAAAGCTACCGAATTGACTAAATCAGAGTGACCTGAGAAAGTGACTAACTCTTTGCCCGTGCTAACCTCCCACAACTTGATAGTTTTATCAGCATTAGCACTGGCAAGGGTCTTACCATCAGGACTGAACGCCACCGAACTAACCCCATCAGAATGTCCTAGGAGGGAGTTGAGTAGTTTGCCAGTGCTAACCTCCCACAGCTTGATAGTTTTATCAGCACTGCCCGTAGCAACGGTTTTGCCATCAGGACTGAACGTTATCGACCAAACCCATTCAGTGTGTCCAGTAAGGGTATTGAGTAACTTACCACTGCTAATCTCCCATAGCCGGATAGTTTTATCAGCACTAGCACTGGCAAGGGTTTTACCATCGGAACTGAACGCTACCGCTAAGACAAAGTTAGAGTGACCCGTAAGAGTGTTGAATAAATTACCAGTGCTAACCTCCCACAACTGGATAGTCTTATCATCGCTACAACTAGCAAGAGTCTTACCATCGGGACTAAACGCTACCGATTTAACATTGTCAGAGTGTTCCGCGAAGGTTCTAAGAAGTGTGCCTGTGCCGCTCGCCCACAGCTTAACAGTTTTATCAGCACTAGCACTGGCAAGAGTCTTACCATCGGGACTGAATACTACCGAATTGACTTCAAAAAGGTGTCCAGTAAGGGTTCTAAGTAACTTACCACTGCTACTTTCCCACAGCTTGATAGTTTTATCAGCACTCGCACTGGCGATAGTTTTACCATCAGGACTGAACGCTACCGCTAAGACCCCCTCAGAGCGGCCTAAACCAGTGGTAGAGTAATTTAGGTTTAGAGATTTAGCAACAAGTGTGGAAGAAGTAATCGGAACAACAGTGGGCGTACCGGCAATGGTTTTAGAGCCATTCGCTAACATCACTAATACTGCCAATATGACTACTAATGCCAGCCCACTAACCACTAACCGGACTCTGCCGAACCAATGCTTTTGTTTCTCTGTACTGGCAGAGGTGGATGCTTCTTTCGGTGTAACAGGGTTTCTTGAAATTGGATTTAGCTCGGAAGGAGAGGAATCCTTCAATATCTCACGCTGAAAGTTTTCTAAAGCTTGCAATGCGTTAGTGCCGGAATACTCCAGCCGCATAAAAGAGATAAGCTCTTCTAAAGCTTTGCTGGCATCCTCCAGCCGAATAAAAGAGATAAGCTTTTCTAAAGCTTGCAATGCGTTAGTGTCGGGATCCCTCAGCCGAATAGAAGAGATAAGCTCTTCTAAAGCACCGGGGTACGCCAGCAGAGTGTTAACGATATTCTCCACATCAATTCGAGCAGTGTCATTTCGAGTGAAATTTGCTATAAGTCTCCCTTTATGTACTTCTATAATCAGGTTATCGCGACTGGCACGGTTTGCAATACTTGGACACTCCAGCAGCAGCGTGATTAATAGCTGCTTTTTCAGGAAATTACCTCTTAACGCCTTTTCAAATGGTGACATCACTATACCTAACTTGAACTCTGGTTCAATCTATTTAATCCTAAAATGATTATAGAAGAAAAAAGGCTGAAACGCAATAGGAAGTTTGAAGGGGCAAGAAGGTAGGAGGTTGCTTCGTCAGGTGATTTTTCCCTTGTCTCTATTTTGGTAGGATTTGTACTAAATGCTCTTGCTCATATAATCGAGCAAGGGTTTCGCGGTATTGCTGTTCTAATCTTAGCCAAAATTCAGCAGAAACACCTATAACCTTCTCCAGTTGTAAGGCTGTATCGGCTGTGATTGCCGTTTTACCTTGAATAAGCTCATTAATGGTTTTTAGAGGTTGTCCTATACGCTCGGCTAGTTCTTGCTGGCTCATCCCTATGGCTTCTAGGGTCTCTTCCAGCGTTTCGCCCGGTGGTACAGCATAATTGGGTTTAAATTCATTCTTTGTAATATTAGTCATGATAATTCACCACCTCTACAATACTAATGGCTAGGGCTGTTGCAAAGTCAGAAAGCTATCCAATCTGGCAAGAGTAGTGGTATGTGAAAATCAACTGGCGGAGCAGCATCCTACAATCTTGACCTAAGAGAAAGCTGATAGGTAGGCTAAAATAGTTTTCCATAACCACCTTCTAGTCGGAAAGCACAAATCTGTAGGATGCTGCGCCAACTGGTTGCCGCCAGTTGATCTTGACATACCTCCGGTCTTGTCAAATCACGACTTTGCAACAGCCTTATACTAATGACTGTCACCTTTGACCAATCCAAGCCGCCGTCCTCTTTAAGTGGTTTTGGCTCATTTGTTGGAACAAATATCAAGCGAAACCCCTGTGGTAATTCCACTGAAAGCTGACCCGCTCTATCGCCCTTTAACTCATGACAACGAGGCGGTGGTAAGGGACTTATTTGCTTTAAGGTTTCTGCGGCTCCCAGTTCAAATAACCTTCGCTTCAAAACTTTAGCTACTTGAAGGCCATAAATTTTTGTAATTTGTTTTTCGTCATTCAAAACTCTTTTAAGTTTAGTGGTTTGAAAAGTAATGTCCACGACAATACCCTTTTATATCATTAACAATATATAAGTATAACACAAGAAGTACAGATGCTTGTTACAAAAAGGCAAAATCGGTACCAATTGACAGAGCAATTTCCGGTCTAGGTTTCTATTTTGGGGTTGGCTGGAATGTGGGGTAGGCTGATAGTAAAGGTGCTGCCAACCCCTTCGCTACTTTCTACTTTGATGCGACCACCCATGCCCTCGATGAGGTGTTTGCTGATGTAGAGACCGAGGCCAAGCCCGTTAGCCCGGTTGGGATGAGAATTGACTTTGTAGAAACGCTCAAAGATCCGCTCTTGGACATCGAGGGGCATCCCAATGCCTTCATCCTGAACGGTGATATAGGTTTCATCGCTACCACGCTGCACCCGCACTCGCACTACTCCGCCCTTGGGCGAAAATTTTACCGCATTGCTCAGGAGGTTACGCACTACTCGGCTAAGGGCCATCGGGTCAACATTGGCCTGAATTATTTGAGGTACGGCTTTTAGCTCAAATTGATGGCGAATCCGGGGCTGGCGGGCTAGTTTAAATTCTTGCTCCATCCGTTCGATCTGATCTTGTACAATCGAAACCAATTCGATATTGGTAATCTTTAATTCTAGCTTGCCGGTCTCAATATGTGAAATGCTGGTCAACTCTTCCACCAGACTTTGCAGGCGATCAATTTGAGTGCCGATCACCTCGGTATAGTGCCTGAGACCATCCATAACCTTAAACTGCTCTTCCGGTTCCAGCGGAGTAATAATATCGAGCCGTTTATAAAGTAGGTGGTTGTAGCCCTTGATGGAGGTGAGCGGGGTTCTCAATTCGTGCGAAATCAGCGAAAGAAATTCATCTTTAGCCCGTTGTTCCCGCTTCTCGGCCTCGTAAAGCCGGGCGTTTTGGATAGCTATCGCGGCACGGTCGGCGAGTTGGGTGGCGAGGGCCATATGCCGCTTTTCCAGTGGCTCAACTTCATCTGAGCCATAGGTTATTTGGTAGGAAGCCAACACGCCAATGGTTTTGCCATAGGCTTTGAGTGGTACACACACTAGGCTATTAACCTCTTCATCAGGCCGGGTAAAGGCCGTAGCCTTGAGAATGTCGCGCCGCTCGGTCAGGAAAAAAGGTACGCCGCTCTGTAAAGTTTTACCGACCGCGCCTTCGCCGGGTTGAATGGGGTGGGTAGTACGCAAAGGGGAGACTTTCTTAATGGTACCGGGAGCCTCGATCTCACTATCCCACAAAATAGGGGTAGCGGTGACGGTTCCATCTTGGACGATAAAAATCATTACACTATTGCCCAATATTTTCATAGAAGCTAAGGCAATATTATGTAGCACCTCGCGAAGCTTGAGAGAGGAGTTAAAGATACGCCCAGCCTCCGAGAGGCGGGTCGAATCTAGTTCACGCCGCCGCGACTCTTCGTAAAGGCGGGCATTGGTGATGGAGAGGGCCGCTTGGTTAGCAAAGATAGCAAGCAGGCGAATTTCATCGCTGCTATAGACCCGGGCTTGGTCATGATAGAGGTCTAGTACCCCGATCAGATTTTCGCGGTTTAGTAGGGGTAAGGTTAGGACACTTTGGAAACCCTCTTGTTTGTTAAGGCTACGCAAGCCATTCAAACGGGCATCGGCTTGGGCATTGGCAATGTAGACCGGACGGCGGAGGTTTTGGAGGTGGCGGAACTCTTTGTTTTCGTAAAAGGCAATAATGGCGGCAAGGTACTCGTCGCTCAGGCCCAATGAAGCGGCGCAAACAATTGGCCCTAGGTCTAGCTTTAACCCGCCTTCATTATCGGCCATCAAATTTTGCCGCAGAAAGACTCCCACGCGATCAGCATGGAAGAGGGCTTTGATTTGGCTGATAAGGCCATAAAGTACCCGCCCTGGGTTTAGATCACGGTTGAGTAGTGCCGAAATTGAGAGCAGAGCCTCGGCCTGCTCAGGACGTAAAGCACTTTGTACGGGAGCAAGTTCTTCCAATCTGTGTGCCTCATTAAAGGTGCGACCGCCCTCCATATGCTTAATTTCAGGCTTACGACCATCCTCACTAACCGGGTTAGCTTGCGTATCACGCCCATCCTGTGACATTGCTTGTTACTCCTGCCTATTTGAAGTATCTTACCATTTAATTATAGCATAGCCTACGGGCAAAAGGCAAAGGATTTGCATAGAAAATTGATAATAATGTTGTTACAAAATTTGCTATTGCTCTTCCTTAAAACAGGGTGATACCTCTTGAAGTGGCGGCTAAGCCAACTACTTCAATAGAATAACGGTTAGCGCAGGCGAGCGGTTGCTCTTTAATTTAGTAACACCTTATAAAGGAAACTACTATGGTTTTTGCGCTTAATCTGCTAAAATAGCAGAGGGAACGTAGGTAATCACCAGTAGGAAAGAAGGCGAGCTATGTCAATTAGAACCATTCAACCCCTTGACACCGAAATTGTTTACCCTGAAAGCGATGGCAAACCAATGGCTGATAATACCAAACAATATCGCTGGATTGTGACTATCGAGGGCGGATTAGAAGAACTCTTTGAAAATGACCCAAATGTCTTTGTGGCTGGAAATTTATTCTGGTATCCAGTGAAAGGCAAACCTCGCATCAACGTCGCTCCCGACGCGTTGGTGGTCTTGGGACGACCTAAAGGCGACCGGGGTTCTTATCGCCAGTGGGTAGAGGAGAATATTCCCCCACAGGTAGTCTTTGAAATCTTGTCACCTAGCAACGATGCAGATGAAATGAAGGTGAAACTGGTCTTTTATGAAACGCACGGGGTAGAGGAGTATTATCTTTATGATCCTGATTCCTTCCGCTTATCAGGCTGGATCCGCACGGGCTTGCAATTAACCCAAATCGTCCCGATGAGGGGTTGGGTTAGCCCACTCTTAGGCATCCGGTTTGAACTGGATGGCCTCGGTGGGGAATTAGGGATTTATCATCCTAATGGTAGACGCTTCACCACTTATCTTGGAGTAGTGGCGCAACGTCGCCAACAGCAACATCGGGCGGAAGAGGCCGAGCAACAAGTTGAGCAGGAACGCGAATGGGCCGAGCAGGAACGCTTACGAGCCGAACAAGCTGAGCAGCAAGTTGAGCAGGAACGCT
>JACAUC010000061.1 GCA_013390945.1 Candidatus Chloroheliaceae bacterium
CATACCACTACTCTTGCCAGATTGGATAGCTCTCGGACTTTGCAACAGCCTTACCAAAATAAAGTGGGCTTGAGGGTTGATTATTGGGTCAATTGATGGTATAATCAAACTTGACTAGTCAGGCTTTTCAGCAAACTACAAAACCCACTTGATTAGAATTTCGTTAGGATTACGGTAAATTTGGGGAGCTTATCTGCTATGGACCGACGTATACTATTGTTAGGCTTGTTGAGAATGCAGGAGATGCACGGCTACCAACTCAACGATTTCATAGATCGCCGTCTTGATTTTGTGACTGATCTTAAAAAACCAACCGCCTATTACATCCTAGATAAATTGTGCAAAGATGGCTACGTGCGTGAGGCCACCGAACAGGCGGGCAATCGGCCTGAGCGCAAAGTTTATTACATCACCCCCGAAGGCGAGGAGTGTTTTCAAACGCTACTGCGCCAAAATCTAGCCACCTTTGAGCAGGCTTATTATGCGGACGATTTAGGGTTGGTCTTTATGCACAGCCTCGCTCCCCAAGAGGTACGAACCGCTCTGGAAAAAAAAGTGGTTCAAATAAAACGCGAAATCGCCCAATTAGAGGAGTTACCAGCCCATAATGGCCCGAACGATCCAGTACGCTTGGTGCTAAAACACAAAATTGCCCACCTACAAGTAGACCTTGAATGGATCAACAGTTTAAGCAGGATGCTGGCAGACCGCGAAACTTGGGACGATGAGCCTACGAATGGCACTATTGATGAATGTCTCCAAGTTGGAGATATTTCCAACTATCAAGTCAAAGAGTTCGTTCAATCTTACACTAGGAACAAATGAATCTCACACAACCAATCAGCGGCGTTAGCCACGCACAACGCCCGCGAGAGTATAGCATCGAAGTAAATAATCTGGTCAAAACCTACGACACCGTGCGAGCCGTAGAGGGCGTTAACCTGCGGGTAGAGAAGGGCCAAATTTATGCTCTACTTGGGCCAAACGGAGCAGGCAAAACCACCACCATCAACATCCTAACTACACTAGTGCTACCCACCAGTGGTAACGCACGGGTAGCCGGGCTAGATGTGGTGAAACAGGCCGCCGAAGTACGGCGACGTATAGGAGTTACCTTTCAAGAGACTGTGTTGGACAAAAGCCTAAGTGGGCGGGTTCTACTGGATGTACATGGCAGGCTTTATCAACTCCCCAAAGCTGAAATCAAAACGCGCACCGAAGAACTGGTCAAGATGGTCGAGTTGGAAGAAGCGATTGACCGCCCGGTTAAAACTTATTCGGGTGGGATGAAGCGAAGGCTAGAACTGGCGCGAGGTCTGATGACCCACCCCGAAGTGCTATTCCTCGATGAACCCACGCTCGGCCTTGATCCTCAGAACCGAGATCGTATTTGGGTCTATATCGAACGCCTCAAAATCGAGACGGGCTTGACCATCCTTGTCACTACACACTATATGGATGAAGCCGAAAAATTGGCCGACCGGGTAGGTATCATTGATGGCGGCAAAATTGTAGCCGAAGGTACGCCTACCGAATTAATCGGAGCAATGGGCGCAGATGTGGTCAAGGTCAGTGGCACCGGAGGGCGAGAGCGTTTTGTGGAAGCACTTCAGCGACAGGAGTGGGTTTCATTTGTCGGCACTCTCCAATTAGACGCAACCACACTGGTTCAGGATGTACAAATTGGCTTGAAAACACAGGCTGGGCGTTCACTTAAACCAATTATTGATCTAGCCGAAAAGTGCGAATTTAGCGTAGTAGATATTTCGATTAAGCGGCCCAGCCTTAATGATGTCTTTCTTAAACACACTGGCAGGAGGCTTCGAGATTAACATGTCAACCGCACTGGAAACACGCCAACCACAAGCAATAACGTCACCCAAAGTGAGTGCTTGGAATGGGATGGCAACCGGGATTTATACGCTCTGGCTCAAACATATGCGAAAATTCATGGGTAGCGGAATGGAGATTATGGGTACCCTCTTTACCCCTATCCTCTGGATGTTGCTCTTTGGCCTTTCGATGGGAAGTATGGTGCAGAATACAAGCGCGATGCACTTTAGCATTAGCTACGAAGCTTATATCACCCCGGGTATTATGCTGATGACGGGACTAACCGCCGCTATTATCGGCGGATCAACGCTGCTGATGGAACGGATCAACGGCGTGGTCAAAGAGTATCTGGTGGCTCCGATTCCGCGCTTGTCGGTCTTGCTGGGTACAATGGCAAGTGGACTCACCAAATCTATGATCCAAGCCATTATAGTGGTAATTTTGGGAATCTTCTTAGGAGCAACTCTAGTCTTCAACCCCCTCTTTATTCTGGCGGGGTTGGTAGTAGTAGCGGCCTACTCGTTGGGCTTTGTCGGTCTGGCGGCAGCGGTGGCGAGTCAAGCCAAAAGTACCGAGAGTTATCACGCTCTGATAATGATTCTCAATCTGCCCGTGCTTTTCCTTTCCAACGCGCTCTATCCCTTGGAGACCATGCCCGTCATCCTCAAGCAACTGGCTTACCTCAATCCAACCGTCTATGCGATTGATGCTACCCGCTACCTCTTTTACGGTGCGCCAACCGAGATTGGCCTCCTGATTGATCTACCCGTACTGGTTGCCTTTATGGTCTTGGGGGTCTGGTATGGCTTCCACAACTTCCAAAAATCGGTAGCAAATCCAGCCAGCTAAAACAGCCTGAAATTCCATCCTTCAGGTGTGGTGTTACTTCAGTGCCGAAGTAATACCTGCTCAAATTGAGTTAATTGATAAGTAAAGTCCACTTTCTTGCCATCCTCTAGCCAATTCTTGTGTTATAATAGACCTATCGTAGTTGCTTATTTATAAACCTTGCTTTGCTTGAAATAGGTTGCTTCATTACATCTTACTAGACGCTACAGCCTAGGTTGCATCAAGAAGCTTATCCCAAAAACAATGGTTAACTTAACAGCCTGGCAGTCACTGGAACAAGAAGTTGAATTTTCAGTAACTAGCGGCTCAGAGTTTGTGCAAGTTTACATACGAGGAGAGATTGATTATGTCTGCTTTTAAGCTATTTTGGCAACGCCGCCACCTATTAGCCCTTTTAATGGTAGGGCTGTTGGCTTCGCTGCTACTGGCGGCCTGTGGAGATAGCACCGCCACTGGTACTACCGCCGCCGCTACTACTGCGGCTGCCACTACTAAGGCTGCTACTACTGCTGCCGCTAGTGCCACCACTGCCGCCGCTAGTGCTACTACTGCCGCCGCTAGTGCCACCACTGCCGCCGCTAGTGCTACCACTGCTGCCGCTAGTGCTACCACTGCCGCCGCTACGGGCGGTCAACCTGTTACGATTCGGATTGCCACTGGCGATAGTGGCGATGGCTTGGCTCCTTACAACAAAATTAAAGATGAGTTTGAAAAAGCCAACCCAGACATCAAAATCAAAATCGAGCCCGTCACCGACTCGGACTACTACGGTTCACTTTTGACCCAAGTAGCTAGTGGCAAAGGCCCAGATCTGATTCTAGTAGGCGATGATGCAGTAGCCCAATTTGTCAAAAAAGGTGCTTTTGAAGACCTGACTCCTTATATCAATGGTAGCAATGGTGGTGAGAAACTAGATACCAGCATCTTCTTCCCCGGTGTCTACCAGACGGGTACTTATCTGAACAAACCCTATGTGCTGACTAAGGATTATACCTCGATTTGTGTTCTCTACAACAAGGAACTCTTTAAAGCGGCCAATCTGCCAGAACCCACCGCCGATTGGACTTGGGAGGATTTCTTAGCAACTGCCCAAAAATTGACCATCAAGGATGCCAATGGCAAAATAACTCAATATGGTGTACAACTTCCGGCAGCGTGGCCGCGTGGCTTTGAGGCGATTGCCTTTAGCTATGGAGCCAAATTGATCTCGGACGATGGCACTAAATACACTGGTTTCCTAGATAGCGAAGCGGCTACCAAAGCCTTGCAGTTTTATGTGGATCTCTACAACAAGGGCTATGCTCCGCCTCCCAGCGATATAAATAAGTTCTTGGGTGGCAACGACAACTTTAACCAAGGCACCGCCGCTATGCAGGTGGTAGGACACTGGCCGCAATCAGGCTACCTGAAGAATCCAAAATTGACCGATAATCTAGGTGTAGCCGGATTGCCTAAAGGTACGGTCAAAGCCAACGCAATTGCTTGGTCAGGTTTTGGAATCTATTCCAAGAGTGCCAACAAAGCCGCCGCTTGGAAAGTACTGCGCTATATCACCGGGGCAGATGGAGCCAAGACTTGGGTAGATTGGGGTTTGAGTTCGGTGCAAAGCATTGCGGCCCAAACCAAAGTAGCTCAAGATAAAATTTGGGCGGATCAGGCGCAATACTTCAAGCCCATCACGGCCAATTCTACCCCTTATTGGAACGATGCCGGTGGCCCGGAACTCTCCAACGCCATGCAAGCGGCTCTGACCGATCCCAACGCTAACGTCGCTGATTTGCTAAAAGCCGCTGCCAGCAAAGCCGACAAGAAGCTTCAAGAGAAGATTGCCTCGGACAAATAGCCGATGCGTAATCCGGTCTCTTCCAATCTAACTCGTTCCAAGTTGATAGAAGAAACACAATCCGCCTCTGGTAAAAAAAACCGGGGCGGATTGCGCCGCTTCTTTTCCCGCTCTGGCAATACTCCTATTTCACCAGTCAGAAAACGCCGCTACTATCGCAAGGGCGAGGTGCTGGCTTTTTATCTCTGTATTCTGCCTTGGCTGCTGGGATTTCTGATCTTTATTGCTGGGCCAATGTTTTCCTCTTTTGGCCTGAGTTTCTTTCGTTGGGATTACTTTCGTCCGCCACGTTGGGCCGGGCTGGACAACTACACCCGGATGCTAGACGACGAAGATTTCTGGGATGCGGTCAAAGTAACCTTTACTTTTGCCGCCTTTTATGTGCCACTCTCCCAAGTCATTGCACTGGCGGCAGCGGTGCTGCTTTCTCAAAAACTAAAGGGTATCTCCGTCTTCCGCACCATCTACTATCTACCCGCTATCCTGAGCGGGGTAGCTTACGTGGTGCTATGGGTTTGGCTCTTCGAGCCGGATCATGGTCTGATTAACCTAATTTTAAGCTGGTTTGGTATGCAAGGTCCACGTTGGCTCTCCGATCCCAAAATAGCCTTAGCTGCGCTCATTATTATGAGCCTGTGGGGATTGGGTAGCAGCATGATTATTTATGTGGCTGGGCTGAAGAATATCCCGGTACATCTGCACGAAGCCGCCCAAATTGACGGGGCCGGACCAATTAATCGCTTTTTTCGAATTACGCTCCCGCTCTTAACTCCCACTATTTTTTTCAATTTAGTATTGGTAATCATTCAGACTTTCCAAAGCTATACTACCGCTGCCGTAGCTACAGGTGGTGGCCCAAATAACGCCACGCTTTTTTATTTGGTCTATCTCTACCGAATGGCTTTCAAACAGCAGGAGGCGGGTTACGCTTCTGCGATGGCTTGGGTGTTGTTCGCGGTAATCCTGATTTTCACCCTATTAATTATTCGCTCATCCTCACTTTGGGTCTACTACGATGGTCAGCGCAAAAACGAAGGTTAGCAAAAAAGATGAAGTTGGTACGAAAGACACGGCAAATACCTAAAAGCCTTTTGAGCTTTAAACCACGCACCCTAAAAAAAGTAATCCTCTATCTGGCGTTAGGTCTGGGGGCAACGCTCTATCTCTTTCCACTGATCTGGATGTTTCTAACCTCGCTCAAACCTGCTTACCAAGTTCTTAACCCCAACCCGCTACCTAATCCGATCCAATGGAACAATTATCCCGACTCGCTGACTTATAGCACCCTAGATTTTGCTAAATATTACCTGAATAGTGGTTTGATTACCGTCCTAAACCTAATCGGTACTTTGCTCTCCAGTACGGTAGTAGCCTACGGTTTTGCTCGCCTGAACGCACCGGGCAAAAACCTGCTCTTTATAGTGTTGCTGGCAACCCTTATGCTTCCCTTCCCGGTGACAATGGTGCCTATTTTTGCTCTCTTCAACTGGTTGGGCTGGGTAGATACTTTTTTGCCCCTAACCATTCCGGCCTTTTTTGGCAATGCCTTTAATATTTTCCTACTGCGCCAATTCTTCCTGACCATTCCGACCGAATTGGAAGATGCGGCCCGAATTGATGGAGCGAACACTGGACAAATCATTTATAAGATTATGCTACCCCTGATTCTACCCGCCGAAGCCGCTGTCGCGGTACTAACTTTTCAAAACACTTGGAACGATTTTTTGATGCCCCAAATCTACCTCAAAGATCAAAGTCTCTTTACCGTAGCTCAAGGCTTGCAATTCTTTCGGGGTAGCCTCAATCCGCAATGGCACTTGCTGATGGCGGCCAGCCTCATGGCGATGCTACCTTTGATGGCTCTCTTCCTAATCGCCCAACGCTATTTTATCGAGGGCATTGCTTTGAGCGGCTTGAAAGAGTGATTAGCCCTTCGCTTTGGCTTTTAAATTCTATTACATTTAGCGGTCGAAAGAAATCGAATACAGTACTTTCAACCGTTGTCCCTTTCGGGATAGCCAAAAGCATATCGGTACTGGTCGTCTGGGCAATTTGAAGTTCAGTCGGCCCTTTTTTCAGGCCGACTTGTAAGGCAGCATCAGTCATCATTTGCTTGAAAAGCGGGTCGGGTCGCTTTTAGGGCTGAGCCTCTGGCTCCAGCTTTCCAGAAGAACGAATCTTGGGTGTCATAACTAAGCTTTAGTTTGGCACTACTTCAGAGGTTGTAGCTCAGAAGGCAGTGGCTTATCTTCTACCCAAGCCCGTACCATACGGTTAAAAAGCTCTGGTGCTTGTAAATTCCAATTGTGATCCCAAGCCACCCGTCCGCCGAGGGAGACCATACGGCCTTGTGACTTTGGCAGAAGTCTTGCCAACTCTCTAGCTGAGCGGCGCATCGTTCGGTATTCTTTCCGCCCCACTACCACCAGAGTAGGCATTTGTATGCTCTTCAAACCAGCTGGTAGCCCAAAATTCAGATTTTCTTGCATCACATGGGTAAACGATTCTACGGTGGTCTGCTGGAAATTCTCTTGGAACTGAGAGAAATATTTTTCTGGTACTCCAGCGGCCCATTTCATATTAAAACGAATATATTTTTCGTTCTGCTTGAAAGGCTGCACCAGTCCACGAAAGGTAGCCGCCATTAGCATCGGATTATAGAACCGAGTAGTGGGTAAGGGATAGAGCAACGGACTACTGAGAATGGCATGGTCTATTAATTCAGGGGCACTCAGCAATAATTCCACGCCAATTTGAGCGCCCGCCGAAATACCGATTATGTGTGCCTTTCCGCCATGGGCTTGCTGGCGAATTATGCGGGCAATTCGTATAGCACTATCCTTGATAGTGAAGGGCTTTATGGCCCGACTTTGCCCGTGTTCCGGCAAATCCGGCACAAGGCAGTGATAATCCTGCTCCAGTTGTTCCACTTGGGGTTGCCACATCCAACCCGCTCCCCCGCCACCGTGCAAAAAAACTAGAGTGGGTGCGGTAGAGGAGCCACGCTCCTGTACATACATTTTGGAAGTTAAGTTCGATTTTTCTTGATAACTCATGCTTGACTATTCATCCTCTTCAACGGTAATAGCTGTATCCCCATTTCGGCCAATGCTCCAGCGCAGGTAAGACTCGATAAAAGGCTCGATCTCACCATTGAGGGTCGCGGCAGTATCGCTGGTTTCATAACCAGTGCGATGATCTTTGACCATGTTATAGGGATGTAACACATAACTGCGAATCTGGCTACCCCAGCCAGTCGCCCGGTGTTCACCTTTGAGCCGGGCTTGCTCTTCTTCACGCCGCTCAATTTCACGTTCCAAGAGTCGGGCTTTGAGAATCTTGAGCGCGGTTTCCCGGTTCTGGATCTGGCTGCGCTCATTTTGACAGGTCACCACCAAGCCGCTTGGAAGATGGGTCAGACGAACCGCGCTATCGGTCTTATTGATGTGCTGCCCACCTGCGCCTGTTGCCCGATAGGTATCCACACGCACATCTTCGTCGCGCACCTCAATCTCAATAGCTTCATCCACTTCCGGTAAGACCTCCACCAAAGCAAACGAGGTGTGGCGACGGTGGTTGGAATCAAACGGTGAGAGCCGCACCAAGCGATGTTGTCCGGCCTCACTGCGGGCATAACCAAACGCCTTGCGTCCCACAATTTCCAGCGTGGCACTCTTGATTCCGGCCTCATCTCCCGGTGAAAGATCCAGAATTTGCACCTTGAAACGCCGCCCTTCCCCCCAGCGAATATACATCCGCAGTAGCATCTCCGCCCAATCTTGGCTATCGGTGCCACCTTCGCGAGCGTTCACACTTAGCAACGCTGGACGATCATCGTAGGGGCCACTGAACATCAACTCAAATTCCTGCTTATCCAAATCAGCTTTTAGTTGAGTGAGTTCCTCGGTTACTTCATCTTGAGTGGCAGCATCGTTCTCCTCACGGGCCAGTTCGAGCATCTCAAAGTTATCGTTTAGCTGCACAGAGAAATCGCGCCAAAAACCAACTTCTTCCTGTAGAGTGGTCAGGCGACGCATCACCACTTGAGCGGCTTGCGAATCATCCCAAAAGGTGAGATCACTGCTCTCTTCTTCCAGTCGGGCTATTTGCTTGACTTTAGTAGGTAAGTCAAAGACGCACCTCGATCTCGGCCACGCGCTGACGTAGCTCCTCAAGTCCCGTTTTTATCTCATCATAGTTCATAATAAAAAGTTCCTTTCCAAATATTGTAAGGCATTAGTGTAACCGAGCCATAGCCTCCTGTCAAAATTCCTGAAAAGTGGCCTTTCTATGACCGCTTTCTGATTATCTTGATACCTCGCTAGAATATGCTATAGTATTACCAAATAATTATCGGCTACTTTCAAAGTAGTTCTAACCCGTTGTAGTAACTAGACCGGTTTCAAGGATCAGGCTTATGCAGAAATTTACGGTTAATCTAACTGACGAATTGAGCGAAGAAGTCGAAAGTCAGTTTGTTGACCCCGAAAACCCACTTAACTGGCGCGACCATATAATTATCTCCGGCTTGCATCAACTAGGTTTCAGTATTATAGAACAATTACGGGCCGCCGGGATACGCATGGTAGTAGTAGATGACGACCCTGACCCCCGTCTAGCAAGGCAAGTTCAGCGGCTGAAGATCAAGATGATCCAAGATGATGCGCGTATTCCAGAGACGCTAGTGGAAGCTGGTATCTACGGAGCGTCCGCTATTATGGCTTGCGAAGAGAATGACCTACATAATTTTGAAACGGTTTTGGTGGCAAACGATTTAGTACCCGGTATTCGGGCGGTTGCCAGCTTTTTTAGTCAGAAGGTAGGTGAACAGCTTACTAAGGCCGTCACTAACGCTAAAGCCTTGAGTCTCTCCGAAAAAGCCGCGCCCTCCTTTGTAGAAGCCTGCACACAATCCAGCATCTTGCATCTTTTTACTATTAAAGAGCGCGATGTGGCAATAGTTGAAGCTAGAGTCGCGGAGGCTGGTACAATTGAGCAGCTATTTGGGGCCAACCCTCCCCTAGTGGTACGGGATGCGGAACCCTCCCCAATCCACTCTAGCGGAAATAACTACACCTCTGCCCGACCCACTTCCAAAGCGCGGTGGGAAATTTGTCCCCCCCGCGATTATCGGGTACATCCGGGCCAAGCGGTTATTCTGGCCGGGCAAGTAGAAGAACTAAAAAAGCTACCGGGAGTAAAGCTGGATAAAACCGATCTGCTAGGTGCAATCACTAGTTTGAAAGCCGTTCAAACCGAACAGGAAGAAGGACTTCAAAAGAAACTCCATAATAAAAAACTGGGACGCTTCCATCGAATTACCCAAACCCGCAAAGTGATAAGTAACCTGTTGCGTGACATGGAGCTACCTTTTCGCTACGCCCTCCTATTTGTCACCCTCGTAATGTGTATTAGCACCTTGATGCTCAGGTTCTTCTACCACAATACCTATATCAGTCCTCAAGGTACATCTATGGAATTTACGCTGCTGGACGCGCTTTATTTCACCGTCACTATTATGACTACCGCCGGATTTGGGGATTACAACTTTGCCCATCAAGAGTGGGGGTTGAAGCTATTCGGCGTTTTTTTAACTTTGGTAGGAGCAGCCTCAGTCTCGGTGGTCTATGCCTTTGTGACCAACGCTATTATCAATCGTCGGATTGAGCAAACCTTGGGCCGCAACAAGGCAACTAATATGGAAAACCATATTGTGATGTGTGGCTTAGGCTCGGTGGGCTACCAGGTAATGCAAGGGCTCCTCAAGCAGGGAGAAGAAATAGCGGTCATTGAAAAAAATGAGCAGGGACGTTTTAATAGCGAAGCCCGCAACCAAGGCATACCCATTATCTACGGCGATGCCAAATTGCCCCAAGTTTTGAAAGCGGTTAACATTCACAAGGCCAAAGCCATCGCCATCCTAACCAGCGATGACCTCGCTAATTTGGAAACGGCCCTCAGTGCTTACACCGAATTTCACATTCACGAAAATAATCACCACAAAAACCTGCAGGTAGTTTTGCGCGTCTTCGATAACAAACTGGCCGAACGGGTCGCCAAAAACTTTGACATTAATACTAGCTATAGTGCCTCGGCCCTCGCAGCACCTTATTTCGTCGCGGCGGCACTAAATTATAAGGTGGTAAGTACTTTTTACCTAAACCGCCGCCCCTTTACCGTTGCCAAACTCTTTCTTCAGTTCGGCAGTAGCCTCGATGGGATAACGGTCGAGGAGTTTCACAAATCCACCCGTATGTGGATCATTGCACACGTGACTTGCGAAAGAGACCTACAGCCCCCAAAACCAAGTAATGGCATGGTAGGCGGAAATTTACGCTTACGACAGTCCGAGCCAATCTTTCAGCCCAATCTAAAAGATCGTTTAAACGGTGGCGATACCCTCTATGTTATTGGTTCTTACGAACGGGTAATTGCCCTCTACCACTTGAATAAACCTCGTAAAACAAGAAATACCCCCTAAACCCTTTAGCCAAAAGCCCGGCTTTGGGGAAAGTTGCGTAACTTGGGTTCTATCAAGTGATTTTTGGTCTAAATTAGATCGTCAGGGTTAATTCCCTTCTGGCGCAATAATTCGAGTAGCTTTTCCACTTTGGCGTGTTCGAGTGCGGCTTGTTGTGCTTGTGCCTCTGCTCTTTGTGTTTGAGCGTCTGCTCTAGCGCGTTCGAGTGCGGCTTGTTGGGTTTGAGCGTCTGCTCTGGCGCGTTCGAGTGCGGCTTGCTGGGTTTGAGCTTGAACCTCGGTCAAGCGGAGTTCGCCGTCACGGGTATAAAGCTGTAAGTACCGCCCTTCGACGATTAACCAGCTTTGTAACGCTTCGCTCCACAGCCTACCCGCCGCGTCTTTTTCCAGTTTGCGGTATTCGCCCCTAATAGTCTCACGTTGCCAACCGATTAAGCGATTCTCGTCCCGCCAATCACCCGTCCAAACACTAGGTCCATTGGGATCAAAGCTAAAATATTCTGGGATACCCATCTTCAAGTAACTCTCTGGTTTGGTCTCCAGATCATTTCGCCAAGTCTCTTTGCTGGCAACTTCAAAAGCCACTAAAGGCGGTGGACCATCCTCCCCAACCCAATAGCTAGGATTATCCTCGCTAGTCCGTTCTTCCAGCACCAAACCTTTGACGACGGCTATATCGGGGCTTTTGGGTTTTTCATCTTTAGGATCGCTTGGGTAGAAGTTAACATTACTGACCACGCCGACGGTTTTTCCGTGAAAGAGCCATTCTAGTACGGCAATCAAGTGCTGAATAGCTAAAAAATGGTCAAAGCTTTGGGTCAACTCCTCCTCCTCTACCTCGTGACTATCGTAGTAGCGTTCAATCCGCTTAATTTTTAGCGTCATTTTACCCTCCTTATATCTTATCCCCCATTTTTGTAGGAGTGCTGCTCCGTCAGCCGATGATGGAGAGCGGGCGGCGAGCGATGGTGTTGACCAGCTTAAACTGACCCTCCAAATCTGCCGAAATTTCACGGAACTCCTGCTCCATCAGGCCATCATATTCTTCAGCACTGATCGCACCTAATTTTACAAATATACCACGTGCGGCGTGTTGGCCTAACAGAAAAATTTCCAGTATTCTCCGTCCTTCCTCAGTACGACCACCTATCGGGTAGCTATCCTCAAACCACTCAATATTTTCAAAACCTACTGCTTCCACGAATTTAGCTGGGTTCGCTCCAAAATCCTCGCCTAGCATTTTTAGCGTCAGTTTCTGTAGCATATTAGCCAAGCGGGTAAAGGCCAGGCTTGGATAGTTTATAATATCCAAGCCCCAAGCCATATCTTTGGTATAAAAGGCTCCACCTGGCTTTAGTACCTTGTAGATGTGTTGTAAGACCGTTTGAGGCTCTCTTACATGCATTAAGATGGTGGAGGCGAATACTAGGTCAAAGTGGTTTGAAGGGTTGTTGAGATTCAATCCTTCGATTTGGGTTAAAGGTGAGGTTATGTTGTGGACAAAAAACTGGCTGTTACGGAGACCTAAAGCTGCCATATATTCTTGGGCGGTGCTAATTGCTACAGTGTCTCGGTCTACCCCAACCATCGTTAGGTGAGCTTTGGCTCCCTGATCTATTAAGTACTGATTCAGAATGGGTAGGTAAAGACCCTCCCCACAGCCAAGATCAAGGATGCGAAATGTAGCATTAGGATCCTTTAGTTTAGTCCACAGTTCGGCCTTACCGAGGGCCAAACCGATAGCTTGCTTAAAGACTGGGGTATAAATTTTTACTTGAATAGCTAACCGTTTACGGTCGTCTAGGCTATCCGATAAGATATAAGTGTTATTGCCCTTGATCGCGGCAAAAAAATCTGCACTACTTGTGACCATTTCTTATCTCCCTGATATTTTGCTAGAATAGCACAAAAACCTAAAATCTGTTAACTAAGCTGCGCCCTCCCCTTCCAAATGTCGTACCAGTTTAAATTTATGGCGTGGATTGTATATTTTGTCACAACGTCCGCAGGAACTGTTGATTTTACGACGGGTGCGAATTTCGTAGCAGCAAGTAGGGCAGGCATAAATATATTTGTAGGGTCGGGGAGGTATGGGCAAGGCATTTATGCGTTCACCCAAACCAACTTCTTCGGATTTCTGCCGGAATCGGTTAGTATGTCCACTTGGTAACTTCTGTTCAAAGAGCCAGAGGTGAATCATTTCGTGTAGGATAGTGTTTCGGAGTTCCTGAGAGCCGTAGTGCTGGTGATAGGGAAGTGAAAGGCGCATTAGGCGCGACTTCGGCCAGATTTTTCCAGCGGTGCGGGTCAGCCGTGTGCTTAGTTCAAGTTGGCAGGTTGGTAATTTATTTTCAAAGTAAAACAAATTTAGCTCTTGGTAAAAATCGTAAGCTAACTTTAAGTTTATTTCAATATAGTTATTAAAATCTTTGTTATTCATTGTTTTATATAAATAACAAACTACCCCCGATATAATCGGGAGCAGTAAGGGTTAAATTTTCAAGTTTCAAATAGCCACGAGCGAACCTTTCAGGTTTTAGGGATTTTTAGGGTGTGGTACTACTGAAAAAGAAATTTAGTATTCTCCACCCCGAGTTTAACCTAACCTACCTGAGTAGCATGGAATATAGCCTACTGTTCCACCAGGTAAAAGTACCTCAAAAAAGAAGCCGTCTTGGGTTAGCATTGTAACCTGTGCGCCCCGCTTGAGTTTAGATACCTGTTTACCTATTAATCCAGGCTTATCAAAAACGGCAATTTCAGCCGAAGTGATGAGTAGATCCTGCCCATCGGAACTTGAGGATTTTACCCCACCTCCGCTGTTGGAACTAGCCACTCCGCTGCTGGATTTAGTCTTAGACGGTAGTGCATTTAATCCGCCTTTACTAGCGGTAGTTTTACTTCTGGAAGCTGTGCTGCTCTTTTCCACCTTCAATGACGCTATTGATCCATTGCTTGTGCTGGTAGCCTTAACGGCCTTGGTTTCCCTAGTGGCCGCCTTAATAGTCTTGGTTTCCTTAGTCGTCCTAACGGCCTTGGTTCCCTTAGTCTCGTTTGAAGTTCCCTTTTCCGCTGGGGTAGGAATAGACCCGCTCAAGGTTCCGGCAGGCTTGTAGACATAGCCCTCCAGCCCGTTGCCGAGGCTAACTTTATAGTAATAAGGGTTTGCGTCGGCTAGAACTGATACCACCGCGCCTTTTTTTAGTGTACCTAGTGAACTGGCCGTTGCACCTGGAGCCACCTGTAACTCCACTGTACGAAACTTTACTTTGAACTGGGCTGTTCCATAAGTTGACTTATCCAAAGTAGATCGCCTCCTCTTTTTCTCCTGTTTTATCACACCACAATAAATCCACACGAACATTTCGAGACACAGATATGGAAATTCACCTGACAGGGTTTGTTGCTATTCTAACATATTAGAGTTTACCCGGCAATCGCTACTTGAACCATTCCTGCATCAGGTGTGTCTCAACCAATCAAGTTGTCAGGGCTTCCTCTGGTTTAAGAAATTCGATTTCGCTGTAACGCATCAGTTTTTCTAGGCTGTGCCGTGAACGGACATCCCGAATTGTGCCGGATTTAGAACGCATCGTGAGCGAGTGGGTATGTACACCCTGTTCGGAGTAGCGTACCGCTTCCAGACGCTCGCTTCCGGTTACGCCTGTGACCGAAACAAAAACATTGTTACCTTGTACTAGATCATTGACCCGATAAACCTCTTGTAAGGTTCGTCCTAGCCCGATCATTCGTTGGCGCTCAGCGATATTGCGCGGGTAGAGGCGACCTTCCATCTCCCCGCCCAAACATTTCAGGATACAGGCGGTTTGAATGGCTTGTTCAGTACCACCTACGCCCATCAGCACATCTACCCCGGTATTGGGGAGGGCTGCCATCAACGCTCCATTAATATCACCACCGCTGATTAGATGCAAACGAGCGCCGCTTTCGCGGATTTCTCGTATAATATTTTGATTGCTAGGCCGATCCAACACAATCACCGTCACTTCACTGACGGGAATATGTTTTGCATAGGCAATATTTTTCAAGTTCCACTCGACCGATTGATCTAGGCTAATGTTGCCCTCTACTTCTGGGCCGACGGCAATTTTATTCATATAGGCTACCTCGGCTGGGTTGCGGTAGAGGCTTCCCTCTTCGGCCATTGCCACCAGCGAGATCGCATTGGGTAGACCATGTGAGACTAGGCGTAAGCCGTCTATGGGCGTAACGGCTACGTCCATTTTAGGTAGAGTGCCATTGCCGACCGCTTCCCCTACGTAAAGATAGGGTATCTCCCCTTGATTGCGTCCTTCACCGATGACGATAGTGCCGTCCACATCTACACTCCGCATGGCTACACGTATCGCATTGGCGGCTACTTGCCGAATCAACTCTAGATCATTTCGGCCCATCAAACGTGCTACAGCCATCGCCGCCGCCTCTGTAACTCTGGTTACTTCTAGGGCCAGATTACGATCAATTTTTTCTACCATCGAACCGTTACCTCCTGCTGGTTTTCTCTCTTGGTTCAAATTGTAGCATCTTTTCGGCTCTTTTAACAGTGATTTTACATTTTTGGAATAGTTCCTTAGTAACTCTATGCGACAATAAGCTTGAAGAGAGAAAAGGGGGTTAGTATTAAGTGCTAAACCCTAGTTGGGTCTAAGCTTTAGCTAATTATCCGGCTCCATATGCCGGTTTACATAAATGTCAACAACGACCGGTTGCAACTTAGCTCCGGTCGTTGTTGACTTAGATAGAGAATTAGGAGATAAATGTAGTATGTACAACCGGAAGATTATTGTAAGGCTAAACAAACGTAGACCACTGGCCTCCTTTGGCCTTTTAATTATGGTGCTGTTGCTGAGTCTTTCGTTGGCGGCTTGTAGTGCGTCAAGTGCCACCAGTAAACCTATTAACCCCACCGCCGAGGTTATTAGCGGCAGTGCCGCTACGGTGGTCTCTCCTACTGTTAGTAGTGCTATTGCTACCGTTGGCCCGATTAATGTCTCTCAGCCCGTTTCCCAGCAACCTAAAGCGGCAACTAGTGCCGACCAACAGGAGAGTAATACGGTGGTGGGAGTGGTCAAGCAGATTAGCCCAGCCGTGGTAACGATTTATAACAAGGCTAATACTACTGCCACCAGTCGGGGCCGCAATATCAATCCTACTCAGACTACTCCCGGAACTAGAACGCAAGGTATTGGCAGTGGAGTAATTATTAGCGATCAGGGCTATATTGTGACCAACGCCCACGTGGTCGAAGGTGAACAGGGTCTTACGGTGGCCTTTAATAATGGCAAAGAGGTGGTTACGGCTACTGTAGTTGGCGTGGATACTGATGGGGATATTGCAGTACTCAAGATTGAGGGAGCCGTGCCTGCCGTCGCTAAATTTGGGGATTCCTCCAAACTACAAATCGGGGAGACAGTAGTTGCCATTGGTGCTGCTCTCGGCGATTTTCGTAATTCGGTTACAAAAGGGGTGGTGAGTGGCTTAAATCGAACTTTAGATAATAGCTCACCCTCGGTCTACGTCCAAACCGATGCGCCAATTAATCATGGCAATAGCGGTGGGCCACTCCTGAACTTGCAAGGGGAAATTATTGGGATCAATACCGCCGTCTTACGCAGTACTCCTAGTGCGATAGGAGCCGGAAGTGATGTAGCCGAAGGGTTGGGTTTTGCGATACCTAGCAATACCGTCAAGACCCTTTCTGACCAGCTTATCAGCAAAGGTGCGGTAACGCGCCCCTACGTGGGCATTACCTATCAGATGATTACTCCGGCTCTAGCGGGTTCAAGCATGGGTGGTGGCTTAACCGTTCCGGCAGTGGAGGGAGCGTGGGTACATGGCTCCAGAGGTGCTGGTGTAGTGGTTGGCAGTCCAGCAGAGCGAGCGGGCCTTAAAGATAACGATGTAATCACTGCCCTTGATGGAGTGGCCCTCAATGACAACAACCCCTTGATTAATGTGATGATGAATTACAAGCCGGGTGATATTGTCAAGCTAACGGTTCAACGCGGCAACCAGGCTATTACCCTGACCTTGACGTTAGGCGAACGACCCAAGAACCTAAATTGAGTTATCACTGGCCTTATCGCTTAAAGAAGCCCAGCATTGTGCTAGGGCTTTTTTTATTTCTGATCCACGGCTTGCGTAAAAATTAGACAGTTGGCTGAAATTGAGTTAAGCTCTGAAAATGGGGAGGCGTATCAGCTTAGAGTAGAACCAATAGCCAAGAGGTACCACTCTCAGCTAAGGATTTGTTAATCAAAATTAGTTAACTTGTTACGCGAGAAAGGGAGAATCAACGCTTGACAGTAGCAACTTTTAGGGTAAACTGTGATATTAACGAGGCGTTTATTGCACAGGTCAACGAGGAAGCGGTGGTGTTGGCGGCGGGGGCCGCTCTACAGGTGGAGAGGCTAGGGCAGCAAGCTATAGAGCTAAGTGTTGCACTTTCCGACGACGCAGAGGTACAACGTCTTAATTTGGAATATCGAGGCGTAGATCATACTACAGACGTACTTTCCTTTGCGGCAGAAGAAGAGCCTAATTGGGTTGGACGGACTGTGGTAGAATATGAATCGGATGGCTTGGAAGAAGTAGAGGAAGAGGAATTGGAAGAGGCTGCGCCGGAAGCTTTTGCGTTTAAGTTACCCCCCGGTTTTGCTGGAGACGAGAATGGCGTAGCACGTTACTTGGGAGACATTATGATCTCTTATCCTCAAGCTGAGCGGCAAGCCCCGGAGTTTGGCAATAGTCCGCAACGTGAGGTTCAGGAGTTGGTTATTCATGGGGTCTTTCACCTGCTTGGCTACGATCACGAGCAACCAGACGACCGCGAGATAATGCGGGCCAAAGAGGAGGCCGCAGCCAAGCTTTTGGACAACAAACCGGCAAACGATACGTAAGGTTGAAAATCCGGTGAAAAAATTAAATTTACTAGAAAGTGAGCGGATAGATGAACCCCTTAGTCGGGCTTGTCTACGAGAGTTAGGATTACGGGAAGAGACCAAAAAGGTTATTCCCCATAATACGCTACTCCGCAGTTTCGGTTTTGCTTTTCAAGGCGTTTTATATGCCGTTCGTACCCAGCGCAATATGCAGATTCACCTACTCATTGGAGTGGTGGTAATTCTAGCAGGCTTGTTCTTCTGGATTACTCCTGCGGAATGGGCCGGGTTATTGGCAGTGATGGCCTTGATTTACGCACTAGAGATGATTAATACCGTAGCCGAAGCGATAGTAGACATGGTGACGGAGGAATATCATCCCTTGGCTAAGGTGGCAAAGGATGTGGCAGCCGGGGCAGTCTTGGTAGCCGCTATCTTTGCGGTAGGTGCAGGAATTGCCGTTTTCGCCCCGCGCTTGTTGCATCTATTGTTTAACTGTTAGAGTTGCTATTTTAATATAATATCTTGTATAATCTGTTTTGACGGGGCTTTGCTCTTGAGTTTCGTTCTCTTATTCAATTTGATGAAAATTAGGCAATGACAAAGACTAAAGTCCTTTTACTCACTCCTCAAACACCTTACCCGCCCGATCAAGGGGCACCGATTCGGAATTTTAGTTTTGTGCGCTACTTAGGCTCGTCCTCTGAGTATGAGCTTAACCTTTTAACTTTTGCCCGTTCGGAAGAAGGAGACGGCTCAGAAGCTGCTTGGAACGAATTACAGAAATATTGTTATCGGGTGGAAGTAGTGGCAGTGCCACCGACCCGTTCCAAGTTTCAGCGTCTGAAGGCGCAGGTGTTGGGACAGCAACCCGATCTGGCTTTACGGCTTGGCTCGGCTAAATTTGCCTCGATTTTGAAAGAGTGGCTCTGGCAGGAGCAATTCGAGGTAGTGCAATGTGAAGGGTTGGAATTGGCTCCCTTTGTCCTAAAAGCTTTTGAGAATTGGAAAGGGCCACGTCCGCGACTAGTGCTGGATGAGCATAATGCTGAGTATCTGTTGCAACGAAGGGTCTACCAAAGCGAACGCGCTTTAGGTTTTCGTCGTCTGCCTGCCGCGCTCTATAGTCTTTTGCAGGCCCAACGCTTGTATGATTATGAGGCGAAGGCACTCCGGTTTTTTGACCGGGCCATTGCGGTTTCGGAAAATGAACAAGCGGCCCTCTCCCGCTTGGCTCCGGATACAACAATAGAGGTGATCCCAAATGGCATTGACTTGGAGGAGTTTGCGCCGGGGGCAAACGCAGAAGAAGCGACCCAACTAGTCTTTACCGGGACAATGGATTTTCGGCCTAATGTGGATGCGGTAACTTGGTTTGCCCGGCTGGTCTGGCCTATGATTCGGCAAGCCAGACCGGAGGCTCGTTTTATAATCGTAGGACGCAGACCTGACCCGGCAGTTGAGGCTTTGAAAGGTATACCCGGTATTGAAGTAACTGGCCGGGTGGCGGATGCACGACCCTATCTTCGCCAGAGTACTCTCTTTGTGCTACCGATGCGAATGGGAGGGGGGGTGCGTTTTAAGTTATTGGAAGCTTTGGCGATGGGTAAGGCGGTGGTAACTACTAGCTTTGGCGCGGATGGTGTACCACTAACAGCAGGTCGTGAGGCGGTCTTTGCCGATAACCCGCTGGATTTCGCGCAGCATTGTTTGGCTTTGCTGGATGACCCGGCCCAGCGTATACGATTGGGTGAAGCTGGACGCGCTTTTGTGGCGGCACATTTTGATTGGCGTTCCCTTGCGCCTAGCCTTGATCGGGTTCTAAAGTAGGCTATCGAAATTTATAAGAACAGGTTGTTTTTTTATGAAGGTTCATATTGAAGTTGGCTATGATCGTACCCGCGCTCTAGCGCACCTTTTAGACTACCCCGGGGTATGCGGACAGGGAGAGGATGCACAGCAAGCTCTAGAGGATGTGCCTAATGCGCTTAATCGCTTTTCACTCTGGTTGAAGCGGCATGGGCAGCGAATGCGTACCGGAGAGACTCATAGCGGTTGGCTTCGGCGCACTCAGCCAGTTTACGAAATCGGCGAAATTATGGCCTGTCGCTTTAAGGATAAACGCTTGGTTGGTCCACTTTTCGCGCCCGAAGCCCAACCACCGGACAAGGAGACTTTGAATCAGGCACTACAGTGGTTCGACTTTATCCAAGATGATATTATCTACTGGATTGACCGGAGTAGCCGGGAAAAACTGGCACTGAAAATTGGTCCTAACCCAACTGAGCGTACAGCCAACGAGGTTTTGCTCCATATTGCCGAGATGGATAACTGGCTTACCACTCGCCTCTATGATAACCCCGCCTCTACTACCCACTATGATTTCTTGAAGGGTCATCCGCGTTCCTACCTCAACACTACGCGAGGCGATTTCGTAGGGCGGTTCAATGCGATGACCCAGAGCGAACTGAGCAAAGTCTGGACGCACGATGGCGAATATTGGAGCGCGTCTAAAGTGTTACGCCGAGCTATCTTCCACCGAATTGACCATCTTGAACAGTTGCTACGGCTGGGATAACAGTGGAGACCAAAATATCCCTGATAATGACCGTCTTTAACGAGGCGGCTAATATTGAAAAAGTATTACAAAGCCTGTGCGAACAGACCCGGCGACCGGATGAAGTGGTTATTGTAGATGGTGGCAGCCGTGATAATACTTTTGCCCTGATTGAACAGTTTGTCCAACAGCATCTTCACGACTTGCCGATACAACTTCTTTCTAGGCCCGGTTGCAATATTTCGCAGGGACGCAATGCGGCAATTAAAGCGGCCTCCTTTGAGATTATTGCCGCTACCGACGCGGGTACACTTTTGCCCGTCAATTGGCTGGCCGATTTGACCAACCCCTTCTTTGAACAAGATGTACAGGTGGTTTCAGGTTTTTTCCGGGCCGACCCTGCTCCTAACGCACCTTTCCAGATAGCTATGGGTGCAACGGTCTTACCCGTAGAGGCCGAGATTCAGCCAGAGAAGTTTTTGCCCTCCAGCCGTTCGGTGGCTTTTACCAAAAGTGCTTGGGCTAAGGTGGGTGGTTATCCCGAATGGCTAGATTATGGTGAGGATTTGATTTTCGATTTGAACCTGAAACGTCAGGGCTACCACTTCTATTGGCAACCAAAAGCCTGTGTCTGCTTTGCACCCCGTCAAAGTTTCAGTAGCTTTTTCAAGCAATATTATCGTTATGCTCGTGGCGATGGTAAGGCCAATCTTTTTCTGAAGCGTCACCTACTGCGCTATTTCACCTATTTGGTCTTTCTGCCGTTAATGCTGAAACTGATTCGCACCTACCCATGGCTGAGTTTGCCCTTTTGGTGTATCGGGCTGGGTTATCTCAAAACCCCTTATTGGCGGCTTTTTTGCCATTTTCCCGAATTTCAGGCTTTAGCCCTCCCTCGAAAAGCATTAGCGTTGACCTACGTGCCGCTTATTCGTTTGACGGGCGACCTAGCAAAAATGTGTGGCTACCCACCCGGTCTTTGGTGGCGCATTTCTCATACGTAGAAAATCGGGAAAAATCGGGATTAGAAATCCCTCCTACAAAGTAGAAAGAGATTAGCTTTATGGAAATTATCGGTCAGGCTTTCGCTTATATTCAAAATCACCTCGATGACTTCCAGAAAGCACTAGTGGCTCATTTGCAACTTAGTCTCTTGGCACTATTCTTAGCAGCGGTAACTTGTGTGCCATTGGGTATTCTAACTAGCCGTTTCGGGACGGTGGCTCGTGTTATTATTAACGGAGTTGGCATCGCGCGAGTGATACCAAGTATTGCGGTTTTGCTGGTGCTACTGCCCGTGATTGGGGTAGGTTTTACCCCGGCAGTGGTGACCCTAACCTTGTTGGCTTTCCCACCCATTCTTATCAATACCGATGCTGGTATGCGCGGTCTTGATCCCGCCACGTTGGAAGCAGCGCGAGGAATGGGGATGGCTTGGTACGAGAGTCTGTTTGAAGTTGAACTACCCCTCGCGCTCCCGGTCATTATTGGCGGTATCCGAACGGCTACCATCGAAATAATCGCTAGTGCTACGCTTGCCACCTTTATTGGGGCAGGCGGTTTTGGAGATTTTATTACTCAGGGTTTAGGTGGAAATGATAACCGCGTTGTGTTAGTCGGGGCTATTCCTGTCGCAATTTTGGCCTTAGTAGCCGAATTGTTACTTGCCACCTTGCAGCGTTTAGTTAGTCCCACTACTTCGGCCAGTTTTAAGACGACCTGATTAAGAAGAGGAGAATTTTGAAATGTTAAAATTTAAGCCACTCATCGGACTGGCTTTGGTCTTCCTGCTACTGACTAGCTTTTTGCTGGCAGCTTGTGGCGACAGCACCTCCGCTAATACGGCGGCTTCTGGCACTAATGCCGCAGCAAGCGGAGCCAAAGGCAAGGTAGTAGTTAGCTCGAAAGATTTTACCGAATCGATCTTGGTGGCGGAAATGTACGCTGCCGCGCTGGAAAATGCCGGTATTCCGGTCGAACGCAAGATGAATCTTGGCAGCACAGACATTACCCAGCAAGCTATCCTCAAGGGAGACATTAGCCTCTACCCTGAGTATACTGGTACGTCACTATTAGTGGTGCTGAAATTGCCCAAGGATAGCAACGACCCGAAGGTGGTTTATGATAAGGTGGCTAAAGAGTATGCCAGCCAATACAAGTTGGCGGTATTAGATCCGGCTCCGTTTAACGACACCACCGCGATTGTTGTCACTAAAGCGGTTGCCCAGAAGTACAACCTCAAAACTCTCAGCGATCTCTCCACCAAAGCCAGCGAATTGCGCTTTGCCGCTATTCCCGACTTTATTGGTTCCCGTAGCGAAATCGACGGGTTAAAGAGCCTCCAAAAGACTTACGGTGGCTTCAATTTCAAGGATGTCAAGAGCTATGAGATCAAGCTAAAGTACAAGGCACTCATTAGTGGAGATGCCGATGCTGCGATAGCTTTCAGTACCGATGGCGATATTGCAGGTAACGGTTTTGTATTGTTAGAAGATGACAAGCTGAACTTCCCGCCCTATCAAGTGGCCCCGATTATACGCCAAGAGACCCTGGATGCCTATCCGAACCTCAAAACTATCTTGAACGCGGTTTCGGCGAAACTTACCAATGATAAAATTTCGGCCCTAAACTGGAAGGTAGATGGCCCGGATAAACAAGAGGCGGTGGATGTCGCCAAAACGTTCTTGAAGGCTGAAGGCTTGATTAAATAATTATTTTGGATTTTGGAAAATCCTTTGGTAGGGGTTGTAGGCTGGAGTATTGCATAAACCCGACTCATTTCAGGCGTATGCAATATGCCCCTACTCCGAAATTTTGAGATGATACGTAAATGTTAGGATTATTATGAGCAATCCGATTGTGTTTGATACAATATCCAAAGAATTTGCCGGAACTAATCGGGCTGCCGTCCGAAATGTAAGCCTAGAGGTACTGGAGGGGCATTTAGTGGTTTTGCTGGGACCGAGTGGCTGCGGCAAAACTACCTTGCTTAAAATGGTCAATCGTCTCTACGAACCGACCAGTGGCCGGATTTTGATTGACGGCGTAGAAGTCCACACCCTAAAGTTGACCGAGTTGCGGCGACGGATTGGCTATGTAATTCAGCAAGTCGGTTTGTTTCCTCATATGCGAATCGAAAAAAATATCGGAGTAGTACCCAAGATGCTAGGCTGGGAGAAGCGACGCATTAGTCAGCGCACCGATGAATTGCTGGAATTGGTGGGCTTGCCCCCGGCTGAATTTCGGCGACGCTATCCCGGACAGCTTAGCGGAGGGCAACAGCAGCGCGTCGGGTTGGCTCGCGCTTTGGCGGCGAACCCTTCGATTATGCTGATGGATGAACCTTTCGCGGCCATTGACAATATTACCCGTACCCGCTTGCAGGATGAGCTTTTACGGGTACAGCAGACCGTTCGCAAAACTATTTTGTTTGTTACGCACGACGTAGAAGAGGCCATCAAATTAGCCGACGAGATTGTGATTATGCAAGAGGGGGAAGTGGTGCAATATGATACACCTCTGAATATTTTGTCGCATCCCGCCAACGATTTTGTCGCCCAGCTTACCGGAGCTAACGATCTCTTGCGTCGTTTAAGCTTGCAGCCTGTAGCGACAGCAATGTTACCTTGGACGGATGAAGGCCGACCGATCACCCACAAAATTACACCTACGACCGACTTACGCACAGCATTGGGCCTTTTGATGAGCGATAATTTGGAGGGGTTGACCGTAGTGGATGAGGCTGGTCATCCGGTAGGCTATCTAACCCTAGCCGCCATTCGCAATCTCACCCCTCGTCCCTCCGAGGAGACCTCCGGTTCGGCCCCTAGCCGACACTCAACACCTGATACCCAATACTTAGAAACCGACACTTAACAACTATGGATATTTTTCAGAAATTTTACCACTATTTTGAAAATGGCTTTATCTATATTTTCGATAGATGGGAGCGGGTCTCACCGCGCTTTAGCGAACATCTGCAAATGGTGGGTCTTTCGCTGGGAATAGCCTTATTAATTGCTTTGCCACTGGGGTTTTTAATTAGCCGGGTACGTTGGCTATCGGCTCCAGTTTTAGGGGTGCTGGGGGTGCTGTATACGATACCTAGCTTGGCGTTCTTGGCCTTTTTTGTACCCGTTTACGGGCTAGGTTTTACTACCACTGTCATTGTACTGGTAATTTATGCTCAGACTATGCTAGTGCGTAATATTGCTCTTGGCTTTACTGGCATTGACCGCTCGATCCTCGAAGCGGCGCGAGGTATGGGTATGAGCAGCAGTCAAGTCTTTTGGCAGGTGGAATTGCCCTTGGCTACTCCGGTAATTGTAGCTGGCATACGGATTACAACGCTCTCGATTATCAGTATTGCCACCGTAGGAGCTTGGGTAGGTGCGGGAGGCTTAGGACAACTGCTAAGGGTGGATAATCCCCGACTAAATGCGGCAGGTATCATCTGTGTGATACTAATTGCGCTAGTCGCCGACCAACTCTACCGTGTGTTAGAGTTGGTAACAGGTGGCTACCGTCATCGTCAAGCTGTAGATTTAAGAATCAATCCATATTAGAGAAAGGAAACCCATGACCCAATAACCCGCTACTGAAAGTAAAGACTCACGGTTCGCGCAAAATTTAGACAGTTGGTTGAAATTGAGTTAAGCTAG
>JACAUC010000062.1 GCA_013390945.1 Candidatus Chloroheliaceae bacterium
AGGGATTTCTAATCCCGATTACCAACCAATGTAGGAGGGATTTCTAATCCCGATTACCAACCAATGTAGGAGGGATTTCTAATCCCGATTTAGTTCTACAGGAAATATAAGTCATGTCACTCGAAGAGACCCTGAATTTCACACCGCCCCCCGATCAAGCGGAGCGTCGTCCAGCGGCAGTACTGCTGCTAGTACGCCAGATAGAAGGTGCGCCACACCTGCTCTTTATGCGGCGCACCGAAAAGGTACATACCCATAAAGGTCAGATTAGCTTTCCGGGGGGAGGCTTTAAGCCGGGTGACGGAACTCTGGCAAATACTGCTCTGCGCGAGACCGAAGAAGAAGTTGGACTAGCTGCCAACCGGGTGCGGGTCTTGGGTCATCTACCCCCGACCGATACGGTAGTCAGCAATTTTCTAGTTTATCCTTTTGTGGGCGTACTGAATAATCCCAACGAACCTTTGGAATTTGTACCCGATGATTTTGAGGTAGCCGAATTATTACAACTTCCTCTGCTCGCTCTACTTGATCCCAAAAATATACGCGAGGAGATGTGGGTGTTACGTGGTAAAGCTCAAACGGTCAATTTTTACAATTATAAAAACCTAGTAATTTGGGGCGCAACCGCGCATATTTTGGATAATTTTCTACACGAAATTCGAGCGGGTAAGTGGGCCACTCTTTTTGAATAAAGTGGCACTCTTCCATTAAAATAAGGGCAAAATGTATCTTCTCAATAGGTAGGGGTTTATTGAATAAACCCTCCGCAGGCTGGGCGTATGCAATACGCCCTTACCCCCATTTTTGATAGGTATTAACTTTTCACATATTATACACCTTCGTCAACTCTTTTATTTACAAAATTATGTTAGAGTAAGCGAAATTTGACTTGTTGTATCGCATCGCAATTTTACCAAAAAACCTCCTCTTGTAATCCTCCAAGTAACCCTGTAGTTAAGGGTTAAGGGCAGGGTTAGCTTTAGTTTAGGTGAGTACTGCTCCTGTTCAATTGATTGAAATAAAAAAGTACGTCGGTTCCGTTCTTAAAGACTAGTCTGTTTTTAGGGATGGGATAGGTTAAGTTTTTAAAATTTATCTCCAGTGAGGAAGGTAGAGTTAAGTTTATGGCTAACCCGGAAATTCTCAGCGATGGTGTATGGGCGGCACTGGAACGAAGTATGACCAGCCGAACGACCAGCCGAAATGTTTCGCGTCGGAAGTTTTTGCGTTTCTGTTCGGCTATGACAGCGGCCTTAGCTTTGCCACTTAGTTATACAACTCAGGTGGTAGAAGCGTTGGAACAAACCCGCCGTCCTGCTCTAGTCTGGCTTGAGTTTCAGGACTGTGCGGGCAATAGTGAGGCGGCTTTGCGAGCCAGTCATCCTGGCTTTGCCGAAATTGTGCTGGATCTGCTGTCGTGGAATTATCACGAAACGGTAATGGCTCCCTCTGGCAAAGCGGCGGAAAAATCCCTAGCGGATACGCTAAAAGACGAAAAGGGCAAATACATCGCCATTGTGGAAGGTTCAATTCCAATGGCAAATAACGGAATTTATTGTACTATCGGCGGACGAACCGCGCTGGATCTTGCCAAAGAGGTTTGCTCCAACGCTTATGCCACTATAGCAATCGGTACCTGCGCTACTTTTGGTGGGCTACCAGCAGCGGAAGGAGGCATAACGGGCGCAGTAGGGGTAGGCGATGCCATACCCGGCTTGCGCCTATTGAATCTTAGCGGTTGCCCGGCTAATGGTGCTAATCTAGCGGCCACGATTGTCCACTGGTTAACCTTTAAGGAACTACCCGCCACCGACAGTCTTAAACGACCACTCTTTGCACACGGCGACCGGATTCACGACCTCTGCCCCCGCCGTCCCCATTACGATGCGGGCCAGTTTGTGCGGGCGTGGGGCGATGAAGGCCATCGTTTAGGTTGGTGTCTCTATCAAATGGGCTGCAAAGGTCCCAATGCTAACTATAACTGTCCCCAGGTGCAATTTAATGATGCGACCGGTTGGCCTATCGGTGTTGGACATGGCTGTGTAGGTTGTGCTTCGCCGAAATTCTGGGATACGATGACCCCCTTCTACCGCGCCTTACCCTCCGTACCGGGTTTTGGGGCCGAATCTACCGCCGATGCCTTCGGTACGGGAGCCGTCGCGGTGGTTGCAGGTCTGACTGCTGCCCATGCGGTGGGGTCAATCATCCGAAATCAGGGAGCTAAATCTAACGGCCAGCCGAAGGCTAAAAAAACCATTGAACCAAACCAAACACCAGCACGGCCAACCGAAGAATAAAGGCAGAAGGAGACGCAACAAATGACCAGAATCGCCATTGATCCGATTACCCGAATCGAGGGACACCTCCGCATCGAGGTAGAGGTGCAGGGTGGAGTAGTAACCGATGCTTGGAGTTCAGGCACGATGTTCCGGGGAATTGAACTCATTCTCCGCAACCGGGACCCGCGTGATGCTTGGCTCTTTGCCCAGCGTATTTGTGGGGTTTGTACCACCGTTCATGCTTTGGCTTCGGTACGGGCCGTCGAAAACGCCCTCAAAATTACTATCCCCGAAAATGCCCGTCTGATCCGTGACCTGATGGCCGGAACTCAGTTGGTGCAGGATCACGTTATTCATTTTTACCACCTTCACGCTTTGGATTGGGTAGATGTAACCCTAGCCTTGAAAGCCGACCCTGAAAAGACCTCGACTTTAGCCCAATCCATCTCGGCGTGGCCTAAGTCCAGTCGCACCTATTTCAAGGGTGTCCAAGATAAGCTCAAGACTTTTGTCGACTCCGGCCAGCTTGGGATCTTTGCCAACGGCTATTGGGGCCACCCGGCCTACAAGTTGCCACCCGAAGCCAACTTGCTGGCGGTGGCACACTACTTGGAAGCCCTAGATTTCCAGCGAGAATTTATTCGGATTCACGCCGTCTTGGGTGGCAAAAACCCTCACCCACAATCTTATCTAGTAGGTGGTATGGCAACCGCGCTCAACCCCAACCATACGGCTACTATAAATGCTGAAAAATTGGGTCTGATTACAAAGTTGCTCAAGCAGGGAGCGGATTTTGTCTCACAGGTCTATGTACCCGACGTCTTGGCAATTGCCTCTTTCTACAAAGATTGGGCCGCACAGGGAACCGGACTAGGCAACTATATGGCCTATGGCGATTACGCCAGCGACAATCAGGGCAAGCCAGAGACCTACTTTTTCCCACGTGGCTTGATCTTGGGTCGCGATTTGACCAAAGTGCAGGATGTGGACCACCAACAAATAGCCGAATATGTGACCCACTCTTGGTATAACTACGGTGCGGGTGATGCTACGGGCTTACATCCTTGGAATGGCGAGACCAAACCCAATTATACTGGCCCACAGCCACCCTTTGAACTTTTAGGTGATGGGGCTAAATATAGTTGGCTGAAGGCTCCGCGCTATCAGGATAATGCCGTCGAAGTTGGGCCGCTGGCCCGAGTGCTGATCGCCTATGCCAAAGATAAGCCCGGCGTAAAGCCTGTAGTGGATGGTATCTTGAAGCAATTGGGTGTAGATGCAACCGCCCTCTTCTCGACGCTGGGACGGGTTGGAGCTAGAGCGATTGAGACCCAACTGATGATAAACGAATTACCCAAATGGCTCGGTCAGCTTGAGGAGAATATGGGCCGAGGTGATTTGAAGATTCACGAAAATAGCCTGTGGGAGCCAAGTAGCTGGCCCAAAGAGGCGCAAGGCTGGGGCTCGGTGGAGGCTCCACGTGGTTCGTTGGCTCATTGGGTGCATATTAAGGATGGCAAAATTGAAAATTATCAGGCCGTCGTACCCAGTACTTGGAACGCCGGGCCACGTGACGCTAAAGGGCAGCGCGGGGCTTACGAACAAGCACTAATCGGTACACCCGTAGCTAACCCGGAACAGCCCGTCGAGATTTTGCGTACTATCCATTCTTTTGACCCCTGCCTAGCTTGTGCGGTTCACGTGGTAGACCCTAAAGGCCGGGAATATGCCAATATCCGGGTAGTTTAAGGAGGGAGAGACTATGGAAATACCAAACTCCAGTTCCAGTGCAAATAAAGCAAATGGAGCCGTTGGCGGCGTGGTAGACCGTCAGGTGGTCTATGTGTGGGATTTAGCGATAAGGCTTACCCACTGGATCAATGTCTTCGCCATTCTCATTCTCTCCCTTACGGGCTATTTTATCTATAGCCCCTTTATGGAGGGTCGGGGAGAGGCTACCAATCAATATCTGATGGGTACGATTCGCTTTGTTCATTTCGCGACGGCTTTTGTCTTTGCGGTCAATGTACTTTTCCGTATCTATTGGTCTTTTGCTGGAACCAAGTATGCTCGTTGGCATCAGTTTGTGCCAACTAGTCGCTCTAGGCTTCGGGGTCTAGGTCGTATGCTTCGCTATTACTCTTTCTTGCGGCGCGAACCACCTCCTCAAGTAGGCCATAACCCGTTAGCGGGGTTGGCCTATACCGCTATCCACATCCTCTTTGTGATCCAGATTTTCACGGGCTTTGCCCTCTATTCGTTGGCCTATCGCACTGGCTTTTGGCCGAGTACCTTCGGTTGGGTAAACCTCTTGATGGGAACCCCACTGGTTCGGTTGGTTCACGATATTGTAATGTGGCTGATTATTGCTTTTACCATTCATCATGTCTATAGCGGAATTTTGCTGGAGATAGAAGAGCGGAGTGGTCTGCTGGGCAGCATTGTCACTGGTTACAAGTCGCTGACTCCTAACCATATTTACGAATCTGATACGGCTAACTTGCCAAAGAAAAAGCCGTAAGAGAATATGGCAATAACCGTATTAGGGTTGGGGAATGTGTTGCGTCGGGATGAAGGTCTAGGTATTCGGGCTTTGGAACGAATCCAAGCCCGTTATCTCTTGCCAGATGATTTGCAATTGGTGGATGGTGGTACACTGGGTTTGGACTTGCTGAGCTATCTGGAAGAGGCCAACAAACTCTTGATTCTGGATGCCGCCCTAACCGAAGGGCCACCGGGAACGCTATTGCGGATTACCGGAGATGAGGTACCCGCCTTCTTGGGGATGCGTACTTCACTCCACGAAGTTGCCCTGACCGACTTACTGGCGGTAGCCCGCCTGCGAGGTAACGAACCGGGAGAAGTGGTGGTATTGGGTATGCAGCCCGACACTATCGAACTTGGTTGGGAACTTTCAGCGGTGATAGCAGGTCGGCTGGAAGCACTGGTAGAAGCCGCTGCCGCTACGCTACGGGGCTGGGGTGTAGTCCTGACAGAAGTAACGACACAGCCCCTAGTGGGGCTGTGAAAAGGTCATCAGAGGAGGAGTTTACAGGTACGGGCGGAAGGTCAAAAGGGGTTGCCCACTGCTATCCTTGCCTATTTCGCCCACAATAGTGTCACCATCTTTAAACCGTCCACTAATCAACTCTATCGCCAGAGGGTCAAGGATCAATTGTTGGATCGCTCGACGCAAGGGACGTGCGCCAAAGGCAGGTTCATAGCCAACCTCAATCAAAAGGCTGTGGGCTTCCGGGGAGAGTTCCAGCTTTATCTTGCGCTCCTCTAAACGCTTGAATAAGGAGCGGAGTTGTAGAGCCACAATCTGCCCGATTTCAGCTTTGCCGAGCGGACGGAAGATAATGATCTCATCAATCCGGTTCAAAAATTCGGGCCGGAACTGACCACGTAGCGCAACCATCACCGCATCCCGCATCTGTTTGGAATTGGTTACACCACCTGCCGCTTGGCTGAGATTCATAATATCCTCGCTACCCAAGTTCGAGGTCATAATGATAACCGTGTTTTTGAAATCCACCGTGCGGCCTTGGCTATCGGTCAAACGCCCATCTTCTAGGAGTTGTAGCAAGACATTAAAAACATCGGGATGACCCTTCTCCACCTCATCGAAAAGCACCACCGAATAAGGCCGCCGTCGGACGGCCTCGGTCAACTGCCCCCCCTCTTCGTAGCCCACATAGCCCGGAGGCGCACCCACCAAGCGGGCTACCGCCGCCTTCTCCATATATTCGCTCATATCCATCCGCACCATAGCGTGTGGATCATCAAAGAGAAATTCGGCCAAAGCGCGGGTCAATTCGGTCTTGCCCACCCCGGTTGGCCCCAAGAAGATAAAGGAACCTAACGGACGGTTCGGGTCTTGCAACCCGGCTCTAGCCCGGCGTACCGCATCGGCGACAGCCTTGAGTGCCTCTTCCTGCCCAATCACCCTGCCCCGCAAGCGGTCTTCCATTTTGAGCAGCTTATCCATTTCGCCTTCCAACATGCGGGTAACGGGGATACCCGTCCAGCGAGCGACGATTTGGGCAATTAAATCATCGTCTACCCGTTCGCTTACCAAGCCTTGACCGCGTTGCACCTCACCTAACTGGGCCTCCTGAGCTTTGAGGGCAGTTTCGAGGGTACGTAGCTTGCTGTTTTGCAATTCGCCCACTTTGGCGTAATCCTGCTCGCGGGTAGCTAGATCAATGGCGCGATGGGTCTGTTCAATCTCTTGACGGATAGAATTGGTACGGGCAATTACCTCTTTCTCTAGGTTCCACTGCATCTGAAGCTGGGTACTCTTTTCGCGCAAATTCTCTAGCTGTTGCTCCACCCGGCCTAATTGCTCAAGGGCATCGGCATCGGTAGTACTCTCCTGCTTGAGGGTCTCGCGCTCGATTTCCAACTGGGTTAAGTCACGTTGTACCGCATCTAAGTCGGAGGGCATACTATCCATCGCCGTCCGCATTTTAGCGGCGGCTTCGTCAATTAGGTCAATCGCCTTATCGGGCAAAAAGCGGTCATTGATATAACGTTGCGAAAGAACAGCTGCCGCTACCAGAGCCGAATCGCTAAACTTAACGTTATGGTAAAGCTCATAGCGTTGGCGTAAGCCCCGCAAGATCGAAATAGTATCGTTGACACTTGGCTCATTCACCACAATCGGTTGGAAGCGGCGTTCTAGTGCTGGGTCTTTCTCAATATTGCGGTATTCGTCTAGGGTAGTGGCCCCAATTAAATGCAATTCGCCCCGCGACAAGGCGGGCTTGATTAGTTGGCTGGCATCCATTCCACCATCCCCACTGCCCCCCGCCCCCATAATGGTATGAAGTTCGTCTAGGAAGATAATAATCCGACCTTGAGCCTCCTCCACCTCTTTCATAACGGCTCGCAGCCGCTCCTCGAACTCGCCCCGAAACTTGGCCCCGGCCACCAGTGCGCCGATGTCAAGCATCACCAGCCGTTTATCCTTGAGCGATTGGGGTACATCGCCCCGCACAATGCGCTGGGCTAACCCCTCCACAATGGCCGTTTTGCCTACTCCCGGCTCCCCTATCAAGACCGGATTATTTTTGGTGCGGCGACTCAGCACCTCCACGCAACGCCGAATCTCTTCGTCTCGCCCAACTACCGGGTCAAGCTTGCCATCTTGGGCGCGTTTGGTCAGATCACGCCCGTAGCGTTCTAGGGTCTGGTAGCTAACCTCTGGGTTTTTATCGGTAACAGGCTGGGAAGTGCCGCGAATAGTGCTTAACGAGTTCGAGATATTATCGCGGGTAATACCCGTGTCGCGCAAGATTCGGCCTGCCTCGCCATTGTTGAGGGGCGAAGCCAACGCCATCACCAAATGTTCGGTACTAACGTAAGCATCCTTATGGCGGGTAGCCTCGTCCTGGGCCTGAGTAATCACCCGCTTGGTAGCGGCGGAGAGATAGGTAGTGGTAAGCTTGCCGTAAACTTTGGGCAACCGATTTATCGCCGCATCAATTCGGCTTCTTAACTGGCTAGAACTGGCATTTAGCTTGGTAATAATCTGGGGCGCAATCCCACCGCTTTGATCGAGCAAAGCCAATAAAACATGTTCCGGTTCAATCTCCTTGTTGCCCCGCTCTTGAGCCAACGTATCTGCCGCCACCATTGCTTCTTGGGCTTTATCCGTAAATTTTTCTAAGGCCATCTATCCAAATTTCCTCTCTTAGACTGGTCTGCTTCCAAAATTACACTCTACGCTACTTTTAAAGACCCAAATTTCCAAATTTTTGTTTCACCCATTTAATCAGTCTAAATTATACCACAGGCCGAATCTGGCAAGCCTGACCCGCTAAGGGTCTTATCTATGTTTTCACGCTTGACTCTACCCTAAAGCTTTGCTAGTATGGAATGATGGGCGGATAGGGAAAGATTAGGGTAAGAGGAGAAGGTCGGAACTGATGGAGTTTTATAGCGTAAAGCATCGCAAAAAGGTAGAAGTACCCGATAATATCATCCAAAAGAAGATGTACAATAGGGGTGTCGAAGGCGAAAGTAGCCGAACCCGTTATGCGGTGGTAGCCGAAGCTGAAGTGGAGGGCATTAGAGTTAAGCTGACCAAATTCATTAAAAAAACCCTCTATGACTCCCTTGAGGTTCCCGAAGTAGAATAAATCCAGCAATCAAGGGGCAGTGTGCTGTATCACCTAGCACGTTTTGTTGCACCTCATGGCTACCTATTATAGCAATAATTAATCACCATATTGTGTTAGTTAACGGTTAAACATTAACTATAATTTATATCATACATTGAAGCTAGAAGAGACTATACCAAATTTTAGGGATACTTTTCTTTTTCTCTTCCCTTACCTGAAATCGAAAAAAGGGCTTTACTGTGGGATTTAGAATTTGGTGGTAAAAAGGAGTGAAAATCCCGATTTGGGGCATAATATTTGCAGAACAGTGGTGTAAGATATGTACAATAGACCTACTGGATTATTTAACCATTGGATAGGGTGTCTAGGTGACGAGTGTGCGGTTTTCTCTTTCCACTCCCGTTCTGACACTACCCTGTGAGCGAAAATAGAAATTGAGGGCTGTGAGAACCATGCCACAAAATAAACCTATCGAAGAATGGAAAGAGTTGAATAATGCCCGGATGATCTGTTTGTTGGAGGTTATCCGCAAGGTAGGGGCAGAGGCTAGAATTGATGCGGCTCTGGTGCAGGCCGCCGAGGGTACGGCTGACCTTTTTGACGGTGACGAGGTATTAGTGACCCTTCTAAGGGAACATGGAACCGATTTACAATTGGTGGCTTGCGGTGGGATTTTGACGGAAGCCTGCAAACAGGGCGAAAGCCTTAAAGAACCTTGGGAATTGGCGGGGTTGGTTGCAGCGAAAGGTGGTACTGATCTAGTAGAAGATCAGCAGGTAAAAAGGTTGGATAACCTGACGCAAGGACTGGCTATTTCACTGATGTGGATAGATGAGGTGGTGGGTGGCTTAGCTGTTTACCGACGAGAAGATAGGTTATCTTTTACCTCTGCCGATAAACTTTTACTCCAGCACTTAGCACTTTTACTTGGGCCGCTGCTAGGTCAACTCCGGCGGGCTAGTTGGCTGGAGCAGGCGGTACATGCTCGGGATGAGTTTCTATCCATTGCCAGCCATGATTTACGTAATCCGCTCTCCTCGATGCGTGGGTTTGCTCAGTTGATTAACCGTATGATTGAGAAAAGCGGTGCGGAACAGCCCTTACCAAACGAACGTATTCAGAACTACTTGCAACGAGTGGTGCGGCAGGCGGATAATCTCAACGGGATAATTGAAAAGATGTTGGATTTTTCCCGCATTCTTAGCCAGCGTTTAGAGTTACATCCAGAATTATTAGAGCTAACAAGTTTAACTAGAGACACTATCCAACGTTTCCAGTTGTGGCTAGATGACCAAGAGCGTGAGTTTGAGCCAGAGAAACGTCATCGGCTGGAGTTCCTTGCCCCTACCGCTATAATTCAAATTACCCTTGATCGCGCCAGAATAAGCCAAGTGGTGACAAGTTTGATCCACAATGCTGTAAAGTACTCCCCTGAAGGTGGTACGGTGGTGATTCGTTTGGAAGAAGAGGCTAACGCGGCCTATTTGAGAGTAGAGGATAATGGTATTGGAATTGCCCTTGAAAGGCAAAGTACTATCTTTCAGTATTGGAAAATAGCTTCTAACTCACGTGAAACCGGGCTAGGAGTCAGCCTTTTTATTGCTTCGGCGGTGATTGAGCAGCATCACGGCGAACTAACGCTGGAAAGTAGACCCCATGGAGGTAGTACTTTTATAATTAAATTACCTTTGAGAGTGAAATAAACCGGACTCTCAATGAGTATGGGCGCATGTGCGTCAAGCTAATCTTATAATTGATGTTGAACGACCGGAAGGCTTGACTTACCCGGATTCTAAAGCTAATAGATCCGATTTTGAACCTGTGTTAGCCGCAGGCTGGCCTCAAAATCCTTAGCTGGGTGTTTATGGGTAGGGGCGTATGGCATACGTCCAAAGTGAAACCAGTTTGCGGCGGGTTTATGTAAACTGGGTCACAACCAGTTGACCGTAACCTAGGTTGGTTGTTCAATAAACCCCTATCTATTGAGATGATACGGGATTAGACCTATCGGGATTAGAAATCCCTCCTACAAGGGTTTAGTTAATAGGGCTGTTGCAAAGTCCCGATCTGACAAGTTGGGTGGTAGGTCAAGATCAACTGACGGAACCCAGGTTACGCAGCATCCTACAAGATTTTGGCCTTCCGATTAGAATGTGGTTATGGAAAACTATTTGTAAACTGGTTGCCGTCAGTTGATTTTCACATACCACTACTCTTGTCAGATTGGATAGTTCTCGGACTTTGCAACAGCCCTACTAATTATAACCGCTTCGACCGGAAATTGATCTCCGGTCTGAACTTTATTTTATATTAGAAAATTGAAACCTTAATCAATATAATTACATACATAATGATTTTATTATCAAAATAAAATTTCACCCCCCCCCCCGAAAAATCGGACTTTTTAGATATTTAATGTAACTCCCCCTTGACAACCTGCTTTTTTAGATGTATAATGGAATTAAAATATTGGAAGAGAAGGTTTGAGTTTAATGGCACATTTACCTCAAAACTACCCGATAATTTTTTTTAGTTATTATAAATCCTTTTTTAACCTTTTTCTCTTATTGGAAAATAGATAAATTCCATAACCATTGCCCTTTTATTGGAGAAGCCTTATGTGGCATCAGGAAGAAACTAAGTTTGTCGGTCTGGAAGCTATTGGTTGTATCTGGGATGAGTTAGCAAGGCTACGAGCCTTGTTAGAGCAACGTGAGCGGACTATAGCAGAACTTAACCGAACAATTACCGTGGAGCGAGAGGCCCGTAGGTTAGCCGAAGAAAAGAATGAACTACTCTCCTTGCTGGACAACTTATGGGAAATGGTCCCGGTTGGACTTAGCTTCCATGACCTAAATCTGCGGTATCTACGGATTAATGACCTACTTGCCGCTATGAATGGCAAACCGGTTAGCGAGCATATCGGGCGAACACCCTCCGAGGTTATTTCCTCCAAGATTATTCCAGAGTTAGCTTTAAAAATAGAAGAGGCAATTCGGCAAGTGCTGAAGACCGGACAACCTTTGTTAAACTTGGAAGTAAGTGGCAAAAGTCCCGCCAAGCCGGGAGCATTGCGCTACGCTCTAACCAGTTATTACCCGGTACGAGCCAACGACGGAGAGTTGCGGGGAGTAGGCGCGACGGTGGTAGAAATTACCGCACTTAAAATGGTGGAGGAACGCTTTCGCACCGTTGCGGATTTCACTTATAACTGGGAATACTGGTTAGGCACGGACGGGCAATATATTTATATGTCTCCCTCCTGCGAACGGATAACGGGCTATACTCCTGCTGAATTTATCCAGAATCCTGAGTTAATGGAAAGCATTGTTTATCCTGACGATTTGGAAAGTATTTTGCCGCACTTGAAGATTCACTCTACCATCGGTCATCTAACCGACGTAAGCTTTCGGATTATTACTCGTGGTGGCGAGGTGCGCTGGATCGGGCATGTTTGCCAACCCGTGAAAGGCTTTAACGGAGAAAATCTGGGCTGGCGTGGAAGTAATCGCGATATTACCGAGAACAAACGAATAGAGGAGCAGCTTGCCGCCGAACGTCAACGGCTGAACGTCACCTTGCAAGCGATTGGCGATGGTGTGATCGCGACCGATAACGCTGGCAAAATAGAGTTTCTCAGCCAGTCTGCTGCTCAGCTTACTGGTTGGGAGACCAGCGCGGCCAAAGGCCAACCCCTGACCGAAGTTTTCAAGATTATTGACCCGAAAACTCATCTTCCGGTCAAATGGGAAGTGCTAGATGTACTAACTATTGGCGCTAAGCCCCAACTGGTTCAAGAGGCTATACTAATAGCAAAGGATGGTAAGGAGAGGTTAATCGAAGGCAGTACTGCATCGATTCACAACCCACAAGGCCAAATTCTTGGTCTGGTGGTCTTCTTTCGGGATACCACCGAAAAGCAAAAGGTATTAGAAGAATTAATGAAGGCCAGCAAGCTGGAGTCGGTTGGCATTTTAGCTGGAGGGATAGCCCATGACTTCAATAATCTCCTAGCAGCGATTACGGGCAACCTTTCGCTGGCCCGAATCGAAGCAGAAGCAGGCTCCGCAGAAAAAGTTCTGGATTGTTTGGATGAGATTGAAAAGGCGGCCCAGCGAGCCTCGTATTTAACCCACCAGTTGCTTACTTTTGCCAAAGGTGGTACTCCGCTCAAGAAAACGGCTCCCTTAAACGAGATTATCCGTTTCTCGGCCCAATTCGCCCTGCATGGCACAGGAATGCAATGCGAAATTGAGTTACCACTCGATTTGTGGCAGGTAGCCTTTGATGCGGGCCAGATCAGCCAAGTAATTCAGAATTTGGCCTTAAATGCGGCTCAGGCGATGCCAGAGGGAGGCAACTTGTGGATCAGGGCCGGGAATATAGCCCTTGACCAAGGGCAGATTCCAACCCTTTCTGCCGGAAACTATGTCTGGCTTTCGGTTAAGGATAATGGCCCAGGTATCCCAGAGGAAATTCTTGCCCAGATATTTGATCCTTACTTCACTACCAAGCCCAGCGGCACCGGGTTAGGTTTGGCGGTCTCCTACTCAATCATCCATAAGCACGGAGGTTATCTTACCGTAGAATCGAAACTAGGCGCAGGCACAACGTTTTCTATTTATCTGCCTGCTTCCATTGAGCCTGCTGAACCGTCGGTAGTCGTTCCCTCGAAGTTAATAAGAGGTCACGGGCGGGTGCTGATAATGGATGACGAGCCTGCCTTGCGGCATTTGCTTAAAAAGGCTCTCGACAAACTGGGCTACGAAGTCACGGGGGTAGATAATGGGGCAGAAGCTATAAGGTGCTATATGGCGGAGAAGGAGGCCTGGCAGCCTTTTGCGGTGGTGATTATGGATTTGACTATACCGGGTGGTATGGGCGGCAAAGTCGCTATTCAGAAGCTGTTGGAGCTAGACCCGGCGGTGAAAGCCATCGTCTCAAGCGGTTACTCGGATGACCCGGTGATGGCAAACTATGAGCAGTACGGATTTAAGGGGGTAATGGTTAAACCTTATTCGGTCTTTGATTTAGGAAAAATGCTGGACAAAGTCCTCAAAACGGAGCCAAATAACTCTTGACAAAGTCTATAAACTAAGTTATATTTAACCTGTGATTTGATAAAGACACATACCCCAAAAATTTTCCACGCATCCTCCTCATAACAAATAACACCACCTGTATTGCCAAAGCGGGGCAGTACAGGTCTTTTCTTGACTTCTGTATTCAGAATTGTACAAAGAAGGCTGAGCGGTGTATGCTTGTCGCATTGGAAACAAGTATTATCTAAATTTAACGCTTATCTAGCAAGGAGTAAAATAATACGTAATGGATCGTCTTACACGGCTGATGGGCAAAACTAGCTTGAGTTATCTGTTAGTGGGCTTTATTCTAGGGGCGTTCCTGATGATTTCCGAGGGAATGGGAGCCAATTGGGGCTATGCTTGGCGAAATGCCCACGCTCATCTTCTATTTGTGGGCTGGTTTGTGCAGTTTGCATTGGGTATTGCCTATTGGCTCTTGCCCCGCCGCAAAACCCCGGAGCGACCGCTTGGCTATAAGGAATTACCCGCTTTTATTGCTTGGGGTATGATTAACACGGGCATCCTAATGCGAGTAGTAATTGAGCCGCTCTATCTTTTGGGGACTTTTAAGGGGACATGGGTAGCAGTGGCATTAGGCATAAGTGGGCTTTTACAGGTTGGGGCTGCCTTGACTTGGGTCAGTCAACTGTGGGGGCGTTTCTTCTTGCGCTATACCGCCAGCACCCGCCCGGCTCCCAAAACACCAGAGTCCTAAATAATAGCTAAATTGAATTGTAGAGGGACTTGTATTCAGACAGAAGATCTGGCACAATTATTTCAATTAAAAAAACTTAAAAGAAAGGCTGTTCTTTTTTAGATGAAACTTATCGGTAATGTCTTTTTTGCAATCCTTACCAGCTCGGTATTTTACCTGATCTGTGCCACATATGTTTTGGCAAGTAGTTTGTTATTGGTACTGCCAGTCTGGTTACTCTGGAACATAGTTATGCCGGGGTTTTTACCGTTAGGAGAGTTAGATTTTTGGCGGGCTTGGGGTTTGGTGATACTGGCACGAATTATTTTTCAGGGCATCACCCTACCGGATTGGTTGAAGGAGTTTTTAGAGCTTGTCAATTCAGGTGGTACCAAACCTTCAGGTGATAAGGAAGTACAAGAGGATGAGCCGCAGGTAACTTACAAGAGTAAGGCAAAGCGTAGTCCCGTTGTAATAATAGAGCCTGATATGTTGGATGCGGTTCTTGGCCGGGGTGAATCTAGTAACAGCAATAAAAATGTGACTAGTCCGCTTTTACCACCACGTCCGAGACGCAGACGGAAATAATTAGGTATCTTTGCCTTATTGCATAAACCTGAATTTTGAGCAAGGTTCAAACCCGCTTTACACTTTAGGATGGTACTCATTGGTGGCTTGACCGGAAATAAATTTCCGGTTGGACTACCCGAATTGTAAAGCGAAGGTTCCCGATTTTGAACCTTGCCTTAGACCGGAAATTTAAGCAGACGGGTCTTCTGGTTGAGCTTTAAATCAAAAGAGGTGAGGTACTTTTTAAGTACCCCACCTCTTTATCCAAACTAATTCCGAACTAGTTCAACTTACTTGGCGCGAATAGCTAGGACGTAGGCTACAAGGTTATTCACTTCTTGAGGAGTGAAGGTTCCTGGAGCAGGCATCTTCTTGTTTGGACTACCAACGGCTATCACACTTCTGATGTAGGCTTCGGTACCGGCATTAGGACTGGTGCTAAGGTTAAGACCAATACCGCCGTCGCCTTTACCATCTTTGAGGTGGCACATCGTACACTTGGCTTGGAAAATCGTTAAACCAGCTTGGGCGGCGGCGGGGAGTGGTGCTGCTGGTGCTGCCGTAGGCGTTGGTGCTATGCTCAAGATGGGTTTGATGGATTTTGCATCGGCCCAAGGCTTCTCAATTCCTCCTGGGACTGGAATGGCTTTACCAGTACTATCTGTGGCTTGGGTCAAGTCGCCGGGGCTTTCCACCATAGAAACTACGGTCATTGCCACAATACCGATTAGAATCGCCAACGTAACTACGGTAGTAATTGGGCGATTGAAGGGGTGGCGTTTGGCTCCACGATCAATGTAAGGTATGAAGAAGAGTATCCCAATTACCACTGTTGGTATGAGAACCCCTCCGATAGCCTTGCTGGTTAGACCAATGGCATCAATGTTTGGCACAATCTTCAAGAACTGGAATAGGAAGAGGAAGTACCACTCTGGTCGTGGTTCGAACTTACCACCTGAAACGGCATCGTAATTATTTTGAGGATCCGCCGGGTTGGTATTACCGAACGGCACAAAAATGGTGAAGAGTACTATTGCTACGACGACTAGTGCGGAAACGACTGCATCTTTGAAGATGATATAAGGAAAGAAGGCTTTGCCACTCTTCTTGCCGTCGGGCGAAACGCTTTCAAAGAGGTCGTTGGTGACGGTCTCGCGGTATTTAGGTTGACCGCTGATCCCGATTTTAATCACTAAGAAGAGGTGTAACCCCATTAAAAGTCCTGTTAGGGTGGGCAAGATTAAGACGTGGATCGCATAGAACCTTGTAAGGGTTGCTGCGCCAAGTGTTGGACCACCGCGTAGGACGGTTGCCACTAAATCGCCTAGTAGAGGAGCCGACCCACCGATGTTGATCCCGACTTGGGTGGCCCAATAAGCCCGGTTGTCCCAAGGTAGCAGGTAGCCCGTAAAGGAAAACCCGATTACCATCAGTAGCAGGAAGACACCGAGAAACCAAGTCAATTCACGGGGGTACTTGTAGGAACCCATAAAGAAGACCCGCAGCATATGGAGTACCACAAGGATGACCATCGCATTAGCACCCCAATGGTGCAAACCGCGAATCCAATCTCCCATTAGGACATTGTCGGTCAGGTGACGGATACTCTCCAGAGCCTCGGTACTGGTTACTTGAACTTTTGTAACACCATCCGCTTTGGTAACTTCAATCGGCACGGGTGCGGTAGAAGGACTGTAACCCATTGCCAAAAAGATACCAGTGATTGCCTGTACCAGAAAAACCGTCATACTGGCACTGCCTAGCGTAAAGAACCAATTGGCACTCTTTGGCAGCCGCCGATACATAACGTAGTCTAAGGCAGGCTTTATACCAGTGCGCTCATCTACCCACTCGTATACACGATTAGTAGCCATATTTACCCTTCTAGTTTACTAATTAATTGCGACTCTAAACACCAAAAGCTTGCAACGGGTTAAAGACCAACTTGCCATTACTGATGCTCACCTTAAAATTGTTGAGCGGTTTGTTAGCCGGTCCTTTTAACACTATCCCATCCTCCTTAAACTTGCTTTGGTGGCAGGGGCAATCAAATTCTTTGGTGGCATCTGTCCACTGCACCAGACAACCTAGGTGAGTACAGATTGGGCTGAGTATTCGGAAATCTCCAGCAACCGACGCACCAGCTTTTAAAGCTTGGACATACACCTGAACTGCACCGCTAACAATCTTAAATTCGTCTTGGTACTCGTAACTAACATTAATGGATTTGGGGGTTGTTTGGTTGGCAAAATCACTTACGTTGCCCGCTGGTATATCTAACTGGGTTGTACCACTAGTTGCTGGGGCAATGAAGTAGCCCACTGCGGGTACAGCCAGAACTACGGTAGTCACCGCACCAATACCGTAAATACCCCATGTCAAAAAGCGACGGCGGGTAGGGTTGGGGTCGGTATCGGGGGTGTTGAGATCCGAGGTTTTCTTTGTGTCCGGTTCGTAATCGGTCAGGGCCATCTTGGGTCTCCTTACTTAAAGGGTTACACTTACTTTCTCACATAGGTGAGACTAGAAAGCAGCAGATACTTTTGAATCTGATTATAAAACTAAACAAACCTCCTAGAAACACGCTTTGATTGCCAAAACGGGAAGTTTGTGTAAATATCTACAAATGAAATTGAGCAGTCAAACCTCAATGCTTTACCTTAACAAAATATTATTATTATCTATTCCAGTATGCCTGTGCCAACTTGGAAACTTGGCACGAGTGAGGTGTCTCGTTCCTATCTAAAGCAAATTCCGTATGGATACTATATCTTATTTTGGCGTTATTTGCAAATTGGTCTTATATGGGTCCTGTGAAGCTTGCTAACCTGTAGATAATCTAATATACTTTGTACTAAGAGTTCTATTCTTTATAAAATAGCTTAAGTAATGCCTGGGAATCAGGAGAGTGTCGTGATAAGAGCGGGAACCACTTTAAAAGATCGTTACGAAATTAAGGAACGCATTGCAAAGGGCGGTTTTGCTACAGTTTATACTGCCTGGGATAAAACCTTCGAGCGGATCGTAGCAATTAAAGTGGTAGATCTAGCCGAGGACGAGAATGGGCAGTTGCAAAACGGGCAGGAATTATTGCGCGAAGCCCGCGTAGTAGCGGCCAGCCATCATGCCAATGTCCTCGATGTTTATGACTTTGGCGATGTGGACGATCAGACTTATCTGGTAATGCCCTTTGCCGATGGTGGTACACTCTACCAAGTTTTGCGTGAAACTGGCCCCTTTAGTTTTGAGCAGACTGGTAAATACTTAGATCAAATTGCCTCTGGTTTAGATCACGCCCACCACCTCAAGGTAGTTCATCGTGACCTCAAGCCCCAAAACCTACTGCTCTTTGGTGCCGAAAAAGAACACCTCGTTATCAGTGACTTTGGCGTTGCTAGGGCTGCCGCCCAGAGTACTATCGCTAGTCTTCATATGACTGGTACTCCGCGCTATATGGCTCCCGAACAATTTTTAGGCCGAGCCAGCTATAGCAGCGATATTTATTCGTTGGGTGTACTCTTGTACCAGATGCTAACCGGAGTAACTCCTTTCAGTGGCGATCAGGCGCAGCTAATGTATGCCCATGCCAACCTCCCACCGCCTGCTTTAAACTTGAAGCGACCGGATGCACCCCCCGCCCTCAACCAGCTTATCCAACGGACGATGGCAAAAGATCCGGCTCAGCGACCCAAGAGTGCTAGGGAACTTGCCCACCTCTATCAGCAAATCCTTCTCCAGATGCACTCTGGTACCTCTAATTTCCGCACTCTTGCCAATTCCTCGAATCCGCCCGTCATTTCTGAGGTGGATGCCACCCTGCCTTTTGCTACCCCTACTCCGCCGCCTCTTACTCCGCCGCCACATACTCCTTCGTCAAGCTCGTCAAGGAAGGTAGACTTGTCTCAATTGGATGATTCTTTTTCGGCGATCACTCCTTTTAATTTCACTCCCTCTAAACCGTCTAAAACGTCTAACCCGGCGATTGCTTTAGACCCAAGTGTGCGGAGCGAAAAAAAACGGTTACCGCTTCTAATCGGGGTGATGGCGGCCTTGGTTATAGTTATCGTTGTAATTGTGGGTGCGGTGCTGGTAGTGATAGTCGGTAGTTCTGGTTCTAGCTCTAAAACTTCTACCGTCACCTCGTCGGTCAGTTTGGTTCCTTCTGTTACACCTGAGACCCTTGCTTCGCCTAACCTTGCTTCCCCCGTGAGCGTTGACCTGACTTTAACCGTTTCGAGTATTACTGCCACTACTGTTAAGCCTTACACCCCGTCTCCCACGCCGCTCTCTTCTTTTGACCTTCCTAGTGCGGGTGATCCTGCCTTGACTGCCACGCTTGAAGTTTGGACGGATGTCCCGCAAAACCCGGAAGAATGGAATGTGCTGGCTGGTACGGTAGCCGCTTATAAAAAGCTTTTCCCTAATGTTACGGTTAATCTTAAACCGTTGGGGAGCAACGAGGTACTTCAAACTAAATTCCCAGAGGCGGTGCTGGCGGGCAATGGTCCCGATTTGGTGATTGCCCCAGTGGGTGCTACAGGTGATTGGGTGCAGCGCAAGGCCATCCAACCCCTTGACAGCTTGCTTAGTAAGGCTTTTTTGCAAGGCTTTGAGCCTAATGCTTTAGCTGGTTCGACCTTCACCGGGGTTGGTTATGGTTTGCCCTACAACTACGGCAATATTCTAGTACTCTACTATAATAAAAAACTGGCTCCTAACCCACCCTCCACCTTTGACGAACTGATTCAACAAGCTCAGGCTCTTACTAAAAGCGATGGTAGTCAGGTAGGTTTGGGGCTTGATCGGTATAGTTATTTCTGGCTCTTGCCCTTCCTAAACGCTTTTGGCGGCTCGCCCGTAGATAATGCGGGACAAGCAACCGTGAATACTACTCCTATGCAAAATGCGCTGCAATATTTTAAGGATTTAACCGTTAAGTATAAAGCGATTTCCCCAACCATCGGCTATGATGAAGCCAATCGCCTCTTTATCAGTGGTAAGCTGGCTTTCTTTATCAATGGCGATTGGGAGTTAAACGCTTATCTAAAGGATGATGTAAAGAGTAAGGTGGACTTGGGAATAGCACCGCTGCCTTTGCTCAATGAACGCACTCCTCGCTCTATGACTGGCGGTAGGCATTATTTTCTCAGTTCACAGTCTAAAGGTAACCGCTTGAAAGCGGCCCTCTATTTTCTCCAGTTCCAAGCCCGTGAGGATCAGCAAAAGCAGTTGCTTTCTTTGGGGTTACTTTCTGGCACTAAAGCGATCCTAAACGGCCCTGATATAAAGAACAATCCCGCGTGGGCCGCAGTGGTTAGTCAGTTAAAAGATTCGCAGGTTCAGCCAGTAGGCAAGGATATAAATAAAGTTTGGACCGCCATGGAAGCTTGGCTAAAGCCCGTACAGGACGGAACTACTTCACCTGCCGATGCCGCTAAAGCGATGCAAGAAGCGGCCCTTAAACCCTAGAGGCAAGGCTCGAACCTGGCCGCTTTTATTCCTCTACAATCTTGAACGGTTGGCCGGAGGTAAACTTAAAGGAGTCTCCGGCTCGGTAGACTGTTACACTGCCTTTACCGTAAACTTGCCACTGGTTGCCGTTTCCGATCATCGCGGTCTTTTCGTCTATTCCTAGCAGCGTGGTTTTGGGCAGGAGAAGACTTAGCCTCTCCAACCAATGTTTGCCAAAGCTGTTGTGATGGGGCATTAAGGCACTGGCGGCTACGTGGCCCAAAGCTTTTACTAGGTTGCCGCTGGCCGGGTCATACAGATACTCGGCTAGTACCATTGCCCCAGCACTACTACCTCCTAGAATTGCGCCATTCTGCCAAGCTTTGTAGGCGGCTCTCCATGCAAGACTCTCTTGCAGGCACTCTAACAAAAACCTAGGGTTGCCACCAGCCATATAGATTAATTTGGCTTTTTCTATTTTAGCCGCCAGAGCCGGATGGTTGGCACTTTGGCGGTCTACCACCATTACCGCTTCTACCTTGTTTCCGCCGAGGCTTTTGAACCAAGCTACGCCATTTCGGGCCGCCATTCTTTCGCCGCCATCCGCTCCACCTGCGGTTGGCAAAATCACGATGGATGCCTCCGACCCACCTGCCTGCTCCAGCAAGAATTTATCGGCCTCTTCCATTCCCCTCTGAAATTCGGCTCCGCCTGCCAGCACTAGCAACCCCGGCATAGATCATCCCTCATCCGTCAACATTTGTAGAAGTTCCGTTTTTGCCTTACTCGAAATCCAAACCGGAGGTTAGCCCCTTGCCCAATGAGCTAAGTTATATTTGACCAATTCCTGACAAAGCAAGTCTTCGTTGCAAGGCAAGAGGTGGGGCATAGTGAGGTAGACTTGGGCGCGGTATTGGGGGAGTTCTGCTTCGGGAACGCCGACCGATTTTAGCAAATCGTATTCTTCTTTGCGAGTGCGGCTAAAACCATATTTATTATTAATTTCGGCGTGAAAAGCGACTGGTTTGTGCGGGTCAAAGCCCGAACGTACTAGCAAGGAAGCACAACGTGAGACCGCCTCATAAAGCCGATCACTTTCTGGTTGGGGTAAGTACATTAGGCTGGGGTCAAGTTGTAGCCCTATTTGGCCATGGGTGCTTGTACCGCCTGAAACATAACCCATTAGGCTAATGGGTCTTCCTCTTAGCACCTGCTCTAATTGATCTACAACATATTGGTCATCTAGTACACCCAAAATAGTGCGGGCGTGGTGTTCGAGAACGCCATGTTGTTCGAGGGTAGTACCGGGCAAAATCCCGGCGGCGGTAGAGAAGGTAAACTTGCCCAATACAAAATTACCCTTAAAATCCAACACATCCCACAACCTACCGGAAGAACTCTTGTGCAATTCCCCAAAGAATTGAGCGGCCCGGATAAGTGCCGCCATTGCTATTTCTGGATGGATGGTTGAAGCTGGAGTAAGACCAGCTATTATCTCCCTTATTAAATCGTGGGTACTTTCCGACAACTCTTGCTGCATTTTTTTGAAAACCGTCTTTTTAGTAGTTACTTTTTGGTAAAAGTGCGTTATTATTAAAGCAACGCTGGTAGGGATACCCTATAATGCGGTAGACGCAGTATACAATGGACTATTATACGCTTCTTATACCACTAAAGCAACCATGTAAGAGCGTTAAGGTTGGGTATAATTTTATTAAAATGTGATATACTACACTCTAAAAATGCAACTAACTTCCTACCTACAATTTTAGACACTTGTAGGTCATTGTACAAATGTAGCTAATTTGCTATCATATAGCTTGGCGAGGCACGATGGTAGCGTTTCTAACCCTGAATTTTTTGTTCTGGGAGTTCCGGCAGAAAGAGAGATGTTCATGACTAACCCTCAAACGGTGCTTAATAACCGCTATCAACTTGAAAAACAAGTAGGTGAAGGTGGTTTTGCAAAAGTCTTCTTGGCGGTTGACCTGCAATTAGATCGTCAGGTAGCCATCAAAATTCTGAGTTCAAAGATGGCCCAAGATCCTGAATTTTTAGGTCGCTTCAAACAGGAAGCTCGCGCCATTGCCAATTTTGAGCATCCTACTATTTTAAGCGTCTATGACTATGGGGAATTTGGAGGCGATCCCTATTTAGTGATGCCTTTTATTAATGGTGGTACACTTCAGGAGCGGCTCAAACAAGGTCCTATCCCGGTCGAAGAGGCAGGTCGTCTCTTGGAACAAATGAGTTCGGCTCTGGATTATGCCCATAGTCGCAATATGGTTCACCGCGATGTTAAACCTCAAAATATGCTAATTCATTCCGATGGTCGCTTGCTCCTCACCGATTTTGGTATTGCGAAACTGATCTCTAGCGAGGGGGCTAGTAGTATGACTCGCCCCATGGGTACTATCAGCTATATGGCTCCCGAACAATTTGACGGGCATGTCAGTCGTCAAAGTGATATTTACTCGCTGGGTGTGGTTCTCTACCAAATGCTCTCCGGGCAACTACCCTTTATAGGTACTACCAGTCAAGTTCTTAGCGCCCATTACAATCGGTCTGTACCCACGCTGGTCGGTCAGCCTTACCCTCAATATATGTCGTCCTCCGTGGTCAGCAGTATTGATGCGGTCATTCAGCGAGCGATGGCTAAAAGTCCCCAAGACCGCTTTTCCAAAGCGGGTGACTTTGCGGCGGCTTACAAGGCTGTACTTAAAAACTCCTCGCTACCCTATAACCAAACCCCTGCTCCTGCTCCCGCCCCCGCCCCAGTTGCTCCCAAAAAGATTATTACCTCTCCCAACTTGCCGCTAAATCCCACTCCCCCTTCAGCTTATCCCAAGCAAGCACCCTCTTATGGTTCACCTCAAGTGCCAGCCCCTTACAGAATGCCCTCCCCAGCGGTCTCCTCCTCCCCTGCTCCCAAGGATAACATTAAGCTTTTTATGCTTGGTGGTGGAGCCTTAGCACTAATAGTACTAGCGGTTCTTCTCTTGCTAGTATTGGGGGGCGGTGGCTCCAACCCGCCGAAACCAACTTCTACCGTAGCCGCAGCGACTAATACCGCCATTGCGGTCAAGCCTGCTACCCAAGCCGTAGTGCCGCCACCCACCACCCAACCAGCTACCCCTACTACTGTTGCGACTAACACGCCTAACCTGAAACTGCCAGAGGGCTATCTACTCTTCACTGGTGATACTGCCAAACTTAATCTGGAAATGGCTTACCCCAAAGAGTGGAAAGTTACCCTCTTGAAAGGCGGCTTTCAAGTAGACATAAGTGATGGTACTTCTAGTTATACTATTTTGCGCGATGATAGCAATACTAACAATGGAACAATTGAGGAGTTTAGTACCCCGTTCATCGAAAATCTTAAAAAAGATGGCTGGAAACCCAAGTCCGATACTAGTCGTTATTGGGGCTTTGCTGGAGAAAGGTGGGTACAAACTTCCTATCAAAAGGGTGCTAGTCGTTACTGGGCTCTCTTTGCTCTACACCAAGCAGCGCGTTATGTTGTCGTTCTCACGGGCGAAGATAGCACTTTTGATACTCGGCTCGGAAACGAGTTTAGCAAAATGTTTAACACGATGCACTTCCTAAATACCCCGGTCGATTCTTTTATTGGCGAGGTCAAAAGTTATAATGATCCCAAAGGTAACTTTATCCTGAATTATTCCACCGATGGCTGGAGCCTTGATCCAACGGCTAACCCGGTTACAATCAGTAAAGCTAGTTTAGGCCAGCAGTTCTATATCTATGCTGTAATCACCAGCAGTTCGAGTACCACCGAACTCTTAAACCTTTACAAAGATAAACTGGCTAATAGTGGCACTTTCGAGAGTTTCAAGGAGACCGAACGCTATAAAGTGGTTAACCTTGATAACGATAATCAGGAACAAGACCTTCGCTTTAGCTATACCAGCAAGGGTAAAGCTTCTTTAGGTGATTTGCTAATTCGGAAGAAAGGTATTCAGGTTTATGTTGGGGTAGCCTTAGCCAACACTACCAATGACCTAGAAACTATTTACTTTGAACTTTGGCGCTATATTACCTTCTTGAAGTGAGTAGCTAGTAATTACTATTATTCACAATAAAGATTATATGTATCTTCTCAATAAATCGAGGTAGGGGCGTATTGCAATTGAGATGGGAAAGACCCTTTTTTGCAAATTTCTTAGCCTCTTACCCTCTTCCACAATCTTTGGGTACTGTCAG
>JACAUC010000063.1 GCA_013390945.1 Candidatus Chloroheliaceae bacterium
CGGGATTAGAAATCCCTCCTACAAGGTATCGGGATTAGAAATCCCTCCTACAAGGGAGGGTGACTAAACCCTATCGCTATGCTTGATGATCTCAGCCAGTCGGAAGTGCTTTTCTTTGCTGATGGGCCGACATTCTTCAATGCGTACCACATCCCCAATCTTGCACTCGTTTTGCTCGTCATGGGCCTTAAACCGACTGGTTCGACGAATCGCCTTTTTGTAAAGACGATGCTTTTTCAGATAGGATACCTCGACTACGATGGTCTTTTCCATCTTATTGCTAACTACCTTACCAACCTTTTCAAGGCGCATCACCTTTTTCTCAGGCACAGTAGGGGCATCGGCAACAGCCGTATTATTCAAAACGTCTTCCGTCATCTATTAACCTCTCGTAGACTGCTCTAATCCTGCGACGCGATTTCACGTTCACGCAAGATGGTCTTGATACGGGCAATGTCTTTCTTCACCTGCCGGAAGCGCCCTGGATTAGGGTTCTTGTATGACGCAAGCTGGAAGCGCAGATTGAAATGCTCTTGGTTCAGATCGCTAATCTGTTTTAGCAATTGCTCATCGTTCAGAGCGCGAATTTCAGTGGCTCTCATTTCAACTACTCCTTACCTTCAGTGCCAGCCGAAGTTCCAGCGGTTTCGACCTCTTCAGTCGCCTCCGCGCCAAATTCTACTCCCGAAGGAGCGTATTCTGTATGCTCCAGATGCTCCTTGTAAGCCACGGCACTGGCCTGCTCTTGCACCGTCATATTTGGCTTAGCTGCTGTTTGACGGGTCACAAAGCGCGTCCTAATTGGCAACTTGTGACCAGCCAAGCGCATAGCTTCTATCGCCACATCCTCGCGGACACCGCCGATTTCAAACAAAATGCGGTCAGGTTTAACCACTGCCACCCAATGATCGGGTGCGCCTTTACCGCTACCCATACGGGTCTCAGCCGGTTTAGCCGTTACGCTTTTGTCGGGGAAAATCCTAATCCAGATTTGACCACCGCGCCGCACATAACGGGTTATCGCACGCCGGGCCGCCTCTATTTGACGGCTATCCACCCAACCCGGCTCCAGTGCTTGGATGCCATAGTCACCGAAAGCAATAAAGTTACCACGCGACGCTCTGCCACGCATACTACCGCGATGTACCTTACGATGCTTTACTCTCTTGGGCATTAACATTTGTACACAATCTCCATAAATTAAGGGTGCTAAGCTACGTCGTCATCCGACACAATGCGCGGAACCGGAGCAGCTTTTTTCATTTGGCCCGGCAACACATCGCCCTTGTAAATCCAGACCTTCACGCCAATCCGTCCGTAAGTAGTATAGGCATGAACCAAACCGTAATCAATATCGGCTCGAATAGTGTGCAGTGGGATACGACCATCCTTTTCCATCGAAGTACGGGCCATTTCTGCCCCAGCCAACCGACCACTCACCTTAATCTTCACACCCTTAGCACCCAACCGCATTGCCCGTGTTACCGCCTGTTTCATTGCCCTTTTATAGTTCACCCGTTTTGAAATCTGCTCGGCAATACTCTCCGCCACCAAGAAAGCATCTAGCTCTGGTTGGCGAATCTCTTCGATATTGAGTTTTACCTTCTTACCACTTTCGGTTTCAATTTCCTTCTTGAGCTTATCTACTTCCTGACCGCTCTTGCCGATCACAATACCGGGCTTAGCGGTATAGAGCGTGAGTTCAAGATTATTGCTTGAACGCTGAATTTCAATCCGGCTTAAAGCCGCATTCTTCAGCTTTTTAGTCACCATTTCACGCAGCTTGAAATCTTCATGAAGCTGGGTGGGATAATCTTTTTCGGCATACCAGCGGCTCTGCCAATCTTTGATAATACCCAACCTAAAACCAATTGGATGAACTTTACGTCCCACTCTGTTCCTCCCGTTCTTCAACCGTCACCGTCACATGGCTCATCCGTTTGATGACCCGGTCGGCTCGCCCACGCGCCCGCGCATGAATACGTTTCATCCGAGGGGCTTCGTTAGCGGCGATCTCTTTGATATAGAGGGTCTCCGGTGACAGCATTAGATTATTCTCAGCATTGGCCCTCGCACTTGCCAGCACTGCCGCCACATCACGAGCGGAGTGTTGGGGCATGTAGCGTAATATTGCTAACGCATCATCCACCCGCTTCCCCCGCACCGCATTAACCACCAGACGAACCTTGCGGGGTGAGTGCCGAATATTTTTTAAGGTTGCACTTACTTCCATCTCTACCTCCAAGCAGGTGTTGGGTCACAGGTGTCGGTAAGACCTGACACCATAACCATTATCGGATACCTAGCACCCGATACCTGACACCCGATTACCTTGACTTCGTACTCTTTTCGTTACCCGCATGCCCTTTGTAAGTTCGAGTTAGGGCAAACTCGCCTAGCTTGTGGCCGACCATATTTTCGGTGATATAGACCGGCACATGCCGACGGCCATCGTAAACACCTAGCGTATGACCCACCATTTGAGGGAAGATAGTCGAATCGCGAGACCAGGTCTTCAAAACCCGCTTCTGTCCCGAACTATTCATCGCCTCTACTTTTGCCAAGAGCCGTTCTTCGATATACGGCCCTTTTTTTGTTGACCTCGACAACGCTTTTCTCCCGTTAGATTTTGGATTTCTTGATTTTAGATGTCAAAATCCAAAATCCAAAATTACTTCGTTCTGCGCCGAATAATAAATCTATCAGTGCGTTTGTTATTTCTGGTGCGATAACCCATCGCGGGCTTGCCCCAGGGAGTCTTGGGGTTCATACCCGTTGGGGCACGACCCTCACCACCACCGTGCGGGTGGTCGTTGGGGTTCATTACCGAGCCACGCACGGTAGGCCGAATGCCCTTCCAGCGCGTCTTTCCGGCTTTAGCCCAGCGTTCATTCTCATGTTCCAGATTACCAACCTGCCCAATAGTCGCCATGCACTCGATCCGAATTAAGCGGGTTTCACCACTTGGCATTCTGAGCGTAGCGTAATCGCCCTCTTTTGCCATCAGCTGAACCACTGTACCCGCACTGCGAGCAATTTGTCCACCCTTTCCGGCATACATCTCGATATTGTGAATCTGAGTACCAAGCGGGATGTTCCGCAACGGTAGCGCATTGCCTACCCTTGGCTCAGCCGTAGGTCCGCTCATCACTTTATCGTTCACTTTTAGGCCATTCGGCGCAAGGATATAGCGCTTTTCTCCGTCAGTGTATTGTAAAAGTGCGATACGAGCCGAACGGTTCGGATCATACTCAATCGCGATCACCTTGGCCGCAACCCCCGGCTTATTGCGCTTAAAGTCAATTATGCGGTACTTACGTTTGTGACCACCACCCCGATGGCGCACCGTGATATGACCGTCGTTATTACGTCCAGCCTTGCTCTTGAGCGTCTCAGTCAGCTTTCTTTCGGGCCTCTTATTCTTAGTTAGCTCCTCAAAAGTGCTGCCACGCTTGAGCCGGATGCCGGGCGAGGTTGGGTTAAAACTCTTAATTGGCATTATTAGGCTCCCTCAAAAATCTCGATCCGGTCGCCCGGCTTGAGTCGCACTATCGCTTTTTTGCCCAGCGAAGTATAGCCTTGAAAACGGCCCCGCCCACGCTGCTTGCGATGTATCCGCAAAGTGTTTACGCCGACTACACCTACATTGAAAATCTTTTCAATCGCCTCACGAATTTGAACTTTATTGGCGGTGCGATCCACCTCAAAGGTATAGACACCTTGTTCAATCAAATCGCTGGTGCGTTCGGTTACAAGCGGGCGTTTAATAACTTGATATATATCCATTTTATTTCTTTCCTACTCCGTCCGTAGGCTGGCCTCTTATTCGTCGGACTGCGCGACGCTGGCCTTAGCACTTAGGAACCGACTGATTACCTCTATCGCACCCAGCGGCATCACCAGCTTCTGATATTTGAACATATCGTCCATATTCAGATAACTTGCCAGCAAGGTTTTAACATTTTCCAAGTTACCCGCCGCCCGGTAAACCACCTCTTCCTTTTCAGGAACCACCAGTAAGACCTTCTGACCTGTTAACTTCAACGCCTGTAGCACCGCTACCATCGCCTTAGTCTTTGGCTCAATGCCCTCCCAACTCTCCACTAAGACCAAGTTATCTTCTTGAACCTTTAGCGAAAGAGCCGAACGTACCGCCAAGCGGCGCATCTTCTTGGGCATATCTTTACTATAACTGCGCGGCTTCGGGCCAAAAATGACCGCACCACCCCGATAATGAGGGGCGCGTCGGCTACCCTGTCGGGCGTTGCCAGTACCTTTTTGGCGGTAAGGCTTTTTGCCACCACCTCTAACTTCGCCCCGGGTCTTAGTAGAGGCTGTACCCTGCCGAGCATTGGCGTGTTGACGCACCAGAGCTTGGTGCATCACCGCCGTATGCGGCGTAATACCAAATATATAGTCGTCCAGTTCAACGGTTTGAACTTGCTCCCCGCTGAGATTATAGACTGTTGCCTGCACTCTCTTTTTCCTCTTTCCCTTCCCTCGTAAGCGGGGTTGGTTACTGGCTCTCGGCTGACCGGTCGGTTGTCCGCTTGACCGCCTTGCGAATCAAGACCAGACCATTAGTAGCACCGGGCACCGCACCCTTTATTAAGATCAAATTCTTTTCGGGTTCGATGCGAACTACCTTTAGATTCTGAGTGGTTACGCGCTCATTACCCATATGGCCTGCCATACGCAAACCCTTCACTACCCGACCCGGCGTAGTGCCACTACCGATAGAACCGGGGGCGCGGCGGCGGTCGCTTTGACCGTGAGTTTTAGGCCCGCCTTTAAAGTTGTGGCGTTTCATCACCCCAGCAAAACCCTTGCCTTTGCTAGTGCCTGTTACATCTACCACATCCCCCGCCTTGAAAATATCACCTGCCTTGATCGTATCACCAACTTTGGTTGAGGTGACATCCGTAGTAGCAACTTCGCGCAGATACTTCAGACCAAATTCTTGGCTATGCCCATTAATCTTCTCCTTGCGGAGCAATTCTTTCTGGTGGCCCTTTTGGGGTTGTTTGAGGCGGCGACTCTCTTCAAAGCCGAGTTGGACTGCCTCGTAGCCATCCCGCTCTTGGGTACGCACCTGAGTTATCCGGCAAGGCCCAGCCTCTACCACCGTCACTGGAATAACCCGCCCGCGTTCGTCAAAAATTTGGGTCATTCCCAACTTCTTGCCTAATATCGAATTTATCATATCTTCTATCTAATATCCTTGGTTATAGTTAGTTATTAGTTATTGGTTGTTAGTTATTGGTTGTTAGTTATTAGTGTAAAAACTAATCACTAAAAACTAATCACTAAAAACTAATCACTACCCACTACAACTTGATCTCGATTTCAACGCCAGCGGGCAAATTTAGCCGCATCAGCGCGTTAATCGTCTTTTGGCTCGGCTTAATCACGTCTATTAGGCGCTTGTGGGTACGCATCTCAAAGTGTTCTTGCGAATCCTTGTCAATGAAAGGCGACCGCGTTACCGTATAGCGCTCCGTTTTTGTTGGCAGTGGTACTGGCCCAGCTACCACCGCCCCCGTCCGCTCCGCCGCGTCCACAATTTGGGCCGCCGATTGGTCGAGTATTTTGTGATCGTAGGCTTTCAGGCGAATGCGAATCTTCTGATCGGCCATCTTCTCTTACTTTCCTCCATAATTGTCGGGTGCTAGGTATCGGGTGTTGAGTATCAGGTATCGGATAATTCCAGACACCCAACACCTGTCACCTGATACCCAACACCTGCCACCCTCGGCTGGCCGCGACAAAGTTATTCTACAATGCTGGTAACGCTACCGGCACCCACCGTCCGACCACCTTCGCGAATCGCAAAGCGTAAACCAACTTCGATAGCTACCGGAGTGATTAGCTCCACACCCATCTGCACGTTATCACCGGGCATTACCATCTCCATACCTTCAGGGATGGTAATCATTCCCGTTACGTCGGTGGTGCGAATATAGAACTGGGGCCGATAGCCGTTAAAGAACGGAGTATGCCGTCCGCCTTCTTCCTTCGATAGCACAAAGACCTCGGCCTTAAACTTAGTGTGGGGCTTGATCGAACCAATCTTCGCCAACACCTGACCCCGTTGCACGTCCGTCCGCTCTACGCCGCGTAAGAGACAGCCTACGTTGTCACCAGCTTGGCCTTGATCTAGCGTCTTCTGGAACATTTCCACGCCCGTCACTACCGTCGAACGTGGGCCTTCTTCGGTCATACCGACGATTTCGATGTTCTCACCGACTTTAACCGCTCCGCGCTCAATCCGGCCTGTCACCACCGTACCGCGTCCCTTGATCGCAAATACGTCTTCAATCGGCATCAGGAAGGGTTTGTCTATTTCGCGCACCGGAGTGGGTACATAGCTATCTACCGCATCCATTAAATTATTGATGCACTCGTATTCCGGGGCTTTCAGGTCCACGCTGGTGCTTTCCAGTGCCTTCAACGCCGACCCCCGAATCACGGGTACATCATCGCCGGGAAAGTTGTACTTTGAAAGCAGCTCGCGCACTTCCATCTCGACTAGCTCAAGTAATTCCTCGTCGTCCATCACGTCCACTTTGTTCAAGAAGACCACAATCGAGGGTACTTGCACCTGACGGGCCAATAGAATGTGTTCGCGGGTCTGGGGCATCGGGCCATCCGGGGCACTCACCACCAGAATTGCTCCATCCATCTGAGCCGCACCTGTAATCATATTCTTGATATAGTCAGCGTGACCAGGGCAGTCCACGTGGGCATAATGGCGTTTTTCGGTCTCATACTCCACGTGGGCAATAGCGATAGTAATACCGCGTTCGCGTTCTTCGGGAGCATTATCAATGCTATCAAAAGCTCGAAACTTGGCCTTACCGCTTAAAGCTCTAGTCTTGGTGATGGCTGCGGTCAGGGTGGTCTTGCCATGATCTACGTGTCCAATAGTGCCTACATTGACGTGCGGCTTGGTGCGCTCAAACTTCTGTTTTGCCACCTCTTGGTTCCTCCTTAGAGTTTATAGTTATTAGTTTATAGTTATTAGTTTATAGTTATCTTATAGTCAGAAGGCTGCCAACTGACCACCAACGACTATAAACTATATACAATTTCTTACGCGCCCTTCTGCTTAGCAATAATTTCCTCTTGCAAAGTGCGCGGCAATGGTTCGTAGTGGTCAAACTCCATTGAGTAGCTGGCTCGTCCCTGCGTGGAACCACGCAGGTCATTTACGTAACCAAACATTTCACTGAGGGGAACGAAGGAGCGCACTACAATGGTATTGCCGCCCCGGTTCTCCTGTTCCTGAATTTGACCTCGCCTCTGGTTCATATCGCCTATAACCGTACCAACAAAGTCATCGGGGGTGGTAATCTCCACCTTCATAATGGGTTCCAGTAGCACCGGTTTGGCTTTATTGACCGCACTCTTAATCGCCAGCGAACCCGCGATTTTGAAGGCATCCACCGAGGAGTCTACTTCGTGATAGCTACCATCTACCAGCATTGCTCTCACATCCACCACTGGGTAACCCGCAATAATACCGTTTTGCAAGGCTTCACGAATGCCCTGTTCTACACCCGGCACGTATTCTCGCGGTATCGTCCCACCCACAATCTTATTAACAAACTCGAAACCTTTGCCGCGCTCCTGTGGCTCCACTTGCAACCAAACGTGACCGTACTGGCCCTTACCACCAGATTGACGTACAAAACGGCCCTCCGCTTTGACCGACGCGGTAATCGTTTCGCGGTAAGCCACCTGCGGACGGCCCACATTGGCCTCCACTCGGAACTCGCGCTTCATCCGGTCTACAATAATTTCAAGGTGCAACTCACCCATACCACTGATTTCAGTTTGACCACTCTCCTCATTAGTACGTACTCGGAAAGTTGGGTCTTCCTCCGCCAATCGTTGAAGGGCAATAGACATCTTATCCTGATCGGCCTTAGTCTTAGGTTCAAGCGACATCGTAATCACCGGCTCAGGGAACTTGATCGTCTCTAGCACAATTGGGTGGTTAGGATCGGAGAGCGTATCACCCGTGAAGGTATCTTTCAAACCCACAATCGCCGCAATATCTCCCGCCGAAACCCCATCAATATCTTCGCGCTTGTCGGCATGCATCCTCAAAAGACGGCTGATACGCTCTTTCTTGTCTTTAGTGGTGTTTTCGACGTAAGAACCCTTATTCAACTGTCCACTATAGACCCGGAAGTAAGCCAAACGGCCCACAAAAGGATCAGCCACTATTTTGAAAACAAGAGCCGAAAAAGGAGCGTTAATGTCAAGGGTGCGAACTTCTTCTTCGTCTGTACCCGGTAACATACCTGTCACTGGCGGCTTATCCAGAGGTGAAGGCAAATAATAAATAATCGCATCCAGCAGAGCTTGAACACCCTTGTTCTTCAAGGCCGAACCACACAGAACCGGAACAAGCAGGCTTTTCAGCGTCGCCGCCCGTAAAGCCGCCCGCAACTCTTCGGGCGAAATCTCTTCGCCCTCTAGGTAGCGTTCAGTCAATTCATCGCTAGTTTCGGCAATCTGCTCAATCATCCGGTCGCGCATCTTCTTGACTTCATCAAGCATATCTGCCGGAATCTCTTCCTCAATGACATCTGTACCTTTGTCATTGGTATAGAAATAAGCCTTCTGCTCAATCAGATCTACCAATCCCCGAAAAGCTTGCTCGAGGCCGATAGGCAGTTGAATGGCGCAAGGTTTGGCGGCTAACCGTTCGATAATCATATCGTAGGTACGATAAAAGCTGGCCCCAGTACGATCCATCTTATTGACAAAGCAGATACGGGGTACTGTATAGCGGTCAGCTTGCCGCCAAACGGTTTCCGATTGGGGTTCTACCCCGGCTACACCATCAAAGACCACCACGCCACCATCCAAGACCCGGAGGCTACGTTCTACCTCCACCGTAAAGTCTACGTGGCCGGGCGTATCTATAATGTTAATCCGATGCTCTTTCCAAAAACAAGTGGTCGCGGCAGCCGTAATAGTGATACCACGCTCTCGTTCTTGGGCCATAAAATCCATCGTCGCCGCACCTTCATGCACTTCGCCGATTTTATAAACCACACCGGTATAGAATAGGATCCGCTCAGTCGTCGTGGTTTTACCCGCGTCAATATGAGCGATAATTCCTATATTTCTAAGATTCTTCAAGTTATCTGGAGCAGTAGCGGCTGCCACAGGAGTACCTCCCTAAAACTTCCTAGACCAGTCTACGACCAGTCTACATAACATGCCCGCTCCCCCGCGAGCAACAATCTTATATTAGGCTGGCCTTTGTACTACTACAACAAGCGGTGATTCCCTCACCTCAAAGACCAGTCTACGACCAGTCTACAACCAGTCTACATAACTTAACCTTGAGGTGCGATACCACCAAATACCGTCAGGATGTAGACTGATCGTAGATTGGTCTTGGCTTTACCTCTTCCCCAAAACCAGTCTACGTTACACCCAAATTAGATACCGCAAGCAAACTAATCCAAACTTACCACTTATAATGCGCGTAAGCCTTGTTCGCTTCGGCCATTTTATGGGTATCTTCGCGTTTCTTAATGGTGGTGCCAGTATTATTAGCGGCATCCACTAGTTCGGCGGCCAATTTTTCGCTCATCGTCTTGCCTGCACGGGAACGAGCCGAACGTAACAACCAGCGAATCGCCAGTGACTGCCGTCGTTCGCCTTTAATGTCTACGGGCACCTGCAACGTGGCACCACCAACCCGCTTGGGCTTCACTTCCAGTACCGGAGTGGCGTTACGCATAGCCTGTTCAAAGACCTCTAGCGCATCGCGGTTGGTTCGTTCGCCCACAAGTTGTAAAGCGTCGTACATTATCCGTTCGGCTAAACCCTTCTTGCCACCGATCATGATTTTGTTAACGAACTTGGCAATTGTCCGGCTTTTATAGACCGGGTCGGGCATCGTTTCCCGGCGCTGAATTCTTGCTCTACGCGGCATCTTACAATCTCTCCTAAAGCTATAAACTTACAACTGCTACCAGCGTAAACTGGTTTTACAAAAGGCGCAAAAATTGGTAGAGTGCATTTCCCGGTGAATCGCTCACTGAATTAATGACTCTACCCTATGTGCGTTCTACCGCTTTTTTAGATGCGGCTTCGCACAAAAATAGCCCTTACGAAAATCCTTTTGGGCTATTTTGTTTAAGACTACTCCCCTTCCAGAAAACCAGCCTTCGCTGGCTAAGGCCAACCGACGGAAGTATTTCTTATTCGCCTGTTAGAATTTTCACCTGCCTGAGACCACTTCTCGTCAAACCAGCCTAAGTCCACCTTACGAGGAGTTTAGTTTCATTCAGAAAAATTCTGCTAGAGTCCAGAGTAACGCAGGCTGCGTCTCTAAATGCTTAGTTTAGCCTCTGGAATAGCACACCCCTTAAAGAGGTGCAGGGGACAATTTAGACCTTAGCGTGGGAGGGTCAGCCTACGACCACTCTACGCCAGTTAAACAAAATCGCCAACCCTTGACAAGGTTAACCGGGTTAAACCGCTTAACCTCTTAAAACTAACTTACTTCTTCTTAGCTGGAGTACCCTTGGCCGGTGCGCCCTTACCAGCAACTGCACCCTTAGCACCTTTGCCCTTAGCAACCTTAGTGCCGTATTTTGAGCGAGCCTTTTTACGATCTTTCACGCCTTGGGTATCAAGCGCACCACGTACAATGTGATAACGCACACCTGGCAAGTCCTTCACGCGACCACCGCGAATAAGTACTACCGAGTGTTCCTGCAGGTTGTGACCTTCGCCTGGAATATAGGCCGTTACTTCCATACCATTACTCAAACGTACACGGGCAATCTTACGTAACGCCGAGTTCGGTTTTTTCGGGGTCATAGTACGCACCTGCGTACAGACTCCACGCTTCTGAGGTGAGCCACTACCACGAGTAGTCCGTCCTTTAAGCGAATTTAAGACGAAGCGGAGCGCGGGTGCTTTAGTCTTTTTGATCGTTCGTTGGCGGCCTTTACGTACCAACTGGTTAATTGTAGGCAAGTCTAAATTTCTCCTCTTAGATCCTTCTTTGCCTCTCTTGGCCTTATTCCTCACTCTATTGAGCAGGCTTTGGAGGCCACAGCAACATGTACGCTGTTTAGATCAGTGCAATTGTAGATTATAGTGTGTTAAGGTCTACTTGTCAAATCGGCCTCTCACGCTTATGAACCAGCGTAGCCTACCGGATGTAATTCGGCAGGTACGGAGGGCAACGGTTCCATTCTCTTTTCGACAAGCTTTGGAGGGAGCGGAAACCAGCCCAAAATGGGTACAAGGAAGCGCCAAGGCGAAACGGTCTTTGGAAAGAGATGGGGTGCTTCACGGCGAGCATGATTAATAAAGCGATGCGGCCAAGCGAAAGGCAAGAGTTGCCACCAAGGTTCCGGGGCACTCAGCAACGAACGAATTAACCCGAACCATTGCCAGCCCTTCTCATATGCGGTTCGAGCCACATTCAACTGGCCCTGACACTCCTGCCGCAACTTTTCAGTCGCCTCTTCCCAGTTAGCCTCCGCCACTATTTGGGGATCAAGTTCATAAGGTTTACCTATCGAAATAGTAACTTTGGCAGGTAAGGCCATATAAAAGATCCAAGGGCCAAACGGCAATAAACACGAGAAAGGACTAAAGGGCAAGAAAGGCAACCGCAACCATTTAGCCAGCGCATCGGTCAGGCGGGTTTGGCGAGCATAAGGATGAAAGTACTCCGAACCAATAATAGAAATCGGCACCAACTGAGCATTGTAGCGAGCCGCCATACGGACTACCGACGTGGAGAAGGGCAGAAGTTGGTAACGCTCCCGAAAATCGCGAGCAATGCCAGGTATGCCCTCCGGGAAAATTATTACCGACTTACCATCCCGCAAAAGGCGCTGGAAATTACGCGCCGTCGCATCCATACCACCCACCTTTCGCCACCAATCACTTAAGCGGTACGGTAGCATCAAAGGATTTTCCGAAATTTCGATAGCAGCCAGAGAACGAGGCTTTTGCTCTAGTTTCATACCAAAATGATCTACCCAGTAACGGCTAATGGTATAATCAAGCAAAATGGCATCCCATGGCAAACAACGCCCAGCGTGATTCGCCAGAAAGATTATAGGACGATTAGAGGAGTTGGGGTCAGGTAGCTCTTCCAGTCCGAAGGCTTTCAAGCGAAAATAGTGTTCGGCCAACGGGCCAATTACATCCCAACCTACCGTTTCTGTATAGCGGACATCAAATTTGGCATAATGTTCGTTCTGTATCAAACTACTTCCTTCTTCTTTATTAATTTCTTCAAACACCAACACTAACGTATTCGAACATAGCTCCCCAAAAACACCCGGCAAGCCGATCAGTCTCTTCAGTCGCTACAAAATTCAAACCTGACAAATCCGGTTAATTTGAAGTAGCACTGCTTACGCCAATCTTCCATGTGTAATTAATGATACCACAAAAGCTCTCTTTATGGAATCACTTGTGGTAAAAAGATGGTAAAATTTGTCATGCCCCATCAGGAGACTCTTTGCCCCGGTTTGCCGCTCCCACAACAGGGTGTTATAATCAGACCGTTATAGCTGAAATTTGCTCCCGAAATAGAAAATGTAACAAACCAAGCCGAGAATCCATTTAAGATATTGTGGTAAGTAATTATACAACTAAAACTGAAAGCACAGCGGTGTCGCTACCGAACACACCTGCTGGTCGTAGGTTCTTGCGCTCACTCTTAGTCACCGTTCTCGCTTTGGTAATGCTGGTCGGTTGTCTGGGAGGGTTGGCGACAACTCTCTTTTTTGATTTACTCAATAATTATGGCGTGGTTTATAGTCCAGATTTGCCCACGCTGCCCTATACTAGCCCGGCGGATCTAAAGGGAGCTAACCCTTTAGGCGTAAACACCGCTTTACATCTGGAGACTGATTCCGCCCAAATTGACCGCATCCTAGATATGGTAAAAGCAGGGGGGTTTGGCTTCATTCGACAAAACTTTCCTTGGGAAGCTCTAGAACCAACACGCGGCCAGTTTGAGTGGGCAAAGTTCGATGAAATCGTCGCCAAAGCCGAACTACGCCAGCTTCAGATAATCGCCCGCTTGGATCGTCCCCCTTTTTGGGCCAGACCAAAAGAATTTGATCGCCTGAAAGAGGCTCGCCCTAAAGATTTTAGCACCCTTACCGGCCCACCCGAAAATTACGAAGATTATGCCAACTTTGTAGCCGAAGTAGCCCGTCACTACCAAGGCAAACTGAAATTCTATCAACTCTGGAACGAGCCAAACCTCTCGAACGAGTGGAATGACCGTAAAGTAAACGCTACCGAATATGTTAACCTACTCAAAGTAGCCTACACGCGCCTGAAGCAGATTGACCCCACTGCGGTAGTGCTGGCGGCACCCCTAGCAGCCACCGACCAATCTGGCCCACAATTTAATAACCTAAATGAACTGACCTATCTGGACGAAATGTATCGGGCCGGAGCCAAAGCTTATTTTGATATTCTAACGGTAATGATCTACGGTCTCGGCTACTCGCCCGACTATCGGTTTCTACAACCGGACTTCCGCTACAACGACTTTAAACGAATTAACCTGAACCGGGCGGCGGCCAGCCGGGAGGTAATGGTCAAGTACGGCGATAAAGCCAAGTCGGTCTGGGCGATGGAGTACGGTTGGGTAGCAATACCACCCGGCCCCTACCTAAACGATTACCTTAATCCTCAAAAATGGAACCAACAGTGGGGCCAAAATATCTCGGAGGAAGAGCAAGGCAACTACCTTGTAGGTGGCTTGGAACGCGCTCGAAAAGAGTGGCCTTGGCTAGGAGTGGTTAGCGTCTGGTTCTTCCGGGCCGACCCACCTCTAGCCGCGCGTCCCACAGACCCTACCAACTATTTTGCGTTGGTTCAGCCCGATTTCCAGCCCCGCCCAGCCTACCTCAAGCTACAAGCCTATGCTCGGCAAGCTTACAAAACCGCCGGAACTGGCTGGCATCCCGCCGCTGACCCGGCCCTAACCTCTTCCTCCGGTCAACTTGGGGCAATTTCGGCGGGAGATAAACTCAACCTTAGCTTTGAGGGCGAACGAGCCGAACTGGTAATGACTGCTACCCGTGATGGCACACTAAAAGTAGCCACCGACGGCGGTACGCCAAAAAATCTTACCTTCAAAGCGGGTGGTGAGACGCGCCTGACCCTAGCCGATGGGCTAAACTACGGCCCCCATAAAGTTGAAATAACTTTTGAGGGAGCCACTGGTCTCTCTCTGGCACAGGTAACTGGTTTCTATATCTCGCGAGACAACCACCTAGGCTGGCTAGTGCTGGTACTGTACGCTGGGTTGGGCTTGGGTACGGCAGGTAGCGGAGGGGTAGTGGTTTGGCAAACCGGGCGCGGGATTGGCTGGTTAGTTCCCCAACTAGGCAAATTAGTGCGTCATATTTGGCGCAACCGCACTCGCTACGCCCCTTACGGTATGATATTAGCTCTAGCAATCTACTACTTCGCTCCGTCATTGCCTATCGCAGTTGCAGGAGCCTTATTCTTCTTCCCAATGGCCCTGCTGCGGCCTGATTGGGCGGTATTTTGGGCGGTGGTCTTTGCCCCGCTTTATCTACACCCCCGTGACCTACGCCTGTCGCAAAGTCCACTCGAAACCCTGCTCGATTTGACCCAACCACGCGACCAACAGGATACCCGCGCCCGACTCGAATTTACCCTAACCGAAGTTATCCTTGTAATGGCAACCGCCGCTTGGTTTATAAGAGCAATTTTTGAGCTTGGACAACAGCTTTTTATCCAGCAAAAATCTAAAATCCAAAATCCATTTACCCTACCTCTAACCCTCTTCTTCTTGGTCGCCTGCTTTTCGTTGCTAGTGCCAGAACCGTCACACCTAAAAGAAGCCTTACGTGAGTTCCGGTTGGTGCTGTTAGAGCCTCTGTTGCTCTATCTGTTGGCACTCCGTTTTGTAAAGGGCCGAGCCGGGGTATGGCGTATCTTTGATGGCCTGATTGGGGTAGGCGTAGCGGTTGCGCTATTAGGTATTTGGCAATTCTTCTTTGGGCGCGATAGAATCGTCTCCGCCGAAGGAGTTAGCCGGGTCGTTTCGGTCTACAACCATCCCGACAACTTGGGCCTCTTTTTAGGACGGGTGATACCACTAGCAACGGGATATGTCTTCTTCTTTGGGCAGAAATGGAACCTACGGCGCTGGTTTTACCTCATCGCCCTCATACCACTAGTCGCGGCCCTCGCCCTCTCCTTCTCGCGCGGAGCCTGGCTCGGCAGTGGCCTAGCCTTGCTGGTGATGATTTTGGTAGCAGGCTCCAAGCGAGGTTTGCTGATTTACGGAGGTGGCGTAGCACTCCTGCTGGCAACCCTACCTTTTATTAAAATCGAGCGAATTACCTCCCTCTTTAGCTTTGTAACCGGCTCAAACTCCACCCGCTTGCATGTATGGCAAGCCTCGCTCCAAATGTTACGCGACCATCCCCTAACCGGGATTGGCCTCGATCAATTTCTTTACAAGTATAGTGTCGAGTACGTACCGCCGGAAGCTTGGCTTGAACGCTTTACCTCACATCCACATAATTTAATCTTGGATTATTGGCTTAGATTAGGTATAATGGGTGTGGCGTTAATATTGTGGTTGTTAATAACTTTCTATAAGAGACTATTCGGATTAAACTTGAGCGGCAAGCCAAAAAGTGCTTCCCAAGTGGAAGAGACTGCTCAAAACCAAGCGAAAAATGAAAATAGCCCAAGGGAGCGACGAGTGCTAGGGTTGGGCCTCGTAGGAAGTATGGCTGATTTTTTAGGACATGGTTTGGTAGATAATTCCTATTTCCTTGTAGATCTAGCTATTATTTTTTGCCTCTCGTTAGCTCTAGTAGAAGCGTTAAAATCAGAGGCGTTGGCCGAAAAGGAGAAGAAGCAGTGAACATTCTGGTATCTGGTGGAGCAGGCTTTATAGGCTCCCATCTTTGCGAAATACTACTGACCCAGGGCCACCAAGTTACAGCCCTCGATAATTTTATAACCGGACGGCACTCCAATCTGGTAGATTTTATTGACCATCCGGCCTTCAAGCTCTATGAACACGATATAATCGAGCCTTTCACTCAGCTTACCGAACCAGTGGATGCCCTCTTCCATCTAGCTAGTCCGGCTAGTCCAGTGGGCTATGCCAAAAACCCGATTGAAACCCATTTGGTTAATTCGGTCGGCACTCACAATATGCTCAAGTTGGCTCTGCACTATCAGGCTAAATATCTTGTTACCTCCACCTCCGAGGCTTACGGCGATCCCCTCGAACACCCCCAACGCGAAGAGTATTGGGGAAATGTAAACCCTATCGGGCCACGCAGTTGCTACGATGAGAGCAAACGCTTTACCGAAAGCCTGAGTATGGAATATGTGCGCCAATTTGGGTTAGATGGCCGAATCGTCCGACTCTTTAACACCTACGGGCCGCGTAACGATCCTACCGATGGTCGCGTGGTACCAAATTTTATCAACCAAGCTCTTAATGGCGAACCAATCACGATTTATGGGGATGGTAAGCAAACCCGCTCTTTCTCCTATGTTTCTGACATCGTACAAGGCTTACTCAAAGTGATGTTTAGCGAAGGAACAAAGGGTGAACTCTTTAACTTGGGCAATCCCGATGAGCGGACAATGCTAGATTTTGCCCAAAGTATTCGCACCATTGTTAACCCTACGCTGGAAATTGTCTTCCTGCCCGCTCGCGAAGACGATCCTACACGCCGCTGCCCGGACATCACCAAAGCTAAAACCCGCCTAGGCTGGCAACCGACCGTGACGTTGCAGGAGGGCTTGCACAAAACTATTGCTTACTTCCGTACCGAAAAAGAACAAAGAGAGGCAACTTTGGGCGAAAAGAGTGCTTAAACTTGACTATCCGTAACACCGTGTTTGGAGAGCTAAAAAACCGCGTTTGGACTTGGAATATACCAGCTATAGCAGGGGCTATTCTAACGCCCCTCTTCGCTTGGCTGATATTGACTCAAGCCCCTTTTGTGACCTTAGCTCTCGTATTGGGGTTGGTGGCTTTTGTACTAGTTAGCCGCCAACCAACACTAGGGCTTTATCTGATGGTCTTATCCATACCTGCTCAGGATAAACTTGGTGTCTCCTTCGGCACTACACGCATTACTTTGACCCAAGTCGCGGTCTTACTGACCCTAGCTGGCTGGTTTCTAAATCGGACAGCTTATAAGAAACCGTTGGTCAAACAGCCTACTCCCCCATTGCTACCATTCTTCCTGATCTATATTGGTACACAGGTAGTCTCTCTCTTGGTTGCTACCAGTCTGCCCGATGGCTTGGCCGAGATTAGCCGCTGGTGTATCACCTTGTTTGCCTACCTCCTTGTTACCACCATCCTTGAGACCCGTCGCCAGTTCTGGATCTTGGTGGTCTGTCTAGTCGTAGGCGCAGTTGCTGAAGCAGGCTTGGGCGTGGTACAGACCGGGCTGGGAGTTGGCCCGGCAAGTTTTGCCATCAACGCCGATCTAACCCGCGCCTTTGGTACTTTCGACTTCCCCAATCCCTATGCGGGGTATCTGGAAATGGCCCTGCCCTTGTTGGTGGCACTAGCACTCTGGCAGTGGCACGAACGAAACGCCGTAATGCAACAATGGCTCCAACTAGGTCAAGCAGGTCTACCCCGCCAAACCGAACGAGCTAAATTGGGGCAAATTTATCTCTGGTTGGCCTTACTGCTTCCAGCTTGCGGATTGGTAATAATGGCAGTAGTGGCAAGTTATTCGCGCGGAGCTTGGCTTGGCCTCATGAGCGGAACATTAATGATGCTTGCCATCCGGGGTAGGAAGTCGGCAGGTATCTGGGTGGTGCTGGTGCTGTTGGTTCTTTTCGGCTGGCTGGCTCTTCAAAATGGGGTTATTTCTCCAGCGCAGGCCCAACGCCTAACTTCCATCACCGATCAGTTTACCCCCTTTGATGTCCGCGACGTAATCCCGAATGATGAAAATTTCGCGGTAGTGGAACGAATGGCAATGTGGCAAGCCGGGGGCAATATGTTTTTGCATAATCCTTGGTTGGGGGTCGGTATCGGCAATTTTAATACGGTCTATCCTGATTTTTATGCGGGTAGTTGGATCTTTTCACGTGGACACGCCCATAATTACTATATCCATGCTGCCGCCGAGACGGGTATAATAGGAGTGGTGGCTTACCTAACTTTGCTCTTGACGGCTTATGTAATGGCCGGGCGAACCTGCCGAAACACTCACGAAGTGGCCTTGCGGTATATCGCTTGGGGCGGGTTTGGTACTTTGACCGCCGTAATGGTTCATAATATGGTGGAAAATCTGCACGTACTCAACTTGGGAATTGAATGGAGTGCGGTCTTGGCCCTTTTTTATCTAATTCCATTTTTAGAGAAATTAAAGAAAACCTAAAAATGAAGAATTTGCAAGTATTTTTTATTCTTCGCCTTGAAAGGAGTACTATATTTCATTGGCAGAACCTGATGTACGCTTAAAAGAGTCGGTAATGTCTGCGGCGGCGGATGGGGGTAGCAATGTAGGTCTACCCGCAAATGGTATGCTAGACTCGGCAGAGATAGAACTAGAAGAAGCCGAGAGCTATGTCCCGGCTATTTCACTCAAAGAACGCCTCCTAGATCCCAAAACCATTGCGGGCTTTGGAATCAGTGCCGCTCTGATAGTCTTCTTTGTTCTAACCGTTAAAATTGATTTTGAGGCTACATTTTCCAATATTTTTTCCGCCCAACTCTCTTTCCTAGGAGTGGCCTTTGTAGTCTATTACTTGGCATTTTACGTGCGAGGAGTGCGCTGGAGACTTCTTTTGAACAATGCGGGTTTTGACCGGGAGCCAGGGGTAAAACTACCGCCAATGGCAGGCTTAGTTGAAATCATCTTTCTCTCTTGGTTTGTCAATTGCCTTGTCCCAGCTAAGCTAGGTGATGCTTATCGAGGCTATTTGCTAAAGAAAAATAGCAACGCCAGCTTCAGCCGCACCCTAGGCACTATCTTTGGGGAGCGAATTGCCGATGTACTAGTGCTATTCGGACTTTTGTGTTTAGGTGGATTAGTAGCCTTTAGCAAAGTCGAGAGCAAATTAAGTAGTATCTACCTTGTCTTTATTTTTGGCTTAGTCTTAGTAGTAGCGATTGTGCTTGGCCTCATCGCCTTGCGCTTTTGGAGTGAACCGATTATCAAACTAGTTCCAGCCCGGCTCCGCCCTATCTTCCACCGCTTCCGACAAGGCACGATTAGCTCTTTTCATCGTAAGACCCAACTCAAGCTCTACGCCCTAACCATTATAATCTGGTTGTGCGAAGGAGCTAGGCTCTATTTTGTCTTACAAAGCCTGCATATTACCACTCTCGATCCCTCCGTCGTTATCTTTATCGCCCTTGCCAGTTCGCTACTCACAACCCTGCCCTTCACACCCGCCGGGTTGGGTGCGGTGGAGGGTACTGTGGTAGTAGTATTAACGACCTTTAACATTGAAAAAAACCTAGCAAGCTCGGTTGCCATTCTTGACCGGGTAGTTAGTTATTGGAGCATTATTCTTTTTGGGGCAATACTCTACATCTTCAGTCGAAAGAAGTAAGCTAAGTGGGAGCTAAAGCTAAAAAGCTGAAAATTGGGATTGACTATACTGCTGCCATTCGGCAGGGGGCTGGAGTAGGTCGCCACACTCGTAGTCTGGTGGCAACCATGCTAGAACAGGAACCCTTGGATACGGACTTTGTTCTCTTCTACGCCGCAGGAGGTCTCAATCAGTCCCAGCAAACCCACCTCTACAGCTTAGAGCGTCACCGTCCAGCCAATGTAAAATATGTGCGGTTGCCTTTTTCAGAGCCAGAGTTGACTCGCCTCTGGCAACGTTTGAAAATACCGTTACCCCTAGAATGGCTGGCTTGGATGGATAATCCTTTTCCGTTTCCAGCCCCCCTTTCCGGGCTAGACGTGTTCCACTTCCCCGATTTTGCCTTACCACCGCACCGGAAGGGCAAGGGCTTGGTAACTATCCACGACCTAAGTTTTATGGTAGTGCCAGAATGTGCCGAGGCCGGGTTGCGGCGTTACCTGACTGCCGCCGTACCACATGCAGTAAAACGGGCCAACCGGGTAATTGTAGTCTCGGAGAATATCAAACACGAACTGGTGGAACGCTTGGGTACTCCCCCCGAAAAAATAAAAGTGGTCTACAATGGAGTAGGGCCGCAATTCCGGCCTTTTAACGAAACCGAACGTTTTGAATTGGAAGAGGTACGCCAGCGGCATAAGCTACCCAAACATTTTGCCCTCTTTGTCAGCACCATTGAACCACGCAAAAACCTGACTCGACTGGTAGAAGCTTGGGCCGAGGTCAAGCAGACTCCCGCCGGACGTGACCGGAAGTTAGTTCTAGCCGGACGGCGCGGTTGGCTCTACGAACCCATCTTCCGACGCATCTCCGACTTAAAGCTGACCGAGGAGATCACCTGGCTCGATTTTGTGCCAGATGTTGACCTACCCGCCCTCTATAATCTGGCCGAGCTTTTTCTCTTCCCCTCACTTTACGAGGGTTTTGGCATCCCGCCCCTAGAAGCATTGGCCTGTGGTACTCCCGTGGTTACGGCGGATAATACCGCCCTACGCGAAGTTTTTGAGGGTGCGGCGGTTTTGTGCCAAGCTACTAACACCGTTTCTATCACCGAGGCCATCCTCACTACCCTAACAAGCCTAGACGGAGACCGTCACTTAGTGACCGAATTACGCGCGGCGGGACTGAATCGCGCTAAACAATTTACTTGGGAACGAGCCGCTGGCGAAACTTTAGCACTCTATCGGGAAATGGCGGGTTTAAAATTCCAGTAATCTGAATCAACCGCTTGAATTATGTAAAACTAGGCTGTATACTGTGTATTGAAAATGGGCAGGCTATCTTGAGCAAATAATTAATCTGGACTAATCGGGAAGGAAAATTTCTTGCACCCAGAGGATGAAGCTCTAAAACTTAAAGCAATTGAGCTGGTCGGTAGTGGCAACATTTCCCAAGCCGAACAGTTGCTACTGGATTATATCGGGCGTTACCCAGCGGACGTGGAGGCACTCGCTTGGCTGGCAGTTTGTCTACCCGCGACGGCGGCTATTGAAGTGCTAGACCATCTCCTAACTCTCCAACCTCAAGTTCCCTACCTACAGGCTTGGCGTACCCATTACGCTCTAATGCTCTCCCCGGAGACAACATCACCACCTAATCCAGTTACTTCATCTCCTAGTCCAACCGATACTTCCGCTCCTGAGCCAGAGACTATCGAGAGTGCAACAGCGGCCCCAACTGAAACCGAAGCAGCACTACTACCCCAACCGACAACCGAACTCGCCCAACCAGAGGCCATACCCACTGCCTCGCCTTATCCCTATGTCGCGGCTTCTCCTAACGGCGAGGACATTACGGATAATGGTCCAGTCTCCCTAGCCGACCTCCTGCCCGATTTTGAACCTTTGCCCGATGGTGCGGTGGTAATACCGCCCGCCCCACCACCCGCCCCACCTCAAGTAGAGCCGCTACCCTTACTTGACCCCAGCGATTGGCTAAACCGCGCTAATAGTGAAACCCGACGTATACCCGATTTTACCCAAGAGGCAACCAACCAGATCTTTAGCCTAGTAGACCTCTTGAACAAATTAAGCTGGCTTGATCCGGTTAGAACTGCCGACGGAACTTTTTTGGAAGAACCTGGGCAACGAATACTTTACAATCAGGGCTTGGAACTGGCCCGAGGTGGCACACACGATTCCAAGAAGCTAATTGAAGCGGCCCAACTCTTTCACCAATGTCGTCCTCCGCTAGGCTTTGCAGGCGCAGCCGAAATGCTCGTGGGAGCCAGCTATGTCAATGAACGGCTGTATAGTCCGTTGGGTCTGGTCTATGCTATTTTTTGGGCGGATCGGGCGTTGGGGCTAGACCCTTTCAACCTAGATGCTTTAATCGCTCGTTCGGAGGCTACCGTTCGCTCAAAGTGGCACTTGCTGGCTGATATTACGGTAGACCGACTGCGCCTTCTGGCTCCCCACCATCCCCGCCGCTATGCGATTGATGGCTGGTATGAGTTTCTCGCGGGCAACTCTCATCGGGCGACAGAGTTGCTCAAGCAGGCAGTCTCCACTGCCCTCACCCCCACCGAGAAAGAACTTTGCTCTTGGATGCTAAACTTGGCCCAATCGCCTGTACTTGAAACTTAATAGGAAAAGAGATGTCCGATTTACCTGAGCAAAATGAAAAAGAGACTTTTGGGCCAGTAGATGATTACAACCCTTTTGCCTACTATTATGATCTCTTTTATCAAAAAATCACCAGCGACCTAGGGTTTTACCAAACTCTAGCACAACAAGCCGGAACAACCGCCCGAATACTAGAACTAGCTTGCGGCGCAGGTCGCTTGTTTATCCCTCTTTTGAAAGCTGGCTTGTCCATCACGGGCCTAGACCTCTCAGTTGAAATGCTGGAACTGGCCCGAAAAAAACTGGAGACCGAAACTGACGAACTAAAACAACGGTTGCGCCTAATTCAAGGAGATATGCGTAACCTAGATGAAGTACTGGAAACCGAAGAATTTGATCTGATTATACTGGGCTTTAATTCTTTCTCCCACCTCCTCCTCCGAAACGACCAACTAGCCTGCTTGCGCTCCGCCCAACAGCACTTGGCCCCGAACGGTCTCTTTGTTATCATGGTCTCTCGTCCAACGGTAAACCCGGAGGCTCCTGACAATAAACGGTTACAGTTTTTGGGCAGTTTCCCCAACCCCCCACGCAAAAGTGCAGTCAGCCTACTGGTTAATACGACAGAATATGTTGATAAACAGGAGTGCCATACCCGCTATTGCTTTTACGAGGAGCTACCTGATGGTACTACCGAGCGTTTGGTCATACCTATAACCCAACACTATTTTTATCCTGAAGAACTACGCCTGCTGCTAGAAGAGGCGGGCTTTACCATTACACACTTCTATGGCTCTTACCAGTTGGAAGAGTTCAACAACGAGAGTACCAAAATTATTTATCTCTGCCGCCGCTCCTGAAACAAACAGGCTCATCGCTTGATTTTTCATTATTGTCTAATTTGTGTATAATTACCATATAGTCCATATGTAGACTCGATGCTGATTGGATGGTTGCAAAAGCGGGTAAACTATCGGTTCAAAACGCTCACCGAAAGCAACTTCACACTTTCTACCATTAGCTGACACGGGCATATCTCTTGTGGCAGTCTCTTGCAAAACTCTAACACTTTCAACCAAGCCGCTGTACTCCTCGTGAGACGGCAGGCTGAAAAAAGAAGGGGAAATTTTATAATGAACGCAACAACAAAGAAAACAATTCCCGAACTGGTCGGGCGTAAGGGCTTTGGACGCTCCAATGCACCGAAAACCAGTTCTAAAGGGACGGCTCCTTCAAACGAGCGGCCCAAAAAGATTTCGATGGTTACAGCCTACGATTATCCAACGGCACTGCTGGCAGATCAGGTCGGAATGGATATGATCTTAGTGGGCGACTCACTGGCAATGGTAGTTTTGGGCTACGATAGCACCGTCTCGGTAACAATGGAAGAGATGTTACACCATGCTAAAGCAGTACGGCGTGGAGCCAAAAACGCCGTACTGGTAGGCGATATGCCCTTCGGCTCCTTCCAGACCGGGCCAGAGGAGACCATTCGTAATGCCGTCCGTTTCCTCAAGGAGGCTGGTATGGATGCGGTTAAGCTAGAGGGTGGTCAGCACCAAGCCAGCATTGCCAGAGCCTTGGTCAATGCGGGTATTCCGGTGATGGGTCATATTGGCCTTTTACCGCAGCTTGTCTCCCAAACTGGCGGTTTTAAAGTACAAGGCCGCGATGCAGCTGGAGCGCAACGCATACTTGAGGATGCCCGCGCCTTAGAAGAAGCAGGCTGCTTCTCAATTGTGCTAGAAGCCATCCCCGACCGACTAGCCGGGCTTATCACCCGTAGCATCCACATTCCAACTATCGGCATTGGAGCCGGGCCAGATTGTGATGGGCAAGTGCTAGTATTCCACGATCTAATTGGCCTCTACGACCGCTTCACCCCCCGCTTTGTCAAGAAATATGCCCAAGCTGCCTCGCTGATAAGCGAAGCACTCTCCGATTACAAAGCCGAAGTCGAAGCTGGTATCTTCCCCGGCCCCGAACATAGCTTCACCATCAAGGATGAGGTTTTGGAGGGGCTCTATGGTGGCGACAAATAGACCCCTGTAGGAGGGATTTCTAATCCCGATTGGCAAACCACATCTGTAGGAGGGATTTCTAATCCCGATTGGCAAACCACATCTGTAGGAGGGATTTCTAATCCCGATTGGCAAACCACATCTGTAGGAGGGATTTCTAATC
>JACAUC010000064.1 GCA_013390945.1 Candidatus Chloroheliaceae bacterium
GGTTAGATTGAAATCGGGATTAGAAATCCCTCTTACAATTGGTTAGATTGAAATCGGGATTAGAAATCCCTCTTACAATTGGTTAGATTGAAATCAGACGGTAGTACTTCTCCGTTTGATGTGGCTGAGTAGGCCACCCTCCAATAGGATTTCCTCTTCGCGGGTACTTAGGGGGGCGTGGGCCTTGATCTCAATTCCGGTGGTCAAGTTCCTGACCATGACACCCTCGCCAGCCTGAAGTTGTTCGCGCAGAAGGCTGATCTCAAGTTGGTCACCTTGAGCGATACTGGTATAATCTTCGGGGTTGGCAAAGAGCAAGGGTACTACTCCAAAATTAACCAAATTGGCCCGATGAATCCGGGCAAAAGAGATTGCTAGTACAGCTTGTACTCCTAGGTAGCGTGGGGCTAAAGCCGCATGTTCGCGAGCGCTTCCCTGTCCGTAGTTAGTACCACCTACCACAAAACTTCGGCCTGCTGCTCTAGCCCTAGCCGCGAAAGTCTTGTCCACCCGTTCAAAGGTAAATTCGGCTAAGGCAGGCAGATTCGAGCGTAGCGGCAGCACGTTAGTACCGGCGGGTGAAATATGGTCGGTGGTGATATTATCGCCTACCTTTAGAATCACTTCACCACTTAGGGTATTTTCAATCTCGGTAAAACGGGGGAGTGGCTTGATATTGGGGCCACGAATTACCTCTACCTCGGCACTATCCTCTATGGGGGGAATAACTAGCGCGTCGTTGGTCTCGAACCGCTCCGGTATGACCAGCGTGGGATATTCGCCTAGTGTGCGCGGATCGGTAATCACGCCCGTTATGGCGGTTGCGGCACAGGTCTCCGGGCTGGCAAGATAGACCTTTGCATCGCGAGTCCCGCTTCGGCCCTCAAAGTTGCGGTTGAAGCTACGAACCGCCACGCTATTACTTGGCGGAGCCATTCCCATTCCGATACAGGGGCCACAAGCCGATTCCAACATCCGCGCCCCAGCCCCAATCATATCGGCCAATGCTCCACTCCGACCAACTTGGGTATAGACCTGCCGTGAGCCGGGACTGACGGTAAGGCTTAGGCCGGGATGAACACTCTTGCCACGCAACACGTGGGCCACTACCGAAAGGTCACGGTAGCTGCTGTTGGTACAACTGCCTACCGAAACTTGTTGCACCGCAAGGCCAGCCACTTCACTGACCTTTACCACTTTGTCGGGGCTATGGGGTTGGGCAATCAAAGGCTCAAGCGTATCTAGGTCAATTTCGAGGTATTCGTCATAAGTGGCCTCCGGGTCTGCCGCCAGAGACAACCAAGTCTCCTCCCGGTTTTGGGCCTTTAGGTAAACTCTGGTACGTTCATCGCTGGGAAAGACCGACGTAGTTGCACCTAACTCCGCCCCCATATTGGTAATGGTGATGCGGTCAATTACGTCCAAAGTTGCCACACCGGGTCCATAATATTCCACTACCTTGCCTACGCCACCTTTAACGGTCAGACGGCGCAATAGTTCCAAGATAACATCCTTGCCACTAACCCAAGGCTGAAGCTTGCCCGTTAGTTTCACGCCTAGAATTTTGGGCATTGCCAGATAGAAGGGGTCACCACCCATCGCCACCGCGACATCGAGACCACCTGCCCCAATCGCTATCATTCCCAAACCCCCACAAAGGGGAGTATGGCTATCACTACCAAGTAGAGTCTTGCCTGGCACCGCAAAGCGTTCGGCGTGAACCTGATGGCAGATACCGTTACCGGGGCGCGAGAAATAGACCCCAAATTTAGCGGCAATAGATTGCAAAAAGCGATGGTCGTCAGCGTTTTCAAAGCCAGTTTGAAGCATATTGTGGTCTACATAACTCACCGAAACTTCGGTGCGTACTCTCGGAATACCAATCGCCTCAAACTGAAGATAAGCGGTAGTACCCGACGCATCCTGCGTCAAAGTTTGGTCAATCCGAAGAGCGATTTCCTTACCTGCAATCATCTCGCCCGAAACGAGGTGCGCGGCTAGGATTTTCCGGGCTAGATTATTTCCCATGTTTCCTTCCATATTTTATTTATAAGTTATCTGGATCTAAATTATGACGACGGAGCAATTCGGCTAACTTTTTAGCATGTTCCCGTTCAGTCTCAAGCTGCCGTTCGTTCTCTTCGGCCTTGCGTCGAATCGTTTCAGTCTGATTCTCAGCCATAATTCGGAGTTGCCGTTCGGTTTCGGCCCTGCGGTATTCCATCTCCTCTTTGGTCAGTCGTACTTGACCTTCAGCGGTATAGAGACGAAGTAGCTTACCTTCTACCACCAGCCAACTTTGCAATTGTTCGCTCCATAGCCGCCCAAGTTCATCTTTGGGTATCTCTTGGTATTGGCTACTATTGCTTTCTTTGCGCCAACCTATTAAACGCCCATATTCGTGCCACTTGTCTCTCCATAACCCTGACACAATAGGATCAAAGGCAAAATACTCTCTGATACCCATCGCGGCATATTTGGCTGGTTTCTCTTCTAGGTCAGTTTTCCAAGTCTCATAACTGGAAATTTCGAAGGCTACCCGGGGCGGTGAACCATCCTCACCTATATAATAACTGGGGGTGCCCTTTTTATTGTCTAATTCTGCGATGTTTAGGCCATCTACTATCATTACATCTGGGGATTTGGGTCTCTCTTTCGGATGTTCGGTTTGGTAAAGATTGATACTACTTCCAATACCTACCTGTTGCCCATAAAAGAGGCAATTGAGGAGAGCAAGTAAATACTCAATGGCAGCAAAGTGTTCCCAACTCTGACCCACTTCTTCTCCCTCTACTTCATGGCTATCATAATAACGCTCAATGTAGACCCGCTTAGTTTTTGTCGTCATAGGCCGAATCCTTCCTGCTTAGTACTCCTATGCCGAATTATAGCATACCGAAAAGGGGCAGGGTTACAAGAGACGATTTGCGATTAGGGCTGTTGCAAAGTCGTAGAGCTATCCAATCTGGCAAGAGTAGTGGTATGTGAAAATCAACTGGCGGCAACCAGTTGGCGCAGCATCCTACAATCTTGGCCTAAGAGAAAGCTGATAGGTAGGCTAAACCAGTTTACAAATAGTTTTCCATAACCACCACATTCTAGTCGGAAGGCCAAAATCTTGTAGGATGCTGCTCCGTCAGTTGATCTTGACATACCTCTGGTCTTGTCAAATCACGACTTTGCAACAGCCTTAGCTTTGCGATTCCTTCCAAATACAAATAGACTTGTTACAAGACTACAGATTAGAGGATGTGAGTCAATCGTCAACCTGCGGACTAATTGATGAAGGCCGCATTTATATTGATTCTAGTACCTTTGTCTACATAAAAACAGTACTTTTTACCCCCCCCCATTGTAATTTTAGGAAATATCCCATACAATTTTACTTACATTTAGATATTGTAATCAATAAATATCTACACAATATCCCTTACACTACTTAGCCGCTCTACTCCAATTGGGGAACGTTCTCCGCGCAATTTATGTAAATAAGGTCCAGCTGACAGTACCTAAAAAAATTGGTTAAACGTTTTAAGGCACTGTTAAGAGGGGTTTAGGGTTTATGCAATAAACCCCTACTGATTGAGATACAATATTTCGCTATTTTAGTGGACTGATTAGTTAATCATGCCCTCCAGACGGTCTTCTAAGTCTTCGTAGAGTGCTTGAAGTTGGGCAATTGTATCCTCGTCGGCTTGCCAAAAACCGCGCCCATGTGCCTCAAGCAAACGTTTGGTCATATTATGGAGGGCCTGTGGGTTAGCCTCTTCCAATCTGGCTCGCATCACTTCATCCAAGACGAATGTTTTACCTGCTTCATCGTAGACCCAATTATCTACACTGCCTGTAGTGGCATCCCAACCTAACATATGGGTGAAACGCATTGAGATTTCTGCCGCACCACTATGGTTAGACTTGAGCATATTTTCGTACCACTTGGGATTGAGTAACTTGGTACGATACTCCATCCGTAAGAGGTTCTTGACATCCTCAACTTTGGTTTCACTGGTAAAGCTTTCGACGTAATTCAGGTTTACCTTGCGTCCGCTGCGTTTTTCGGCGGCCATCTTCAAAGCCCCACTGGCACTATAGTAGTGCTGCATATCGCTCAAGCCATACTCTACGCTATCTATCTCTTGGGCTACCTGTTCTACAGTACCCAAGAGTTTTTCGAGGGTAGGACTGAAATTAGCCCCATTCCGCTCACCGCCATAGGCATAGGAATTGCGGCGCAGATAGACACTGTCCAATTCATCGGCATTTTCCCATGCCCCTTCAGTTACCATCTCGTCTACATAAGTGCCATGTGTGCCGGGGGCTTGGGTAAAGATGCGAGCGGTCGCTTCTTGGAAACTTAGGCCACTAGTTTGAGCCTCGCTTACATGCTTCCGCACGAAATTGAGTTCCTCTGGCTCATCGGCGGCAGCCGCCGCCAGCACCAGTTTATCCAGCATATCAATATTCAATTGGAAGGTATCTCGAAAGATACCACTGGAGTTCATCAACACATCAATACGGGGACGACCTAATTCATTTAGAGGTACAAGCCGATAGCCCCCTACCTTGCCCTGCCCATCTTTATAAGGCTTGCCTCCCAATAGCGCGATACAGACGGCAATGGATTCGCCTTTGGTCTTGATGGTATCCAGACCCCACAGAATCTGAGCAATTGTTTCAGGATAGTGACCATGTTCTTTGAGGTGAACATCCAGCAAAGCTTGGGCGATTTTCTGACCACGCTGCCAAGCGGCATCGCTAGGAATACGCCAAGGGTCTAGGCTATGAATATTGCGACCAGTCGGTAAGACCGCCAACCCATCCCGGATTAGATCACCGCCTAAGCCCGGCGGAATATAGCCCCCTCCCAAACCACGCAACAGAAAATCCAACTCGCGATCATTGGAGACCAAGCCAGCCAACATCTGCTGTCCATAGCGTACCATCTCCTCGGCGGCTTGCCGCTCTGGAGCGGTTAACCGTTCGATACCAGACCAAAGCGCGGCACTCATAGCGCTACGTTCCAGCTTTAGAGTTTGCCCCTTACCTTCTGACAAGACCGCCTGACGCACAAACTCCTCGCACCAATGATCCACCTGATTTCTTTGCTCCAAAGCCGCGCTATCGCCCCGCCGGACTCGTTCGCAAAGAGCCTCGTAATCTTCAAAGGTAGCGGTAGCCGCACCATCGGCGGAGCCAAAACTCCCGGTAGCACCCATCGCCAAAGCCACCAACGAATGACCGTTGCGCTCCAGCTTTAACGATTCGGTCAAGAGGGTCAATTGTTCGGCAGAACCGGGTGCTTCACCCAAGACATGCAGTTCGCCCAAAATCAACCTTTGTTCCATTTCCCCCAGATAGCCCCACACTCGCCCGGCATATTCCTCAAAACTTTCGTCCTGAAGTGGTGGCAAGTCATCTGAGAGGTGGGTTAAGTCTAGTTTTTGGCGGATGGCATCTTCATTTTCAGAGTTGCGTTGCCCCTCGCGATAATCGGCCAACAAATCTTTAAGCAAGCCAAACTCTTTGTAAAGCCCGGCTCGGCCAAAAGGCGGAATGGCGTGGCCCAAGATAACCGAAAAGCCGCGCCGCTTTGCCATATTCGCTTCGCTGGGATTGTTGATAGGATAGACGTAGAGGCTAGGTATTTCTCCCAACATCGTATCAGGCCAACATTTTGCGGTCAGGCCCAATTGCAAGCCCGGCAACCATTCGGCTGTGCCGTGCATCCCCATATGAATCAGGGCATCGGCCTCAAACTCGCGTTGCAACCAGCGATAGAACATCAAGTACTGATGGTGGGGAGCGTTATCTTTATCAAAGAGCAGGCGCATAGGGTCGCCTGTAATACCCAAACGGGGCTGAACTCCAATGTAGACCTTGCCCAAGCGGAAACCGCCCAACAAGATTTTATCCCGGCCTATCGGGGCAACCTCACCCGGTGGCTGACCCCACCGGGCCTCTACCCGCGCTTGTTGGTCGGGAGTATTCCATTTCAAGAACTGTTCGGTGGTGACGGTTATTTTTTCACCCGGCAGATCCTGGTTTACCGACGCTTCTAGTCGGGCCAGCAATTCGGTATTATTCTTGGGAAGGTCACTTTCTTGGCCCAAATCATAGCCCTCGGCCTTGAGCCGTTCCAAGATTTTCATAATGGAAGAGGGTACATCTAGCAGAGCTGCCGTCGCTAGGTTGCCCATTCCAGTCGGGTAGTCGTAGACTAGGATACCAATCTTCTTTTCGTGGTTAGTCTTGCGTTTGAGTTTAGTCCAGCCCCACACTACCTTAGCTAACCGTTCGGCGCGGTCGGCGACTACGCGGATTTGCTGACCATCGGCTCCACCCAAGATCACCGGGGCGATTGCTCCATCCAGCTCTGGTAGCGAATGGATAATCAGGCTCTCCATAGGGTTAAGCCCTTGTGCTTGCCACTGGTCAATCTCCTGCACCAATAAAGGCGAACTAACAATATAGGGAATATCCAACTTGGAGAGCAGTTCAGTAGCAACTTGAACCGAAAGGCCGGGCTTAGTGCTACCGGCCGGGCCACCGACTAAGGCAAAACCCATCGTGTTAATCAGTAGTTCAATCCCCAATTCGGCCAGCCACTCGCGTACCGCCACATGTCCTTCTACGCCCGTGACCGCCACTGGCAGCACCCTCAAACCTTGCCGTTCCATTTCGCGAATTACCGGGCTAACGTAATCGTGTCCGATCAACAAATGTTTGCGAAAGAAGAGCAGACCCACTGTTGGACGGCTCGATATTTTAGATTTTGAATTTTGGGTAATATAGCGTTTGGTCTTCTTCTCCCATTCCAAGTACTCTTTAGGTTTGGTCACAAAGCGATTCAGGTCAGGATGCCAAAGGCTCATTGAGGGCAGGTCTTGCGGTTCCTCCACTTTGGCAAGTGGAAAGCCAAAGACCTCACGGGCAAGGTAGCGCAGCATATTCAGAACGTTCTGCTCGCAATTATTAGTCCAATAAGTATTGAGGGTCATCCAGTGTTTCATGTCGGAGAGTTTGCTGGGCATAAACCTTACTAATCGGTTGGTAAATTTTTGAAGCTTGACATAACTATAGAAGGCATCCTCTTCGCGGCCCTTTACCAACAGATTAGCTAGAGCCTTAACCGACTTGGGCATTTCCCCTTTGCTACCGTCGGCTTTTCGGGTCGTATAGTTGCCTACCTTGTTCAGTTCCATTATTTCGGGCAAACTCTCAAAGACGAGTACGACGGCAGGATTGGCTCGTTCAATCTCGTGGATCAGCCATTGGGCCTGTTCACTACTGTGGATCAAACTGGCAAAAAAACAATCGCTCTTGGCAATGGCAGCCTTGAGTTCCTTTGGTTTTTGATTTATATCTATCTCCGCAAAGACCGTTATTTCAAAGCTGGGACATTCTTGGGCTACTCGTTGCCCTATCCCGGTTAAGAAACTCACGTTGTATTGTTCCATGCCCACTACCATTGTTAGATGCACGGTCTTTTTAGGAGGGGTAGTGGTCTTGCTCTTTTCAGCCCGACTCTTTCCCGAAGTTTGCACAGCCATAATAAATTACCTCAGATATAGACTACTTAGAGCTTTCCAAAAACCTCTTCCATAAGGTTTGTCAGGGGTTCATCAGGATAACGTTGATCGAGTTCTCTTAATACGCCCAAGGCGCGAACCAGCGTCTGAACCTGATTGCGGTCAAGTACATATTTACCACTAACTTTAATAAAACGATGTAGTAAAAGATAGCGATTGTAGAGGGCGTAACTCTGAGAAGTTTGGGCCAACGCATTGAGAATCATCCGGTCTTCCTCTGGGCCGGGACAATAAGTTTCAAGCCAACGTGCTAATAACCTACCTTCCCTATCATCTAGGTAGCGATTGATTAGTGCGGAGAGTTGGACGATACTACCTACTTTACTCAGGATTTCCCAACGTTCCAGAAAAGAGAGGGGGCCAAAACCGGGCAACTCCATTAATTGATCCAACATCTGCTGTCCGGTAAAATGGGGGTTAAACTCGAAAGAACGTCGCCCGAACTCCTGTTCGGTCATTATTGCCAAACATTCCTGTACATATTCATCGCACGATTCGTAGCGTCCTTGGCGATAGTGCATCTCATGGGCTAGTTCGTGAATAACCAGATTACAAGTGCCTTCTTCGTCCACCAAACCCAAGCAGACATTGGCTCCGGTATTGCGATAAAAGATGCCATATTGATCGGTTTTGACCATCCGATTGAAATACTGCAACTCGCTAAAATGTAAGCGTTTACGCAACAAATCAGGTGGACACTCTATCTTCCACAAAGATTGTACGCGCTGTCGGGTCTCTGCAAGGATTCGCCCGAAGTCATAAGTATAACCGTTTACTTCCATACCATAACCAGTTAAATCGTCAAACTCTCTGGTTTTGTAATTACCCTTCTCGACCAACCCCAAGCGCATAAAGTTCTCTCCCTCTCTGTCACAACTTTCCAAAGGCGAAATAAAAGGCATCGGTATTATCTATTAATTATACATATTAGCTTATAAAACCCGGTAGGACAAACTACAAAATCAGCCGACGGAACGGCATCCAACGGGAGATCCACCAAAAGGAGGGGAGGGAAACCATTAAGAGAGTTGACTTAAAGAGGCTAAAAGGTTACAATCTATAGGGAGTTTAAGCAAGCGTTTGATCTATTAATTAATGGAGTAATGTGACGAGATGGCAATTGAAAAAGTGCAAGAGACTAGTGAGGATGGGCCAAAGACCCGCGAGGAACGTAAAATCCGCATTTTAGATGCTGCATGGGTTGTAGTGAACCGCGATGGCTTTGAGGGTGCCACCACACGCACCATTGCGGAAGAGGCCGGGGTTAATATTGCGATGCTCAGCTACTATTTTGGTAGTAAAGAGACCTTGTTGAACGAATTGTTAGATTATACGGCCCGCAATGCCCTTGTTTCGGTGCGTGAAGCCTTGAACCAGACTGGCACGGTGGCCGAAGTTTTACGCAATGGGTTTGCCTCGTTGTGGGGAGGAATTTACCGCCATCCGGCCATGATGCCTTACAATCTGGTTTTACGTAGCAATTATGACCTAGTGGCTCGCCGCATGTCTCAAGCACTTTTTCTCGATTATCGGGCCACCATTGTCGAGTACCTCTCCCGCACCCTAGCACTCTCCGGTGAAGAGATAAGTGTACCTTTGGAACAATTCGCCCACTTTATCGTGAGCAGCTTTAACGGCATAATGATGGACTATATGATTTACCAAGATGTCGAGAAGTGCGAACAACAACAACAATTGTTGCTCCAGATGTTGCTGACTCTAGTTAGGCCATAAAGCCGTATCATCTTAATATTTCGTGTTAGGGGCGTATTGCATACGCCCAATGTGAAACCAGTTTACGGCTGGTCTACGGGGGGTTTATTCAATAAACCCCTACCCATTGAGAAGATACATAAAGCCTGTGGCCTATAATATTCAATACCAAACCGGCTCCTATTTTGATTTGGCAGAATTGGCAGTTTTGAGGCCGGGTGATAATGTGAGAGAATCGTACCGAATTAGGGAGAGGATAAGCTTAAGAGTCTAAGGGTAACGAAAAATAAAAGTTGCTACCCTTATCTACCTCGCTGGTCAACCACATTCGACCATTATGACGAGCAATTATTTCGTAGCAGATATAGAGGCCCAACCCCAACCCCTTCACCTTGGGATTGTTGTGGTTGCGTACCCGGTAAAAACGTTGAAAGACATGAGGCTGGTCTTCCTTGCTAATCCCATAGCCATTGTCGCACACCCGCACCACGGCCTCACCCGATAGAGGAGTTGTATTGTTCTGTTCGGTGGTAGCCTGTACTATCTCTAACCCCACTACTACCGACTGGTTAGGCGGACTATATTTTATAGCGTTAGTAATCAAATTGTTTAAGACCTGCTCCAAGCGGGATTCATCGCAATTAACCCTAATGGGTTGCGGTGTGACCTCTAGTAGGATAGATTGATTAGCTAAGGTCATTTGATGTTGTTCCACTACTCGGCTTACCAGTTCTACCAGATTTACATTTGGGGTAAGTTCTAACTCCAGTTGCCCACTCTGAATCCGGGTAACATTTAGCATCTCCTCGATCAATTTATTCATCAGGTCTACCTGCTGATTTATATTATCTAAAAGACGGCTATCCAGCACCACATCCGAAGTAATCGCCCGGCTAGGGTTAGTAGCTGTAACCAACCGACGTTTAAGAAGTTGGGCAAACCCCTTGATAGTGGTCAGTGGAGTACGCAATTCATGACCGGCAATAGATAGAAAATTATCCTTGAGCTGATCCAATTCTTTTTGAGCTTCAATGGCAAGCTGAGCCTTCTGGTAGAGTCGGGCATTATCAATTGCTAGAGCCGCTCGCCGCGCCAATTCTTCCGCCAAAATTAACTCCGCCTCGTTATACAAGCGACCAGAGTCGGAGAAGATCAGATTAATTACGCCCAAAGCTTGCCCACGAGCCAGTAATGGCACACTCATTGCCGATTTAAAGCCGAGCTTCTGCAAATCGAGCAGGGTTTCCGAGTTGGGTGTAAGTTTAGCAAATAGCTCATCTGGAATCCGATTAAAGACCATCGACTCTCCAGTACGCAAGACCACCATCACTGGATGGTTCTCGCTTTCCTCAAAGGGGCAACGCTCAAGTACTTCACGCCCCTGCGCTTCTTTAGTGGAGTCGGAATGAACCACACTGAGACGTTGAACCGACCCATTCTCTTGCCGAATATAAACGATACACCAATCTGCTAGGAAGGGAACCGCTAACTGCGCTACATTTTGAACCATTGACTCATAATCCAGCGTAGAAACCAGCGTTTTGCTGGCATCGGCCAGAAAATGTTCACGGGCATCTTGTTGCTCGCGCACACTCACATTCTGAAAGACCAAGACTGCACCCAACAAAGCATTTTTTTCATTTCGGATAGGAGCGGCACTATCCATAATCGAAATCTTTGAACCATCCCGACTGATTAAGCTGGTATGGTTTGTCAATTCGATAATCTTTCCTTCCTGCAAGACCTTTGCTACCAAATTAAGGGTTTCTGGAGAGGCAGGCGTAGTTTCAAGCTGGAAGATTTCATGTGAATCTCGACCTTCGGCTTCCTTTTGTGACCAGCCAGTCAGTTTTTCGGCTACTTTATTCATAAAGGTTACTCGGCCCTCAAGGTCAGTGGTAATTACGGCATCTCCGATACTGGTTAAAGCGACCGCAAAAAACTCCCGCTGCTGATACAAATCCTCTTCCAGTTGCCTGCGCCGATTAAGTTCGGAATTGGCTTGGAGCAGCACCTTACGCAAGGACTGACAAAGCTTGCTGATTAGGAATCCTTCCAAGACAAAAAGGATTAAATTAATTAGGTCGGCCTTTTGGTTTAAATTAAAGGCATAATAGGGTGGCAAAAAGAAGTAATCTATGCCCAAGGCTGTCAGTGCCGTTGCTACCATTCCTGGCCCCAAGCCACCGTACCAAGCGACCACTAATACTCCAAAAGAGAGTGCCACAAAAGGGGCGGTGTCGTAGATCGCCGCACCAAAAAGCCAACTCAGTAAAAGCTTTAGCAGTAAAGAGACCACTACCACTCCCACCGCGATACTGTACCTTACAAGTCCGTTTTTTGGTTTCAAAGTTAAAAGATTCATTATCCGTTTATTCCAAGAACTTTGTTCTATTGCCTTGCTCAATCTACCCACATCTTTCAGCCCAACAGAGATAATAAACTTTTTGTTAGGCTTCGCCACGCCTTTTTATTGAGAATGTTTGCCTATTATCATAGCTTGCTATAGTAATGTCAATTATATTATAAAAAGGCAAAGGTGTGAGAAAGGTAAGCGGGGTTTAAGGCTGGTGATCGGGAGAGATTTGACCTCCAAACTGGTGACAAAGCAAAGAGGCGAATAATGAGGGTAGTAGACTTTCAGTTAACTAATCCGGCATAAAATCAACTTGAAGTACCATTTTTTCACTTTCGAAGCGGAATCCGGTAGGAGTAGCGGCTACTTTCACGGGTGCTTCCAAAGTGTAATCTACTTGTGGTCCACCACTCTCAGGGTTAACGGCAATCTTCATTAGCGTAGCGTTAACGGTAACCGCCTCTACCATGCCTACCGTCATGCTAAAAGCCGCCAAGTTGATGACCACGATTTTGCGTCCGGTGAGAGCGGCATTCAATTTTCCAAGCTCTTGCGTCATAAGGTGCATTTCTCCTGCATCACACAAAAAGGGCGCAGCGAACGCAGGTGTAGAAGCTCAGGAATACAAACTAAAGAAAAAGAACCTAATCTCCTCACGGTTGCGTATCAGGCCACAATCTGTTGTATTTTGAAAGATCAATCTCGCTAAAGCTTGCGGCTTTTTCAAGTCGCTTTTCGATTATTTCGTCTGTTGTTTGCTTAAAATTCTCTTTTCGCCTCTGATAGGGGTATTATATCTCACCTAACCCGGCTTGGCAAGAAAGTAGAGCCCTAGATTAGGGCTGTATGCTTCCTAGTTTTATTTACAAAAAGGAGCGAATTTTGTCAAGTTAGCGGACCGAGCGATAGCGTCTGTCAAAGTGGTGACCGGCAAACTCGGTGACTTCTTCCAAAGAACGAATACCTTCATCCGGTAAGGTGGCATCTTCTTTGGCGAAACGAATGCGGTTGGCGGGATCGGCGAAAAATTCTTGGACTAACCGGGTGGCTCGCCCATTTAACAAGCGACCTGCTTCTTCTAAGTTGCCCTCCTCCATCATTGCAATGGTAGGCTCGATTATTTCGGCTAGTCTTTGTAGGGAGGAATATTCTGAATTTCGCATAACCTCGGCATAAGATTTTAGCTCATCAATCGTAGCCGATTGAAGGCGGGGGTGTTGTGTAACATAAAATCCTGCTGTATTAGCCATCAACACGAAGGAGGGCAGGAAACTTTCGAAGCGAAGATTAAGGCCATATTGGACGGCAACCTCCTGCATCGTTACAAAATCATCCCAGACGCGAAAGAGTGGGCTATCTACTGGAACTTGGATTAGAAAATCCTTATAATCCGCTTGGTGTTGCTCCAAGAGTGCGGCAATCAATTGATCTAGTGCGGTAAAGGCCCGCTCCACTTCTATGCGGAAGAACCCTTTGGACGAGGGGGTGGCGATTCGCAGCAGGTCATCTTCCTCCTCTCCGCTCGGCCATAGCTCTTCTGGGGTGGGCTCCGGTCCACTTTCGGTCTCCAACACTCTTGCATTAAACCCAAAGGCTCGCGCTAATTCGGCTTGTAGTAGCGATTCGGTCAGGAGGGTTACTTCCCATTTCAACGATTGGCTCATTCCTTGCAATAGTTCATAGTCATAAAGATCTTGCACATTATGAAAAAGCACTCCACCGGTCGGGGCGGTTATAACTATTTCACGTTCCCCGGATTGAACGATGTGATTAATTAGTATTGAAATATCTGTTAAGGTAGCATCTGCAACTAGGCTAAACATAATTTGCCCTGACTTTCCTATACCGCATCCCTCTGCTAAACTTTGGTCTTCTCTTTTGCCGCTTGTCCCATCTATCTCAAACCGTACCTTTTCTGCTCTCGCTTATGCTGCGATAATAACCTAAATCAGAGGAAGAAGCAAGGTTTTCCTACCTTAATCTACTTTAATCTTCATGGATAAGGTTTCTCTTAATAGGGGTATCTCAGAGCCTCCAACACTTCAGGAGGTGAGACTGTCCGCGAGCGTGGGATGATGACGCTGTAAGGCGTAAAGTCGCGGCGGGTGAACGTTACTCCCAATTCGGTCAAACGCTCCTCCAGCGGAAGTCGTTCCCCTCCCGGATTAATTAGCAAAAAACCTACCTGCCGCCCCGGTTCTAGCAAAGTAGCGGTCAGGTGGGGGAAACGCTCCAAGCCGCCCTGCTGCAAGTCGTAATAGTCCACACATTTAACCGCATCTGCGGCACTGAGCATTAGGCGATTGCCTACCCAATGGTTGCAGGTAAGATACTCAATCCCTTCTTGTTTTAGGTAAGCTATCACCGGGCGATTATCCACTGGCGGTTTCAAATTCATATAATAGGGTGACTGAAAGGCCCAGACAAAATCGGCCCTGCGGTAGGGGTAAAGGTTGCAAAATAGCACCAGTGCCAGACCTATCCCTATCAGCCCAAACTGGAGTAGTTTGCCCAAATTTCGATTGCCAAGTTTCGGACTAGCTTCTTTCCAAAGTTTAGCCTTTAGCTTCCACTCCTTGCTTGCTAGTGTCGCTAGTCCGCCCCCCAGCAAGAGGGGCGCAACACCCATCAGCGGTAAGAGGTAACGTCCGGTAGTATCTACCCCCGGCAAGGCAAAAGCGTTAGTTCCCACTCCGCTAACCAAATACAAGAGGGGCGAAAGCAACACAAAGAGCAGCAGCATATCCACCGGACGAGCGGCTTTGAGCGAAAGCCGAAACCAGTCTACCATTCCGCGCCAACGGGCGACTAGCCAACCTATCAGCGTCAGTCCATAGATAGTATGCAAGATTAGGGCAAAAGCCGTACCCACCGGAAACCAATAGTTAAAACTTCCCACTGCCAACCGTAGCGAAGTGGTCAGGAAAAAGTTCAGTACATCCAGTGCTGGGGGCTTGCCGCCACCTGTGTTGCCTTTTGGTGGATCAAAGAAAAAGTGATAGGTTGCCCAATTATTAAAAACATTCCAAATCCAGAAGGGTAGGCTACCCACAAAAAAAGCCCCGATAAAGAGCAGAAAAGGGCGACGCAAAAAGAATAACTTATCTTTCAGAAAGATAAAGAAGAAGATCGGCAGGTAATAAAAAGCCGCCAGCCAGTAACCATAGAAGCTATAGCCCACTGCCAGCCCAAATAGTCCCCAGATTTTCCACTTGTGGTTCCGATGGTCGGTAAAGACTAGATGGTACGCCAACAAGAAGAGTAGGTCACCCAACAAAAGGGTCTCGATAAAATTACCCCAAGCTCTTAGCCCGGTAATGGTCAGGTAGAGTGGGGGGAAAGCCGTCAAAGTTGCGGCCAATAGCCCGGCTAGTGGGCTATCAAAAAAGCGACGAGCTACCACATAATTTAGGATAATTAGGCTACTAGAAGCCAGCCAAGGAGCTATTTTCATTCCGACTTCGGAGATCCCAAAGAGCAAATAGAGTGGGGCAATAAAATAAGACTCGGTCGCCCCCATATAGGGTAAGCCGTAGGTAAAGACCGGGAACTGGCCTTGGGTGATGTGCATTGCCATCAGCCCAATCAAAGCCTCATCGCCATCGCCGATAAAGTGGGCCTTACCCAACACAAAAAGGCGCATCGCCGCCCCAGTCAATACCACCAGAGCCAAAACCACTCCGCTCTGGTGAAGTTTGAGCCAAGCCACCGCGCTCTTCTCCTGCGCCCTGCTTATTTTTTTCGATTGTTCCAGCCCTGCTAAATTTGGGGCCACACCTCTAGCTTTACTTTCCATAAAGGGATTTTAAGCCAAAGACCACCACAAAGCAAGCATCCGAAATTTTTGTAACATCTCAATAATTTGTTGGTAGGGGTGTATGGCATAAACCCCAAGTGAATTGGGTTTATGCCATAGGTACAAGGTGGAGTGGGTTTATGCCATAAACCCCTACCAAATTAAGAAGAATTTGGTAGGGTAACTTGTTGGAAATTGCTCCGCCAATTGACCTCCGCTTATTTGTTGGCGGCAATTTTTTCTTGTAGCTTTTGGTCGGCTTTGGCGGCGGCGTTCTTTAGTAGCTCAGCTACATTCGCTTTTGGATCGGTTAGGGCGGTGTTCATTACACTCGTTATCTCTGGTGATCCGGCATCATTCCAGTAAGGGGTGAAAATACCGGTGATCGGTTTGAAATACTGCACCTGATCGGCCCAAACTTTATCCAAAGGTATTTTAGATTGGCTGGCAATGCTCTGCACCGAACTCAAACCCCAATCTACCCAAGTTTTAGCACCTTCCACTCCGGTAAAGTAGCGCAGCACTTTCCAAGCGGCCAGCTTGTTTGGACTCTTGGAGTTGATACCAAAACCCGCCCAAGCGATGATGTTAGCTTTAGGCAAACCAACCTGACTCGGTAGACCGACTACGCCCAGATTATCGGCCAGTTTGGGATTTTTCAGGTAGCTGGATTGGGGCCAATGTCCAGTCATCTGCATGGCTGCCGTACCCTGATTGAAATTGTCGTTACCACCTTGGAACTTGGTGATGTCGGTTGGTGGGGCGGCATAGCCTTTGGAGTAAAGATCGGTGTAAAGTTGCATCGCTTTGACGGAAGCATCGCTATCGAGGAAGCCCCTATACTTAGTGCCGTCATCTGAGATAAGTTTAGCACCGAAGGTGAAAGCAAGTGCCTCAAAACCACGCGGCCACGCGGCTGGAAGCTGTGCCCCATATTGGGTTACTTTACCGTTTGCATCTTTAAGGGTTAGTTTTTGGGCGGTGGTCACAAAATCATCCCAAGTCCAATTGCTATCGGGCTCCGGTAAGTTAGCCGCTTTGAAGAGAGCTTTGTTGTAGATGATGCAAATTGAGGTGTAATCTTTGGGCAAGAGGTAGGGCTTGTTCTTGAAAGGGTAGGTGCCGGTATGGTAGACCCCTGGGAAATAGATGCTGGTGTCCAACTTTTCGGCTCCATTGGTTCCGCTAATATAGGGGGTGAGGTTTTCAATGACACCTTTTTCCACAAAAAGAGCCACCGCATCGTCGCCGATCTGAATGAGATCAGGACCGTTGCCACTGGCGGCTTGGGTCATAAGTGAGCCATAATAGTCAGAATCGGTAACTGTCTCGATTTTGACTTTAATATTAGGGTTCTCCTTCTCAAAATCATCCTTGATCTTGTTGTAAGGTATTAAGCCGTCACCGCTATCGCCGGTGGCGAGACGGATGGTGACGGGTTGACCATTGGTGGTAGGAGTGGCGACTACCGACGTGGTTACTGCACTGGAGGTGGGGGTAGTGGTGTCACCGCAAGCTGCTAAGAGCAGTAATCCTAGCAGTGGGAAAATTAGCAGATACCGTATCCGACGGTATCGCTTTGAAACAGGGGTTGTTTGCTTGAAAGCAGACATGACTATGCTCCTCTTACACTCTAACACTATTCTAACCTTGTTTAACCTACTTTCGCAATGTTGCGATTTAACACATTGGAGAAATTATTTATTGCGCTCATTAACCATCTAATAATATAATAGCCTTGTTTACCACTATAGTCAACTACTAATTGGGCTGGATTCTAAGTATCTTCAGGGAAATATTTGTGATATAGCTCATTCAACTCATCGTAGAAACCCCAGCCTATGCCATCGGCATTATGGACAATGTCAGCACACCGCTCCTCAAATTGTGCTTGAAATTTCTCTTTGATAATAATCTTTAACCGCATCTAGCTTGTTGTACAATTTTACAATATCGGCAATCAAGTCATCTTGACTGCGTTGGTTTAAATACTGTTTAAGCTCTTTAACCGTAATATTTTTCATTTTGCAAAAATCCTTCTCACTGTTACCCGAAGGCTTTAGGTCTAGTATGCCTAGGCCGGATAGGGCTCGAAAGTGATAAGCTTGTAAAGTTAATTAAGTTTGTAAAGTATAACAAACTCCGCTTATTATTATACAGCATAGTGGGCTTGTCGTTTCTGACCGCAGTATGCTATAATCCTGTCATGGTAAAGGGATTAATATTTTAGCCATAAGAGTAATAATCAAGAGGAGAGGTGAGGTCTTTAATGGCTATAAAAGCAATAAGTCCGGTTTTGGAGACCGACACTAAGACAATACCTGATATAGATAAGGATACGCTTCGCAAACTCTGTCCACCTTACAAAGTTATTTTACATAACGATGACCATAATCCGATGGATTTAGTGGTACTTGCCCTAGTAAAATCTGTACCTTCGCTGAGCGAAAATGACGCAGTGGATATAATGTATACGGCCCACAGCGAGGGCAGTGCCATCGTTATTACCTGTCCCCAAGAAGCCGCCGAGTTTTATCAGGAACGTATTATGAGCTTTGGACTGACCTGCACCATCGAACCGGATGAATAGGTTTTAAAAGTAGAGCTTCCCTTTTTAAGTCGGTATCAAACCGATAAAAAGGGAAGCTCTCTTTTATATTTATAAATGTAACACTGCCGAAGATTAATCGTAGCGTAGGGCATCAATCGGGTTAAGCCGAGAGGCTCGCCGGGCTGGGTAGATCCCAAAGAAGAGACCTACAATCACGGCAAAGGCTACGGCTACGATTACAATGGTGCCGCTTACCACCGTATGCTGATAGGTAACATCTACCACACTAGAAGAAGCGATTCCAAAAATTACCCCGACTAAGCCACCTACAAAACAAAGGGTAACACTTTCGATCATAAACTGGATCAGAATATCGAACGGTTTGGCACCGATAGCTTTGCGGATACCGATTTCGCGGGTTCGTTCGGTGACAGTCACCAGCATGATATTCATAATACCGATACCACCCACAAAGAGCGAAATGGAAGCAATGACGATTAGGAAGGTGTTATAGGTGGCTTGCTGATCTTTAGCGGCTTGGAGTTGGTCTTGTTGGTTGGTAATCTTAAAATCGTCGTTGGTTCCGCTAATTTTGTGACGTTCTCTCAGCAAATCGGTCGCTTGACTGATTAACAAATCTACGCTGTTTTGGTTGGTAGATTTCATTACGATGTCGCTGATGGTTCTGCCAGTAGTACTTGAGCCGCCCGGCCTACGTCCGGTAAGGCGTGTTTGGGAGGTAGTGACCGGAATATAGACCTGATTATCGAGGCTACCAAAGCCACTCCCCCCTTTGGGGTTCATCACCCCTACCACGATAAAGCTAGTACGGTTTAGGCTAACTTTTTGTCCCACCGCTGCGCTACCATCGCCAAAGAGGGTGGTGGCTACTATAGAACCTAGCACGATCACCTGTTTATTTTCACTGACATCGCTATCTTGGAACCACTCCCCGTTTGACATGGTAACATCGCGTACATCAGGGTAGGAGGCAGTGGTTCCAACAATTTGACCAAAGGTGTTTTTTGAACCAGCTACCATTTGTCCGCCACTAGTGTTTTCGGGTGCTACAGCAGCAGCGGCACTGACCCTAGTAGTGTCGGCCATCGCCGTAGCATCTTCTAAGGTAAGGTTAGCATTGGTGCTACTGAGAGCAATACCGCCCACACTTTGGGTGGATGGCTGGACGGTAACTAGATTAGTGCCAGCCTGTTCTAGTTTTTTGGTAGCAGTGTCAATCGTACCCTGCCCGATACTTTGCAAAGCAATTACCGAGGCTACCCCGATAATAATACCCAACATGGTCAAGAGCGAACGCATTTTGTTGGATAAAAGGCTACTTAACGCAATTTTTAAAGTTTCAAATATGTTCATTAAAATTCCACCAAATGACTAACGTAAAAATATACCCGCTCTGCTAAGTTTCAGTTAAGGCCAGCCTTCCAAGATGCTCGCCGCTACCGCTAAACCTGTGTTGGGCCGCAGGCAGGTAGGCAAATTTTTGATCTTCGACCAATTCATCGTGGGCAATTACACCATCCCTAATACGAACAATGCGGTGGGTATATTCGGCGACATCAGGCTCGTGGGTTACAAAAACGACGGTGATACCATGTTCGTAGTTGAGTCGCTGAAAGATACCCATAATTTCAACGGCTGATTTACTATCCAAGTTCCCGGTCGGTTCGTCGGCTAGGATAATAGCGGGGTCATTGACGAGGGAACGGGCGATAGCCACGCGCTGTTGTTGACCACCGGAAAGCTCTTTTGGTTTGTGGTGAACTCTTCCACCTAACCCGACTGACTCCAAAGCGTTCAAGGCGCGTTCCTCGCGCTCACCCCGGCTATACAATCCGGCATAGAGCATCGGAAGTTCCACGTTTTGCAAGGCACTTAACTTGGGCAATAAATTGAAGCTCTGGAAGACAAAGCCGATTTTCAGGTTACGAATCTCGGCCAGCCGATTTTCGCTTAAATCGGCTACTTCTTCGCCATCTATCTTGTATGAACCACTGCTGGGTTGGTCAAGGCAACCTAGCACATTCATTAGAGTGGATTTACCGCTACCTGAAGGACCCATAATGGCGATTAGTTCGCCATCCTGAACGGTGAAACTTGCGCCTCTAAGTGCCTGTACCTCTACATCGCCCATCCAGTAGGTTTTGGTTATATTATTGATTTCTATCATATATATCCTGCTTAATTTTCTGCCAGTTTTAGATGGTTGTAATTAGACCCCCAAATTTAGATAGGCCGCTTTGGGTTTGAAGAGTGATTTCGGCCTATCAAATTACGTATCATCTCAATTATTTGGGGTAGGGGCGTATTGCATACGCCCAGCCTGTTGCGGGTTTATGTGAACTGGTTCCAATAAACCCCTACCCATTGAGAAAATACCAAATTACAAAGGTCAGATTGGTGGCTTAGCCGCCAGCACGTCCACCACCGCCGGGTGCAGCACCACCACCAGGCGCACCACCACCGCCGGGTGCAGCACCACCGCCGGGTGCAGCAAAGCTGTTGTTGGTAGTAGTAACCCGATTGGTGGGAGTGGTACTGAGTACTACTAGGTCGTTTTCGGTCAGATTGCCGCCCGTAACCTCGGTGTAGGTATCGCCTACCAGCCCGGTTAGTATCGGTCGGTCTTCCATCTTACTGGTAGCCTGATCTACTAGTACCGAGACGTACTGTACCCGCCGCCCATTTTCGGTTTTGGTTTTCAGAGCCCGGTTTGGTAACGATAGTACACCTGCCTTAAAGTCTTGGCAAATAGTTACATTGGCCGTCATACCCACTTTAGGTTGATCTGCAATAGCGGTACTGCTTGTCCCGAAGGTGGGTGTGTAGCCACAGACTCCAAGCTGGGCGGCTAATGCGCCTGAAACACGAGCCCCTTGACCTTGACCACCCGCGAAACCGCCCGCCTGACCTTGTCCAGCAGCAGGTGAACCAGTAGCGGGTGAACCAGCAGCAGGAGAGCCAGCAACGGGTGAACCCGCTTGTCCTGTAGCACGGCCCTGACCTTGGCGACCCTGACCACCTAAACCTTGAGCTTGGAGGTATTTAGCTAGTTCTTGACCCCAAACATCATTGAAGCTATTGGCCGGGGGAGTGTCGAGTGTTATAGTTACCAAGAAGTTAACTACGTTATTACTAACGGCGGATTTAGACGAGATATAGGTAATTTTGCCTGTAAAGCTACGACCTGACATAGCATCAAAGTTAATGGCGGCGGCCTGTCCTAGTTTCGCTTTGGCAATATCGGTCTCACCGACATTTACATCCACATGGAGTGCGCTATAATCTACCAGTTGAAAGACGACGGTGCTGGCTGTAACCAGTTGCCCTATAACTGGAACGGTGGCATTAGACGAGGTACTTGCCGCCGCCGGGACTAGGACTATGCCATCAAAGGGTGCGACAATTACCGTATTCTTGAGTTTGAGTAACTGGGTTTCGAGGTTGGCTTGGGCTTGGTTGACCGAAGCCTGAGCGACCGCAATGTCATTCGGTTTTGCCCCGGCCAACAGATCGTTCAGGGTAGCATTAGCCGAGTCTACACTGGCTTGGGCGCTGGCAACGTCGCTGGCTGTTCCGCCTTTCAACTTAGCCAAGGAGGATTGGGCTGAAGCGACCGAAGCCTGATCTGCCGCAATGGTAGCATCGGTGGGAGTAAGGGCAAGTAGAGCTTTCTTGGCATTATCCACGGAGGCTTGGGCCGAGACGACCGAGGATTGATCGGCGGCAAAGTCGGCTGGAGTGAGTGGGTTTTTGGCTTTGTCAAGCTGAACTTTAGCATCGTCCAGTTGAGATTGGGCGGTCTTTAAGCCTGTATCAAGCTGTACTTGGGAATCTTTAAGAGATGCTTCGGCTTTGTCATAGTTGCTCTGAGCATCTTGCAAGCTTCGGTAGGCGGACGTTTCGCTGTCAATATCGGTCTGCTTTAAACCGCCTTTGAGTGAACCATCGCCATTGTGGTTGTTACTATAAACTGCCGAGTATTTATCCTGAGCCACGCGCAAGGCATTGAGGGAGAGGTCACGGGAGGCTTGGGCCGAGATAACGCTAGTTTGAAGCTGGCTACTCTTGGCGTTAATCGACAATTGGGCCTGATCTACTTTGGCTTGGGCGGCAGAGATGGTGGCATAGTCCGGGCCAGCTTGGTCTTTGGCCTGTTTTGCTTGGGCCGAGGCTAGGTTAGCTTCCGCCGAGCTTAAAGAGGATTGGGCGGCGGCTTTGTCGGCTGCGCTACCACCTTGCTGATCCTGAGCTAGTTTGGCTTGGGCCGACCGTAAGGAGGCCTCCGCACTCGCAATGTCGGTAGGCAAGGAGTTGCCGTTTCTGGTTTGCTGATACTTGACTTGGGCCTGTCGCAAGCTGGCTTGGGCTAGATCTATATCCTTTTGGGTGGCACCGTCGGTTACCTTCTTTAGATTGATCTGTTGTTGCTCCAGCTGAGATTTAGCGGTCTTAACAGTAATCTGTAGATCGCTATCATCAATGCGAGCTAATTCTTGACCTTTTTTAACCAGATCACCCTGCTTTACTTTAATCTCGGTGATCGTACCACCACTACCAAAAGAGAGGGAGACATCGGCATTAGCCAAAACTTGACCGGTGGCACTGACGGCGAGGGTAACGGGTTGGCGAAGAGAGGCATTAGTGGTAAGCCCCTGAAAACCAGTGCTGGTCTGAGAACCTCTTACCCCGAAAAAGACTCCGGCTCCGGCTCCCAAGCCGATTAGCACAATAAAGACCCAGCCCCAAGGATTACTCTTGCGTTTGCGTGGAACTCGCGCCCGCGCTGGATTGGGTCGTCCTAGGTTGTGTCCCCCACTCTGTCCGGTATCCGGTGCGAGTGTAGGGCTGAATTTTGGTACTCCTCCGGTTGAAGGAGCGGGTGTGCCGTCACCTGCTTTAGCGGGTACGCCTGGGCTAGAAATGGTGGGGGTTGGTATTAACCCCGTCTTAAATTCGGTGTCAGGTTGCTCTGACCTGCCCGAACTCTCGGAAGCCCCTCTTTTATTTTTGTCATCCATATGTGACTCCGACTCCTTGGATTCAAGTGGTTACAGCAAAAAGTTTATTGTAGAAACAAGCCTCGACAAACGAGGTTTTTACCTACGTATCAAGGTTAATTGTAACATTGACGGTAATTAAAAAAGGTAACTTTTCGTAAAGATTTTGCAAAGGCTGAAGTTTGCAAAATCTTTGCGACTGCTTGCGGTTTTTTTCCTTTAGACGTGTTAAGATTGAAAGAGAGAACAGGTTATGGTAGCTTGTTCTATTAGGCAAAAATTCTATAGGTTGTAATAGAACAACCACACTAGATTTAGGTAGATGGGTCGAAAATGGTATGGTACACTCCAAGAAAATTTTGATTATCGAAGATGAACCGAACATTGTGGATTACCTGACGATTTATTGTAAAGCGGAAGGTTATGAAGTGTTGAGTGTTCGGGATGGCTTGGAGGGGGTGGTAAAGTTTCAGGCCGAGAAACCCGATTTTGTTCTGTTGGATTTGATGTTACCGGGCTTGGATGGGGTAGAAGTCTGCCGCCGGATTCGGACTACCAGTGAGGTACCGATTATAATGGTGACGGCTCGCTCGGATGAGATAGATAAGTTGCTGGGCCTCGAAATTGGGGCGGATGACTATGTAACCAAGCCTTTTAGTCCGCGCGAACTAATGGCTCGGATGCGGGTTATCTTCCGGCGACTGGAAAAGGGCAACGGTGTTAGCACCACTGAAGCCACCGCCGAGCCGGATGCTCCCAGTGTATTGGAAGATAGCCTCTTTGTGGTGGGTAAACTGGTAATTAACCGGGATAGCCGCGAAGTGGTTTACAATGGGCAATCGGTACCGGCTTTGACTAACAAGGAATATGAATTGCTGATAACTCTAGCCCGCAGGCCCGGCCGGGTCTATTCTAAGATAGAATTGGAAGAAGCCCTCTATGATTGTGATTCGCTGGTCGCATCTAGGGCGGTGGGGGTTCATATCTCCAATCTGCGGGCTAAATTACCCACTCCCAAGCTAGTTGAAACCGTACATGGGGTGGGCTATAAGCTCTCCCGCGACGCTATTTAAGTTTAAAGTCCTTGTAGGAGGGATTTCTAATCCCGAAAAATGTAAATGTAGGAGGGATTTCTAATC
>JACAUC010000065.1 GCA_013390945.1 Candidatus Chloroheliaceae bacterium
GGTCAAGCCACCAATGAGTACCATCCTAAAGTGTAAAGCCGGTATGAACCTTGCCATAGCTTACCGAAAAATTACAGTTAGTTCTGTTTGACCATTTGAGAGGATACCTTATTTGAAAGGTATTGATCTTTAGCCCTATTTGTTGGTTTCAGGTTTGTCATTTCTTTTATTTAACCCTTGCCGTCGGCGTTTGGCGGTGCTGACCTCGCCCGTGTCCGCGCTAACCAATTCGTAGAGGATGGCACTTTGGGGGGCATCTTTGGCTTTGGGGCGCAGCACCCGACCGAGACGCTGGATATATTCGCGGTTGGTGGCGTTGCCACTGATAACGATGGCAATGTTGGCATCCGGCACGTCTACTCCTTCATTTAGCACTCGCCCACTGACCAACTTGGAGTATTGGCCTGCCCGAAACCGATCTAGGATGGCTTTGCGCTCGTCTGCACGAGTCTTATAGGTGATACTTGGCACAAAGTAGCGGTGGTTTACCTCGTCTACAATGCTGTTATATTCGCTAAAAATAATCACCTTATCGTGGCAGTGCTTTTCAAGTAATTGTGCGACCTCTTCAAGCTTAGCAGTTGCATTTAGGGAGAGTTGCCGGGCTTTTTGGTGGGCTATCAAGGCCGCTCGTGCTTCTGGATCACTTCCGCTGCGGTAGATCATATCTTGATAGAGTTGGTTGGCCCCCCCAAAACGACTATAACTGCCTTTGGCAAGCCGAGCGATATATTTGCGATAGACCTCCATCAGCGTATCGTATTCGGCCCGCTCCGTTTCGGAAAGCTCCACCATAATCTTTTCTTCGCGGTAGGGGGCTAGAAATTTCTGGCGGGTTAGTTCGGCAGGCAGGCGGCGATAGACTTCAGGCCCAATCAATTTATTTAACAGAAGATGTAAATTATCGCCCCGTTCGGGTGTTGCACTTAGCCCCAAGCGATAAGGGGCGAACGCCCCTTCCGCCGCCGTACGATACGATTCGGCAGGCAGGTGGTGGGCTTCATCAAAGACCAGTAGCGCAAAATTATTGAGGTGGCGGCTATGAATAATGGCACTATCGTAAGTTATAATGGTTAGAGGCTTAATCTCCTGTTTACCACCCCCAAAAACCCCAATTAGGCTCTTATCCTTCAGCCCATAAAAGTCGGCCAGCGCATTTTGCCATTGTTGCAACAAATCAATCGTGGGTACAATCACCAAGGTTGCCAACTTCAGATGGGCAATTGCTAAGGCCGCCACGAAAGTTTTACCTGCTCCGGTTGGCAATACCACCACGCCCTGTCCGTCTTGCCCAAGCCATGCGTCTAGGGCCGCTTGTTGGTAATCGCGGGTGGCTAACGTTATTTTGGGATCAAAATCCAGCGGTGGCGCGACGTTAAAATCGAGGGTTAGATTGGCATAGCGTCCGGTTTTTACTCGATCCATAAAATAGTGGCGTAGTGGAGTAAAGTAGATAGGCAGACAACGCAACACCTGACGCTTCTCATCCCGCACAAACTTAATTTGAGGAAATGCCTGTTTTAAATCCAGATGGAGCGTCGAAAAAGCTGTTCCAACTTTTGCTACCCGCAGCACCAAATCATTACCCAACAATCCAATTGTTACCTCAAGTTTTGGTGCGGTTGTTGTCGCTTGTACCATTACGATCTCCTTCTTAATTTAGAACACTTTCTCTATTTTATGTTTAATTTTACCACAAAGTGCCGCTAAATAAGACCCACTCCGGTTTTGTGGTATTTTAATAGTGGGATTGAGATTGGCAAAAATGTAAATATGGGATTACAAGGGGAATAAATGGTTGAAATGAAACAGCCGAAAATCCGGCCCTTACTTAAAAGATGTAGCTAGAGCGGCTTGCTTAGCACAAGCTAATTTTAAGCTTACTAAAAGACTTTAAGCTTACTGTATTCATCTACATGCTCTGTCAGCAAAAGGGGGGCGTTACACAAACTCTCGATGGTTATGGAATAAGTATTTTTAATCTCTTCCAACAATTGGTTCCATTCATCCAATTTGTCGTTAGAATAGGGGTTTTTAGCAATACCAGTACCAATAGACTTTAAAAGTTTGTTCATCTTGATTTCCCCCATAAGGTAGCATAATTTTAACTTAGACTAACATGGCCTTAACGAAAGCTTTAAACAATCTTCTATTATTATACTCTGCTCTACCCAATTTGATATTGGTCTTTAGTCCAATCTTCAAACGGTTTTAGGTAGTGTTTGGCGTTACCCTTAGTGCCTTTCCAAGAACTAATCTCCTGTAAGGCTATACGATAATTATAGCACCATGTGGGGATGTTTTACAAGTGGTTTTCCATTGGAAAATCAAATGCAATTCTAACGCAGCCCTATCCTGACTGAGAGATACTTGTGCTATAATTGCGCCCACCAGAAGTATTAAATAAGTTTATCAGGTTTTTTAGCGGGAAGTTAAACGGAAGTTAACGAAGGAGTAGACTTAAAATGGCCCTCAAAGTGACCGTTAGTAGTGGCAAACAAGATACCTCTCGCCCGGCTGGGCTAGTGCGCCGGGGCGAACCCGAACTGACCGATAAACATGGTCAGGTAAGCATTAGCGAACTAGTCGAGTCGGTTTTTTCTCAAGTGCGGGCCAGCATTGAGAAAGAAGCCGATGTCGAAGTGGAAATTACGGCCAATGTGGAAATTGTGAGCAAGGAGGGCGTTAATACGATCAATCTTGATGTAAGTGGCGAAAGTCCCAACGCCCGTACCCTGCGCCTCAAGTTCAGTACTAAAATCAACCCTAAAGAAGAAGCTAAAGGCTAACGCCTAAATCCAATCACCGGGACAGTTGCTTCAACTATCCCAGTGATTAGAACTTACTTTTTGGTTATATTTGGCCCAATTAGCTATCGGAGACTACCACAAAGATAGGGTTAGAGTAGAACCAAAGTGATTCCCAAGGGGAGGGGGCAGGACCGGTCTTACCACGCATATCCACATCCATTTTAGGTATTTCACCGCGATCATTCGAGTTAGTACCGCGCAAGCGGGTGTAGAAGCTTTGCTGAACATTGCGGAAGATATATTCGGTTTCGATGATGAGACCACTTGAACTTTTGGAGGCTCGCCAATCGCCGGGGCCGTAGGTTTGCACTACGCGCGTGGTAGGATTGGTTTGCAAGTCAGCATTACCCTGCTGATACCCGGCCAGTGTCATTTGTCCGGCAATCAGGTCTACGTGGTCAACCTGTGGTTGGTCATTATTGTTGTTGGGGCTATTGGGAACGCGCAATCTTACTTGCACCCGAACATCGCTACCCGGCTTAACCAAGAAGGTGCCACCAGTCAGAACACCTATCCCACCGAAATCCTGTTCGCCCGGGGCGCGACCTGAAGCGTAGAACCTGAGCCGATCAATCAAGTCGCCAGTTACCACAAACATATTGCCTTCACGCATACCAGCCATCACTCCGGCATAACTGCGGTCATTGGTGGCTACATAGGTGCGGCTAAATTCGCCGGGGGCATAATCGCCGTAGACTGGTTGCACGAAATATTGGTCAATCTCAGTGACATAGCCTTTAGTAGGATGAGTAGTAGCATCTACATCTTGGTAATCCCAGAAATACCTGTGCGAGTCGCTGTTGGCGGTAATCCACCAGCGCAGTCCATCGCCTAGAAGCGAATCCCAGACCCCGCCTAGTTTGGCGGTTAGCCAATCGAAACCACCATAGGTAAAATAGCTTTCTGGTGGATAGAGTTCATAGGAACCCACATCTGCTTTGCGCCCATAGCCGCCGCGGTAGGCGATATATTTACCATCGGCATCTTTGAGCAGACCTTCGGCCTGATGACCGGGCGCACCTTCAAAGCCCATTACCACTTCGGGGGCCGTCAGTTTCCAATTCCGCATTTCGTGAGGGCTATCTAGACCGCGTCGGGCCGGGTGGTTGGCAAAAAAGAGGGGCTTGGGATCAAGCTGATTCAGATAAAAGAGGCCCGCTAACATAGTCTGTTCATCGTTTTTGGCAATGACACCATCATAGTTGGCTTCAAACTCTTTGAGTTGTTTGAGTTCGTTTGGGGTTGGCATCACCATCACCGTGCCATGTTCCCCTCCCGGAATATTTAGCTCTAGGCCAGAGAAGATGAGTAAATTCTTAAAGACACCTCGGGAACGGATAATATCGGGAACGGTTTGGCTTATGGAGAGTTTGTTGTGATCTTTACCACCATGGTCAGTCAGTACCATCCAATCTAGTGCATTAGCATTGGCTTCGGCTACCTGACGTTGAACAGGGTACTTGCCGTCAGGACTATAACGGGTGTGAATGTGGTGGTCTCCAGAGAGATAAAAGAGATTATCGTCACCCTCTGCTACAAAGGGTACCACGTTAGCCGTATGGGTCGGGCGGGCTTGGCTACTGGCAAAGACGTTGGTGGTGGCGATACTACTACTTGCCAGAGCCAAACCTGCTGCCGTCATGCGCTTAATCATGGTGCGGCGGGAGACAGTGCGCTTGCGTTCGTCGGCTAAAAACTTCTCATAATCTTCGTTAGGGCTACAGCAAGAATTTTCATGCTCATCATGTTCATGTTCTTCATGCTCATGGTCGTGTGACTGGCACATCGTTTCTAAACTCCTCTCAAAAAAATGTTAAACTGAATCCAAATCAGGTTAGCAGCCTTATATCAGGGTATATTAAGATATTAGGACTTACCTGTAAACGACTGTTTAACAATAGGTTAAGAGGTTATTAAAGGGTTGTTATATTCTTCTGCATTACATAATATACAACTTGCCTTCATGCGTATGCTTTGTTGCTTAAAGACCCTAATACTGTTAAAATCTAGCAGCGATAAATCTTTTCTGCTCTTGGAGGGTATCGGTGCAAAGTTAGGCAACAAAGAGCCTTCTTTGAACGTTTTACCTTAGACCATAATGTAAGGCACTGCTTATGCGCTTGTGCCAATTTTTCGAGAATGTCATTGCAGGAGCGCGTTTGAGTGCTAGACCGGATTAATTTAGAAGAAGCTGATAAATCGAAATCGGAAAGCCTCTCACCCGACTCAACCTCATCTTTACCTGCTCCTTATCTTCCAACCTTGCCGCAGGTAGTGGGAAGAGGACGTAGAGTCCTCTTCTCTCCATGGTGTGCGGCGGCCTTACTATTGGCAGTGGTGGCTCTCTTTTTAGCCTACCTCTTTACTCCGGTGATGCGTATCAAACTGGGTGGCGGTTACGACCGACCTTATTTGAATTTGGCCGAGGGTGGCTTTGGTTACGCTGTTCGTTTCGACTATGATGACGGTCAAAGCTTGCTAGTTGGGAGCGAAAGTGAGACAAACGGAAATACCAACCCCTCACCAATCCAACTCCAAACTGGCCCGGAAGCAATTCGCGAAAACTATCGCTGGACTCGCACTCGCCCCATTCTCCTCTTACCCGGCCCAGGCGAATTGGCCCGGCTGGAATTGAGGGCGGCAGCATCACCAGTTTATCCTGCTGGACAAGAGGTTCAAATCCTACTCAATGGACAAGATTTGACGACCTTTGCGTTAAAACCGGGCTTACCTAAGCTCTATACTTTCGATCTTACCAAATACCCTTACCAAAGCGGCAATCTTGCCGTAGAGATGCGGGTCAAACCGCTTGGACTTCCCGATTCATCTATCGTGGCTCCTACAGACGGTTTCAAACTTTATGAAGCCTGGCTCACGCCAAAACCCGGTAGTTTGCCACCTTTAGGTCTCTCGGTTTCATTGCTAGTGGTGCTGCTCTGTTTTTATTTTGCCCTAGCTTACCCCGGCCTACCCCGGCCTTGGGCCTTTGGTGCAACCGCTTTGCTGCTGGTTTTGGCTACGGCGATGTTAATATTTTGGCGGCTGGAACTAACCGTCTATACCGGACGATTGGCCCTCTTGCTAGTGGTGACAGTTTTAGCTTTGCCCCTGCTTGATCTGACCTTGCCTCGACTCTTCCAACTCTGGCAATTACCCCTCCCACGCCAAGTTTGGAGTGGGTTAGTGGCTCTCTTTCTGATTGGGCTACTTTTGCGCGGTGGGGGAGTACTCTACCCCCAAGCCGTAATAATTGATGCCCCCGCTCATTTGCTGGAAATCAATCGTATCACGCAAGGCCAACTGTGGGAGCAATATACCAATCGCAACCTTTCCAAAGTTCCCGGTCAGTGGAACTCTGCCGCCGTTATTCCTTACTCTACCATTAGCTACTTCCTGTTGGCTCCTTTCGCCCTTTTGCCCCTCGATCCCAATATCAGTATCAATCTGGTTAATATCTTTCTGGATGCCGTAAGGGTCTTTATCCTTTACGCGCTGGCTCTGGCACTAGGGGCTGGCATACGTGCCGCTTTGGTAGCCGCCGGACTTTATCTGCTGATTCCCTGCACTTGGCTGATGAATAGTTGGGGCAATTGGCCGACTACGCTCAGTTTTTGGCTGGCCCTCCTCTACCTGACCCTAGCCCTAGTGCTATATTCCAAGCTCTCCCGCTGGCAAGTCTGGTTGAGCCTGACCGTACTCTTAACCCTGACCATGCTGGTCTATAGCGTTACAGCCGTCTTTATGGCGATAATGCTTTATAGTTGGGCGGTGGGTCTCTTCTTCTTTGTCGGGCGGGCCGATAAGTTAAACCGACAAAATGCTAAAGCAATCTTTGCCTCTACTACCGTCGCAGGTCTAGCGGCGGTGGTACTCTATTATTGGCAATTTTTGCCTGATATTGCCACTACCCTAACCAGCTTTGACCAATCCCTTAGTAGCGGTGAGGGGCTAGGTCTTGGTAAACGCGACTTTCTGCCTTACCTTGGCCTTTACACCGATCATCTTTTTAATCTCTATGGGGTAGGTGCTTTGCTAGGGTTGGCTCTAATTATGTATGGCTGGATTAGCTTTGCTCCGGTCTCCACGCTGGATCACCTCTCCACCGGAAGCTCAGCAACGGATCCCTCTCCGACTCAATTGCGTAGTGGGCGCAATCTCTGGCTGATGGGAATCTGGTTGGTAATTTTTGTGGTTTTCGGGCTACTTCAATGGAAAGTAGATATGGTAGATAAGCAGGTTTGGTTCACTGTACCCTTGATCTCTGTTTTGGCAAGCCTGCTGCTGCTCTTTATCTGGCAAAAGCTAAAGCAACCCGTCCTCTTCTACGGCGGACGGTTAGCTATCGTGGCCTTAACTGGCTGGCTTACCTACTCGACTGTTTCATTGTGGATTTACCGAATCTTTTTCAAAAGGCACTAATAAGGATTTAACCATTGCTAGTTGTAGATAAATTAAAGCAAACCTTAGAAAACCCGCTTCTATTTAATCTGGTACAATTTGCCATTAGCGGGAAGCAGAACATTACCCGGCGATTGATTCGCGAGAACCTGCACCTAAAACCGGGTGAGGCGTTGCTAGATGTCTGTTGTGGTACTGGCGAGTTTGCCAATGTCGCGCTTGGCCCTTATTTGGGAATTGACATTAATCCCAAGTATATTACCTATGCCACTGAAAAATATGGGGCTGGAAAGGGTCATCCAGAGCGCGAGTTTGTGGCCGACGATATTACAGGGGCCGAATTTGAACGGCGTGGCCTTACCTTTCCCAAGGCGATGATGATAAACAGTCTGCATCACCTGACGGTAGCCGAAAATGAGGCGGTGCTGGCGGCAGTGGCCCGTGTCACTACCGAGCGGTTTGTGATTGTAGATATGGACCCCACACCTAGCAATCCGCTCAGCAAATTTTTGGCTGAGCAAGACCGGGGCGATTATATTCGGCCTTTGGCTGAACAGGTAGCCTTAGCTCAAAAATTTTTCAAGGTGGAACAATCCTACACTTATTACGCTGGTTTGTGTGGTCAGACTATTCTGGTTTGTTCGGTATAATAGGGGGTAATAAATTAAATAGATCTCTGTAGGAGGGATTTCCAATCCCGATTTGGGATCAGGTTTGGCCCATAACGATAGGAGAATTTTTAGTTGCACCAAGTAACAAAAACAGGTGAAATTGCCCTTAGTGTAATAATTGCCTGCTACAATGAAGAGTTTGTTTTGCGGGAGAGCATCGCGGAGTTAATTGACGTGATGAATGTAACCCGCTACCACGATTCTTATGAATTGATCTTTGTGGATGATCTGAGCAAGGATAATACGGTTGCGCTTATCTTTGAACTAATGGAAATTTATCCTCAAGTTAAGATGAAGCTAATCCGTCACGAGAAAAACACTGGGCGAGGTCGCACCGTCACCGATGGTCTTTTGGCGGCTAAAGGTCGCATTGCAGGCTTCCTTGATATTGACCTAGAGACACCAGCCCACTACATCCCGGCAGCGGCAATGGAGATAGAGCGCGGCGCAGATGTGGCTACTGCTTTACGCATCTACAAATTTCTGTGGCGCACTTTCTACCGCCAAATTTTGAGCGTGGGCTATCACGCCCTAGAAGCGAAAGTATTGCATCTCCCCCTCAAAGATACCGAAGTGGGTTTTAAATTTTTTAATCGGGAACGAGTGCTACCCGTGCTGACCGAATGTGAAGATCCGGGTTGGTTTTGGGATACCGAAATTATGGCCCGTAGCTACTTTGCTGGGCTTAAAATTGTGGAAGTTCCCACTCTCTTTATCAAGCGTTACGATAAGCAATCAAGTGTTCGGCTCGTACATGATACCATTGATTATTTTCAAAAGCTGGCCCATTTCCGACGCGAGGCTCACCGCCTAGAAGCGGTTTATCGGGCGCGTGGATTCTCCCCGGCTCCCGTCCGAACTGCTCGCACCAATGCCGTTATCTCTGCCGGGCCTGCCCTCCTGAAGAAGTAACTAAATCCAATCGGGATTAGAAATCCCTCCTACAGAAGGTTTTGAGGTTTTGGTTTTGAAATTAATCGGGTTTTAGATTCTGGACTAATTAATCCAAAATCTAAAATCCAAAATCTAAAATCCAAAATCCAAAATCCAAAATCCAAAATCCAAAATCCAAAATCCAAAATCTAAAATCCAAAATCTAAAATCCAAAATCCAAAATCTAAAATCCAAAATCCAAAATCCAAAATCCAAAATTTCTAGTCGTCGTTTAGCCGTTCTTTAAGAGCATCAAGCAATTCAGGGATGGCGATTCGCACTTGGGCCATGCTGTCCCGTTCGCGAATGGTGACGGCATTATCTTCGAGGCTTTCAAAATCCACCGTGACGCAGAAGGGTGTCCCGATTTCATCTTGCCTTCGGTAGCGTCGGCCAATCGCTTGCGTCTCGTCGTATTGGATCGTCCAGTGCTTGCGGAGCTTCTTCTCAAGCTGATGGGCTAGATTGATCAGTGGTTCCTTTTTGGAGAGCGGCAGAATGGCTACCTTAATCGGAGCGACACTCTTGTGAAACCGCAGCACTACCCGCGTACCATCTTTGTCCGGTTCCTCGTCATAGGCATCTATTAGGAAGGTGAGGGCGGTTCGGGTTATACCAGCAGCAGGCTCAATCACGAAAGGAACGATATGCTCTTTGGTCTCCTCGTCAAAATAGCTCAAGTCTTTGCCGCTATGTTTGGCGTGTTGGGTCAGGTCATAATTGGTACGGTTGGCAATACCTTCCAGTTCACCCCAGCCCCAAGGGAAGAGATATTCCACGTCGCTAGTAGCTTTGGAATAGAAGGATAATTCTTCCTTGCCGTGTGGTCGAATACGCAACCGCTCCGGGGTGAGACCGTACCGTAAGTACCATTCGTGCCGCTCCTTAACCCAATATTCGTGCCAGTGGTCGTCAGTGCCGGGCTTGACGAAAAACTCCATCTCGGCTTGCTCAAATTCGCGAGTACGGAAGACAAAGTTACCGGGGGTAATCTCATTCCGAAAACTCTTGCCAATTTGGGCAATACCGAAAGGCAATTTGCGCCGGGTGGCGGTCTGGATCGTGCTAAAGTTGATAAACATACCTTGCGCGGTTTCAGGTCGCAGATAGGCTATCGAACTCTCATCCTCAATCACACCGATTCCGGTCTTGAACATCAGGTTAAACTTGCGGGGTTCGGTCAACTCACCCGCGCAGTTGGGGCAAACTATCTGACCCTCTTTGTTGCGCTTGGTGGGGCCGTATTGGGTCTCGTATTGGCCTTCATCCAAGTGATCCAGCCGCCAGCGCATTTTGCACTGTTTACAATCCACCAACGGATCGGAAAAGTTGGTAACATGGCCGCTGGCGACATAAACCGCTTCCGGGCCAAGAATCGAAGCCTCCAACCCAACTACATCGTCACGCTCCTGTACCACCGAACGCCACCAGAGGTTACGCACATTTCGCAACAGTTCTACCCCTAATGGTCCGTAGTCGTAGGTGCTACCGAAGCCACCATAAATTTCACTAGACTGAAAAACAAAGCCCCGCCGCTTGCAGAGCGAAACGATAGTATCCATCGTTACATTGGCGGCTTTTGGCTGGGTAATGTCAGCATTATCGCTGGACATAGCAAATCCTCCTCCATTATTGGAACTCGCCGGGGGAGCTTGATTTGAAAAAGGGGACAAAAAAACCTCGCACCCGGCCCGAATAAAACGGCCCAGGGACGAGAGCTTTTCAAAATTTCGTGGCGTTGAATAATTGCCGGAATTTGAGGCTAATCTCGCGGTTCCACCCTGGTTGGCGTTCTTGCTCGGTAACTAACCTAGCTCCAAATTACGCCCACTCTTTAGAAAATGGCTCCGAAGTGCCTTTCACCGTATCTTTTCCCGCCGGACTCTCAGCCTCACGCTACCCTAAAGGGTACATTCTGGCCCGGTTTCTCTGTTTGGGAAGCAATTCCGGTTACTCCTCTTCCTCACTGCCATAACAATCTTTAATTGTTCCCGGTATTATAGCAGTAGGTAGGTTACTTGGCAACGTGTTACAATGTACCGGGTGTGCGTCAAGATCGCCGCGCAGGAAGATCAACTGGCGGAGCAGCATCCTACAATATTGGCCTATTACCACGAGGCTAATTCCGAGCGAGGGCAAGATGATCAACTGACGGAGCAGCATCCTACAATATTGGTCTATTACCACGAGGCTAATTCCGAGCGAGGGCAAGATGATCAACTGACGGTGCAGCATCCTACAATATTGGTCTAAGAGAAAGCTGATAGGTTTTTCCAATCGGTAGCTTTTCGCAAAGTGGCGGAGCAGCATCCTACAATATTGGCCTAAGAGAAAGCTGATAGGTAGGCTAAAATAGTTTTTCCTAGCCATATTCTAGTCGGGAGGCCAAAATCTTGTAGGATGCTGCTCCGTCAGTTGATTTTCACCTACCTCCGGTGTATCATCTCAATAGGTAGGGGTTTATTGAATAAACCCGCCTCATTTTGGGCGTATGCAATACGCCCCTACCACGAATTATTGAAAGGATACCCTCCGGTCTTGTCAAATCACGACTTTGCAACAGCCTTAAAGGTGTTAACAACTTTCCCGCTAAACCGTGAGCAAAGTTTTTGTAGATATTTTTGATTGTAATGTTGTAAGTATTACCTCTAATTCGACAAGCGGACTTACTTGTAAACCTAGACAAGCCGCTATTCCATTAGCACCTGTACTTACTCTGGTGGATAGGTTAAGTTTTAATCTTTTATCTAGATTTTTTAGAGAATAAGCATGAAAGTGCATCTTGCTCAAACGTTTCTACCTTATGATGAAGCTGTACTAAGGTTGTTTTAGCAGTCATTTTCCAATTCATTCCAAAAGATTTTGATGATTCAATACCTGCTATCTCTTCAATACTCACAGATTTTAGAAAGTTTTGGCGTTCCGGCCAGATAGTACCAGTCGTGTCAATCGCTTGAAGTTCTATACCAACAAAATCTATCACTTTGCCATTTCTAACAGAAGCCAAAACATAATCCACACTTCCACCTGGAATAGAAACTTCTGAAATCTTGTGTAATTCATTGCCCGGTTCGTGTAAGGTTAAAAGGTGTAGGCAATCCAAAAAAATTTGTTTTCTTTCAAGAAAGCGGTGAGGGCAAATAACAATGCCTTTATTGTGTTTAACTCCATAGTTAACCAAACATGTTCCAATTGAAATTTCAGGCTGGCTCTTTCTAACCTTAACGCAAGCTCTATCGAGATAAGGACAATGCTGTTCCTTAACAACTTGACTCCAATCAGTCTCGCTAATTTCTGTTGAAATGCCGAATAGTTCGATAATTTTACTACTCAAAATAAAGTGTTACACCTCCGTTCGGCGTAATCTATATATTTTTCCGATAGGTCAATGCCGATAGATTTTCTAAATAAGCTTTTAGCGACATAGTTGGTAGTGCCTATACCACAAAATGGATCTAAAGCCACACCGTCTGGCGGACAAGTGGCTAACAAGGGTATTTTGCACAAATCTTCGGGATAGGCAGCATAGTGGTCATCTACTCTATTTGTGGTATCTTCGGGAATGATTTCCCACACATCGCTTGGTTTACTACCATCAGGATGATAGTAGAGGAAATAAAACCCTTTTTGTACCAACTCTTTTGCTCTACCCGATAACGCTTCAGAATTGGAGTGTGTCGTTCTTTGCTGATTTCTTATGACCATACGAAAGTCTGAAATTTCGCCGCATTTTAATCTTTCTAGGGTTGTGTTCAAGGCTTCAAAAGCGGTGGCTTTCTCTGCTTCAGAGAGAGCAGTAGACAACTCTAATTGCCTCTTGTAGCGAATACCTGTTACACCTGTAGCTGAGATTATGGCTCCATTTTTTATCTGAACCTCTCTGGGTTTAGATCTGATAGAGTTAATATCATAATAAAAATCTTTAGTTTGCTTCACAAAATGAAACACATATTCGTGAATATTACGCAGCTTATCCTTTGAATTATCCGGTCCTTTAAGCTTATTCCAGATCACATCATTCCGCAATTCCCATTTCTGTTCATCCATCATTTTTATAGCGATGCGCCAAGGGATACCGAGTAGCTCCTTATTATGATAAGTATCTCCTAAATTTAGCCAAAAGGAGCCGCTATTTTTCAGAACTCTTTTAACTTCGCTAAAAATCTTTAAAAGATCTTCTGTATATTCTTCGTAGGTGGTTTCTAACCCTATTCCACCATTGTGATATTCTCTCTTATTCCAATAGGGAGGGCTTGTCATACAAAAGTCTATGGATTGGCTAGGAAACTCGCTCAATACCGTTAAGGCATCTCCACGTAGAAATAATGGCCGACACAAGGTGTGGTTGAGATAAGTGTTGAACTGTTCGGCATAACTTTGTGTTATCATTTTAGTAGTTGCCTTTTAAGTATTGATAATTTTTCTGATTTAATTAAGCGTAAACCATAATATCATTTTTTTCTGGCTAGAGCAAGCGTAAATTTGGAGCGTCTTGATTAAAGCCAGAAATAAGTTTATAATCCTAGCTATCTTTCGCTAGGTCAATCAACCAAAATAAACTAAGGCAAGGTTCAAAATCGGGGCTTTTGGCTTTACAACTCGGATAGCTTGATCGGAAATTTATTTCCGGTCAAGCCACCAATGAGTACCATCCTAAAGACCAGTCTGCGTGTAAAGCCGGTATGAACCTTGCCTTAGACCGGAAATTTATTTCCGGTTGGGCCACCAATATGAACCTTGCCTAAAGCTGTAATAGAAAGTAGAAGCATGGCAACCTTAACCCCTCAAACGTTTGTAGCTAAATGGAAGAAGACGCAACTAACCGAACGGGCTGCGGCGCAGTCGCATTTTATTGATTTTTGCCACCTGCTGCAACAACCTACTCCAACCGATGCAGACCCGTCCGGCGAATGGTATGCTTTTGAGAAGGGTCTTACCAAAGGGAACAGCAAGGGCAGTCAGGGTTACGCTGATGTCTGGATGAAGGGGCATTTTGCTTGGGAATATAAGCGCAGTAAGGCTAACTTGGGCAAAGCTTACGAACAACTTCAGCTTTATCGCGAAGCCCTCGAAAATCCGCCTCTGCTGATCGTTTGTGATACTTTGACCCTTGAGATACATACTAATTTCACCAACACCGTCAAAAAAGTCTACAAGCTCAGCCTTGATGACCTACTTGATCCCAAAAACCTTGACCTACTCCGTAAAATCTTTACCGACCCGGACGCTTTTAAGGTTCCCACTACTACGGCAGAAGTTACCGAACAGGTGGCTCGCGAGTTTGCACAGTTGGCCGAATTGCTCAGGAAGCAGGGCGTGGAGGCAAATCAGGCGGCTCACTTCCTGATTCGGTTGCTCTTTTGCCTCTTTGCCGAGGATATTGGCTTATTGCCTGACCAACTCTTCACCCGGTTGATTGAGACTAGCCAGAAGCGGCCCAAAGTTTTTGTTTGGCAATTGCCCAAACTCTTTGAGGCGATGAGAAGCGGCAGCTTCTTTGGTACAGATGAGATTTTGCATTTTAATGGTGGCCTTTTTGATGATGACCAGATGGTTGAGTTGGATAACGCTGGACTAGAGATTCTCTATAAAGTTTGCAAACTGGACTGGTCAAACATTGAGCCTGCCGTATTGGGAACGCTCTTTGAACGCTCCCTCGACCCTACCAAAAGATCACAATTGGGGGCGCACTACACCAGTCGGGCCGATATTCTGTTGATCGTGGAACCGGTGTTGATGGCTCCGCTACGTCGCCAATGGGGAGAGGTGCAGGCTAAAGCCGCCGAATTGGTTAAGAAGCGAGATGCGTCAACTGGCGGTCAGCGCACCAAACTAGATAAAGAGTTGGCAAGCCTGCTTACCAACTTTAATGACCAGATAGCCTCGGTGCAGGTGCTTGACCCGGCCTGCGGGAGCGGCAATTTTCTCTATGTGGCCTTGAAACAACTGCTGGATTTACAAAAGGAAGTGGCCGTTTTTGCCCAAGATGTCGGTCTGCCCCAAATTATCCCTAGTGCCGGGCCACAGCAGTTGCACGGCATTGAGCTTAACGAATATGCTCACGAACTAGCCCAAGCGACTATCTGGATCGGCTATATCCAGTGGCTCCGCGACAATGGTTTTGGACAGCCTCCCGAACCAATTTTAAAATCCCTTAAAGCCATCCTAAATATGGATGCAGTCTTGGCTTACGATGAGCAAGGTCAGCCCGTAGAACCAGAATGGCCCAAAGCCGATATTATTATTGGGAACCCACCCTTTTTGGGTGGTAGCCGATTGCGTAGAGAACTCGGCGATAAGTATGTAGAGAATTTGTGGCAACTCCATACGAATCGAGTGCCAAATGGGGCAGATTTGGTCTGCTACTGGTTTGAACGCACCCGCAAGTTGCTTGGCGACGGTCACATTAAACGGGCAGGCTTGTTGGCAACCCAAGGTATTCGTGGCGGTTCTAATCGCAAGGTATTAGAACGCATCACCGAAACTGGCACTATCTTTATGGCTTGGAGCGACCGAGAATGGGCTCAAGAGGGGGTAGCAGTACATGTCTCTATGATTGGTTTTGATAAAGGTGAAGAGCTTACCAAAACTTTAGATGGTAAGCCCGTACAGAGTATAAATCCTGATTTAACCAGTAGCTTAAATTTTGCCCAAGCTTTAAGGCTGGAAGAAAATGCCAACCTCTCGTTTAGGGGTGATACAAAGGGAGGTGCTTTTGAGCTATTGCCTGAATTAGCCACAAAAATGTTAAAAGCACCGCTCAACCCGAATGGTCGTCCTAATAGTGAGGTGGTTGTACCTTCCGTGAATGGTTTGGATATTGCTGGTCGCCGTAGAGGATTATGGATCGTTGATTTTGGGGCGGACCGGTCTGAAGAAGAGTCCTCCCTTTATGAGCAACCTTTTGAATATATCGTGCAACATGTTAAGCTAAAGAGGGCCACTTCAAGAGCAACTCAGCCTAATTGGTGGTTACATGAAAGACCTCGCCCAACTTTACGAACGGCTATCGCAGGTTTAGAGCGTTATATTATAACTTTAGCAGTAGGAAAACATCGCTTTTTTACTTGGCTGAATCCTCCCACGTTACCAGATCAAGCCCTTATAGTTATCGCTCGTAATGACGATTATTTCTTGGGGGTGCTACATTCTAAAGTGCATGAACTATGGGCATTGCGTCAAGGCACTTCTCTGGAGGATCGTCCGCGCTATACTCCAACCACTACTTTTGAAACCTTTCCCTTCCCTTGGCCTCCCAACAAAGAGCCAAAGGGCGATCCAAAAGTGGAGGCTATCGCTTTGGCGGCGCGTGAGTTGGTGGAGAAGCGCGACCGTTGGCTCAATCCACCCGATTTGACGGAGGAGAAGGAGTTGAAGAAGCGTACCCTCACCAGTCTCTATAACCAACGTCCGACTTGGCTAGATCTAGCCCACCAGAAATTAGATAAGGCCGTATTGGAAGCCTATGGCTGGCCGATTAAGCTGACCAATGAGGAGATATTGGAGAAGTTGTTGGCCTTGAATTTGGAACGGGCGGCGGCGCAAGGTGAAACTCAATTGGCGGAGCAATATCCAACAGGTGAGGAGGCCATTTTAGAAGAGTAGTGGTTAGGGAAAGATCAATTGGCGGAGCAATATCCAACAGGTGAGGAGAACGAATAGTACAACGCAATTGAGTTTCTTCTCAATAAGTTCATTGAATAAACCAGCCTTATTTTGGGCATACGCCCAATATGAGGCCAACCTACAAGGGGTTTATTCAATAAACCCCTACCAATTGAGAAGAGACATAGCCTTCTATGTTACAATGCGTGAGGAGTGCGAAAATTCCTTTAAGGTGAGCTAAAACCTAGGGCGTTGCTACATTCATTTTGGAAGGGGTTATATATAAAAACCGAAAAAATAGAACTGCCAAAGGAACCAACTTTGTCAAGGCTGAGTCTCTACCTCCATATTCCTTTTTGTAAGACGCGCTGTAGCTATTGTGACTTTAACACCTATACCAATCTCGATCAACTCTATGGGCGTTATACCAATGCCCTCTGTACCGAGATTGAGCGAACTCTCTCAGCACTAACTAGTGAGAATTATCAACCACTCAAACCACTACCAGCGCGGTCAGACTCAATAAACCCACGCTTGTCTGTCGCTACGCTCTTTTTTGGTGGTGGTACTCCTTCGCTCCTGCCGCCCGTTTTACTGGAGAAGGTGATGCAGACTATCGCTCGGTACGCGCTCTTCGCCCCAAAGACCGAGATTACAGTAGAGGCTAATCCGGGTACTCTTTCCCTAGAGAAGTTGCGTCTACTCCGCGATATGGGAATAAATCGACTCTCGTTTGGGGTGCAAACTTTTGACGATGATTTACTGCGAACTCTAGGTCGTCTCCATAATGGGGCCGGGGCGATAGAGGCTTACAACTTGGCTCGGCGAGTCGGCTTTGACAACCTGAACCTAGACTTTATCTATGGGTTGCCTAATCAAAGCTTAGCCGCTTGGCGAATTTCCTTAGAACGGGCCGTCAGTTTGCGTCCCGAACACCTTTCGCTCTATGCCCTCACGGTTGAGGAACAGACTGCGATGGGTCGGGCTTTGGCTCGTGGTTCGCTCCCCTCTCCGAACGATGACTTGATGGCCGATATGTATCTGCTTGCGTTGGAATTGTTGGATAAGGCAGGCTATGTTCAGTATGAAATCAGCAATTGGGCCTTGTCTGAGAAATTTGCTTGTCGCCACAATCTAGTCTACTGGCGTAATGAGCCTTATATCGGATTTGGGCCGGGTGCCCATTCGTCTTTTGCCGGTTATCGTTACGCTGTGCTGAAAGACCCCCAGCAGTATATTCGCCGTTTGGAAGAGGGTAAGAGTGTAATTGAGGTAGAGGAGGCTGAGCCGATTACACCTGAATTAAAGCTGACCGATACGGTGATTCTGGCTTTACGGTTGAATGAAGGACTGGAACTAGCCCGGATTGAGCGTGAATTTGGCTTATCTCTGGAGCAACTTTTTCCGGGTGTTGTTGAAAACCTAGTCCGCCTTGGCTTGTTGGAAGAGTTTCGGGACGAGGCGCACGAATCCCGTTTGCGTCTGACGGTGCGTGGTCGGCTTCTCAGTAATGAGGTCTTCATTCGCTTTTTACCCTAAAGAACGATTAGGGGGATTAATAAGAAAAGTGCCGCAGACCTGCGGCACTTTTTCTTATTTTGAACTGGCTGTAGAAGCTTACTATTTTTGAATGGTTGCTGACCCAGCACTAACCAGACCTGCTCTGGTGCTAACCCGCTCAATTCTGATGGGCAGGTACTTTAGCTCTGGCGTACCACTGCGAGGGTCAACCGGAACCTGCATCAAGATCTTGGCGGGAGCTTCTTTGAACCCCCAAGGCATAAAGGCATGTCCCTGAGCTTGGGCGGCACTAGTCTTCACCTTTACTTCGAGGGGTAGATTTTTGGCGGAAGTTATTTGTACAATATCGCCGTCTTGTAGCCCTAACTCCTGCATATCTACTATGTTCAATTCTAGTTCTGGCTCAAGAGCCAGTGACTCCAGTACCATATTCCGTCGAGTCATCGCTCCACTATGATCTTGTGAGAGAGTGCGCCCGATACAGAGAATGATTGGGAAATCACTTAATTCTCGGCGATTACCTGCTGCGGCTACCTTCACGAAACTGGCCTTACCATTGGCGGTAGGGAAGCCCGTCTCGAAGAGGATGTAGGTCTCATCTTGGCCTTGTGGCGACGTAGAATCGGTGGGCCACTGCATCCCAGCCTTCTCCATCGCTACCGGGGCCATTTGGTTGTAAACCATGCCCGGTTTATAGGTGAAGTAAGGGCGCGAGCGATCTAACTTCTTGTAGGTGATACCAGCGTAGTCCCGATTAGCCCTTACAATTTCGGCCATTACGTCTTCAGCCGTTTTGTAGTTTGCTGAGAGGCTGGAGCGGTTGAGTAGATCAGCCAAGATTTTCCAGTCAGGGCGAGCGAAACCAGGCGAAGCGACCGCCTTTTTGATGCGGTTGACCCGCCGTTCGGTATTGGTGAAAGTACCATCCTTTTCGGCGTGGGAGGCCGCAGGCAAAATTATATCGGCAAAGAGTGCCGTCTCCGTCATAAAGATGTCTTGCACCAATAGGAAGTCGAGTCGCTCCAAGCCGCGCTCTACTTGCGATAAATCGGCTCCGGCCAACATTGGGTTATCACCCATAATGTACATAGCCCGAATTTGGCCTTGTTCGGCGGCTTTGAACATATCCATATAGGTCAAGCCGGGCTGTTTTGGTATCGAGCCGTTAGCTTTACCTGACCAAGCGATTTCAAACCCGGCGCGGGCCGAATCACTAGTTACCGAAACGTAGCCCGGCAAATAGTTGGGCAGACAACCCATATCGCAGGCTCCCTGTTCGTTGGCACTATCCCGAATCCCGTTGAGGCCCGCACCTTCTCGTCCCAAATTGCCCGTCAAGAGTGCCAAGTTTGCTAGAGCATGTACGTTGTCGGTGCCATTGACCCACTGCGTTACACCAGTACCATAGAGAATAGCCGAGGGTGGGAAGAGATTGGTCTCTTTGTTGCGTCCCTTTGCTCCGGCACCGCCGGTAGCGTAAAGGATGGCGGCTTGGTGTAAATCTTCCACGGAGATACCCGTAATTTGGCTGACCCGTTGCGGATTCCATTCCGCCACCGAAGCTTTCCAGTTGCTAAAATTATCGGTGCGGCTGTTAACGAAATTCTGGTCATAGAGATTTTCATTAAGGATAATATGGGCTAGGCCGTTATAAAGAGTGGCATCGGTTCCCGGCACAATCTGGAGCCACATCACCGCTCGGTCACAAAATTTTACCCTGCGTGGTGATACTACAATGGCCTTGACCTTGCGGCGTTGGATGGCCTCTTGGAGCAGGTAGGCTATCACTGGCGCACTGTCATCCAAATTGGAACCTGTAATAAAATAGCAACCCGCGTAGTCCTTAATGTCTTGGATGGTGTTAGTCATACCACTGATTCCAAGCTGGCTCTCTAGGGCGGCAATTGAAGCCGCTTGCGAGAAGCGGGCGGCACTATCAATGTTGTTGGAGCGCATCCAACCCCGCGTTAGCTTCATCAACAGGTAGTTTTCTTCATTGGTAGTTTTGGTACTGGCGATGGCCCCAAACTGGTTGCCGGAATAGAGCGTTAGTCGTTGGATAATTTCTTTGTAGGCTTCCTCCCAGCTTATCTCTTTGAACTGTTTGCCTTTGCGAATTAAAGGTTTAGTCAGGCGCTCCCCATGGTTGATGTACTGGTAGCCATAGCGTCCCTTGACACAAGAGCGGGAATCGTTCAGGCCCACCCCTTCGGACATAGTTACCTTTTCAATGATGCCGGTGTTGTTTTCGGCCTCAAAGTTCATCTGGCAGCCTACCGCACAATAATTACAGGTGGTGGAGGTGCGTTTCATTGTCCACTGTAGGCCAGTAGCCTCATATTGGACGTGCATTAAACAGCCGACCGGACAAACTTCCACGCAGAGACCGCAGCTGGTACAGGACGATTTGGTTAGGTCTTCGCCCCAAGCCGAGTCAATGTAGGTATCAATACCCCGGTTCACAAAGGTCAAGGCGTGTGCCCCAACTAATTCTTCACAGACTCGCACACACTGTCCGCACAAGACGCAGCGGTCGCGTTTAATTAGGATGGCCGGGCTGAGATAGTCTTGCTCATACCAAATCTTTTCGCGGGCCATACGGTTTTCGGTCATACCGTAGTGCCAAGTGGCGTTCTGGAGATCGCAGGCTCCGCTGGCCGGACAAATCGGACAATCTAGCGGATGATCTACCAGCAGTGCTTCCATAATAAACTTTTTGACTTCGCGTACACTATCGTTGGTGTTTTCGGTGAAGGCTACCAATCCATCCTTACACTCGGCGGCGCAGGCAATTTCAAAGCCTAAACCTTTCCATCCCATTACCCCGACGGTACACATCCGGCAAGCCCCAAAAGGCCGCATATCGGAATGGGCGCAGAAATTGGAAATGTAGATACCGGCACGTTTGGCTGCTTCAATTAAGAAGGTTCCCTTTGGCACCGAGATCTCAATTCCGTCTATGGTTACATTTACCATTTTGACTTCGGGCATATTTCTCTCCAAAATTCTTAATTATTTAACGTATGCCCGGGGCCGCTACATGCGCCGGGATGCCGATAGGATACCCTACTTTGATGGGGTTATGTGCCATCGGGCAGACTTTGGCCTTGCACTTCTTCTCGCGAACATGCTGAATTAACTCGTCCTTGAACTCAGGGATACGCAGCAGGTTCAGAACCGAAAGCGGAGCCGCTTGGCCCAACCCGCAGAGCGAGTATTGGATTACCATTCTGCTCAATCCTTCCAGTTTGGCAATATCTTCCTCATTGCCTCCACCGTTCATAATGCGCCAAAGAATTTGGGTAATACCCTCGCAACCGATCCGGCAGGGAATACATTTACCGCAACTCTCATCTCGATTGAAGCGCACAATATAGTAGTTGGCATCTATCAGACATTGCTGGTCGGTATAGGCCGTTAGGCTACCGCTCCCCAACAGGCAATCATGCTTGGCAAACTCTTCAATATCAAAAGGAATATTAAACATAGAAGTTGGGAAGGAACCACCGGAGACTGCGCCAGTTTGTACCGCCCGAATAGGATGGGCTGGATCAGCCGGGCCACCGCCTACAATGTGGATTGCATCGCTAATGGGGCCACCAAAAGGCACTTCGGCCATACAGGTGCGGGCAAAGGGGCCAGAAAGTAAAATAACTTTGGTACCGAGGCTCTTCCCTTTTCCAAATTTGGCGTACCAGTCGCCACCTCTCATCAAAATCGGGGGGGCGTTGTTAAAGCTTTCTACATTATTTACTACCGTTGGCTGACCCCACAGACCAGCCTCCACCGAGCGTGGCGGCTTGCTACGTGGCATACCTCGAATACCTTGAATACCGTAGAGCATGGCACTGGCTTCACCTGAAATATAGGCTCCAGCGGCAATAATCACCTTTACGTCGCAATCGAAACCGCTACCCATAATGTCTTTGCCTAGTAGTCCGGCTTTACGAGCATCTTCCACCGCTTTGCCCATCCGCCGGAAGGCTAGGGGATGTTCGCTACCGACGTAGATATAGGCTTCCGGTGTACCGACGGCCACACAGCCGATAATCAGCCCTTCCAAGACCGAATGGGGGTCGCCTTCAAAAATGCGGCGATCTTTGAAGACGTTTGGCTCGCCTTCGTGTCCGTTTACAATGAGATATTTGGGGGTGCGTCTCTCATTGCGGCCAGAATCCCATTTGATACCCATCGCGAAACCGGCTCCGCCGCGCCCGCGCAGGTTGCTACCCTTTACTTGGGCTATAATCTCGGTGTAGGTCATATCAAAGAGGGCTTTTTCGAGGGCTTCATAACCGCCCACTGCCACAAAATCTTCGACGCTCTCCGGGTCAATATCGCCGCAATGACGCAATACAATCCGTTGTTGCAAGCGGCCCCAGTCGGTTTTGCCAATATGGGGGATATTCCGGTAGGGTTGCTGGTCTGTTCCGTCAGCCCATTTGTAGTCGGGGTAAGTATGGGTCCAGCCGAGCCAAGCAAAGGCATATTCAGAGCAAGGGTCATCACCCTCTATCCAGCGTTGCCAGATGCGGGCGGCTTTATCTGCGTCCACAAATCCGTAGAGAATACGGCGGGTACCCGGTTTGGAGATAAAGACGGTTGGCTCCATCCACATTGCCCCAAATCCGGCGACTTGGTGAATTTCTACATCGGTACGCCCGCTATCGGCTAATAGCTGGCGGAATTTTGCTAGGGTAACTTTCGCCCCCGATAGAATTGAGCCGCCATCCAACACCACTTGGATGACAATTTTCTGCTCAAATAGGGTTTGGCGGGCTTCGGCAGTCTCTTTACGCAGTGCCTGAAACTCTTGTCGGTTCATCTATTAATGCTCCCCCCCATGTCTAGGGTTTTTATTTACTTCCTCTATTAGTTCAATTAACCGTTCGGGAGTAACATTGCCATAAATGGTATGGTCAATCTCGACTATCGGCATTAACTGGCAGGCTCCGAAGCAAAAATTAGCCCGCTCAAGCGTCCATTGTTTATCATGAGTTACCTCGTTATAGTCAATACCCAGCTTTTTCAAGACCGTTCGAGCTAGTTCTTGAGAACCACACACATAGCAAGCCGTACCCTCGCAGAGTAGTATACGATGTGCTGCTTTCCTCCTAACCTTAAAATCGCTATAAAACGTAGAAACACCGTAAATTTGTTCCATCGGTACACTAAAGCGGTCAGAGATAACGGCAGCAACTACACTCGGCACAAAACCGAACTCGTGCTGAACTTCTTGTAACATTGGAATCAAGGCTTCATTGGCATTCCATTCCGTGTAGCGGTCAAGGATTGCGTTAACTTTGGCTAGTTCGATACCGCCATCGCTGCCGCCTTCAAATACAGTTAGAGACAACGCTCCACCTCCCAATTAAATTCTTTTTTATTATCAAAGATATATCGAGCTTTGTTTGATCAAATTTTTTAAGCTTACTGTGTGTGAGCAAATTGTATCATCATTTCGAGGTAGGGGCGTATGCCATACGCCCAAACTGAAACCAGTTTGCGTTGGGTTTATTCAATAACCCCCTACCAATTGAGAAGATACAGCAAATCTTCCAGTGTTAAGAGTACCGGGCAATTACATCGTGCTACATTATACACCATTTTGGCAAGCTCTTTGTGAAATTTACAATTAACATGGGTGATTTATTCCAAATTCGCTGACAGTCCTCAAAGATTGTAGAACTAGTAAGTGAATATACGGAAATAAAGAAATTGAATTATATCAAAGTGAAAGCGGAGACATAGTACTTTTGCGGCCTTGAAATTGGCTTTTAAGGGTCAACCTCTGATGCCTTCTTTACAGCCCCGCTAGGGGCTGTGTAGTTACTATTTTCGGGCAATCTTGGACTGCCTAAATCTTAACTTGAGTAGTTGGGTCACAAATTTTTACCAAATTTAAACTTATAATGGAACCAGAAAACTAGACAAAAAGTTAGTGAGTTTTTAGATGGGAAAGG